>NZ_PPPD01000001.1:2662500-2962500 GCF_002901445.1 Deinococcus koreensis
GGCGAGCTGCGCCGCATCCACTCGGAGTGCTACGCCACCCTGGGCACCGTGGGCAACGCCGAGCACAAGAACATCGTGCTGGGTAAGGCCGGCCGCTCGCGCTGGCTGGGCAAGAAGCCGCATCAGCGTGGCTCGGCCATGAACCCGGTGGATCACCCGCACGGCGGTGGTGAAGGCCGCACCGGCGCTGGCCGCGTGCCCGTCTCGCCCTGGGGTCAGCCCAGTAAGGGTCTCAAGACCCGCAAGAAGCGCAAGGTCTCCGACCGGTTCATCATCACCCGCCGCGGCGGGAAGTAAGGAGGGTAGCGTATGCCCCGTAGCCTGAAGAAAGGGCCGTTCGTGGACGACCACCTCCTGAAGAAGGTGGACGTTCAGAACGACTCGAAGACCAAGAAGGTCATCAAGACCTGGAGCCGCCGCTCCACCATCGTGCCCGAGATGATCGGCCACACCATCGCCGTGCACAACGGCAAGCAGCACATCCCGGTGTTCGTGAACGAGCAGATGATCGGCCACAAGCTCGGTGAGTTCTCGCCCACCCGCTCCTACCGGGGGCACGGTTCCGAGAAGTCCGCCAAGGGGAGCAAGAAGAAATGACCGCTCCAGCCCCTGAACAGACCTTCCGCAACAAGAAGCAGCGCAAGCAGCAGGTCAAGCTGCGCCGTCCCGGCTACGCCGTGGCGAAGTACGTGCGTATCAGCCCCCGCAAGGTGCGCCTGGTGGTCGACGTGATCCGTGGCAAGTCCGTGCGCGACGCCGAAGACCTGCTGCGCTTCATCCCGCGCGCGGCCTCCGAGCCGGTCATGAAGGTGCTCAACAGCGCCAAGCACAACGCGCTGCACAACGACGAGATGCTCGAAGACCGCCTCGTGATCACGGCGGCCTACGTGGACGCCGGTCCGACCCTCAAGCGGCTGATCCCCCGCGCACGTGGCACCGCGAACATCCTCAAGAAGCGCACCAGCCACATCACCATCATCGTGGGCGAGCGCGAAGCTGCCCGCCGGGGGAAATAAGCTATGGGCAACAAAATCAACCCGAACGGCTTCCGCCTGGGCATCACCCGGGGCTGGAACAGCCGCTGGTACGCTGGCAAGAAGCAGTACGCCGGCCTGCTGCGCGAGGACGAGAAGATCCGTAACCTCGTGAACAAGGAACTGGCTGCCGCCGGCATCGCGCGTATCGAGATCGAGCGCGCGGGCCAGCAGGTCAACGTGATCATCTCCGCCGCGAAGCCCGGCATCGTGATCGGCAAGGGCGGCGACTCCATCAAGAAGCTGCGCGGCGACATCGAGAAGCTGGTGTCCGCCGGCACGGTGGCCGTGAACGTCGCCGAGATCCCCAACCCGAACATCTCCGCGCCGCTGGTGGCGCTGCGGATCGCCGAGCAGATCGAGCGCCGCTTCGCCTTCCGCCGCGCCATGAAGCAGGCCGCCCAGCGCGTCATGGAGTCCGGCGCGCGCGGCGTCAAGGTCGTGCTCTCGGGCCGCCTGGGCGGGGCCGAGCAGGCCCGCCGCGAGACCGTGCGCGAGGGCCGCGTGCCGCTGCACACCCTGCGCGCCGACATCGACTACGGCACCGCGCTGGCCCGCACCACCTACGGCATCCTGGGCATCAAGGTCATGGTGTTCAACGGTGAGGTCATCGGCGGCAAGACCGAGTCCTTCGCCCGCCCCCAGCGCAAGCAGGACGAGCGCCGCCCCGAAGGTGGCGACCGCCCCAACCGTCGCCGGCCCACTGCCCGCCGGCGCACCGGAGGTGAATGATGCTTCTCCCGAAGCGCACCAAGTTCCGTAAACAGCACCGTGGCCGGATGACCGGCGACGCCAAGGGCGGCGATTACGTGGCCTTCGGCGACTACGGTCTGATCGCCGTGGAGCCCGCCTGGATCAAGAGCAACCAGATCGAGGCCTGCCGCATCGTCATGAGCCGTCACTTCCGCCGTGGGGGCAAGATCTACATCCGCATCTTCCCCGACAAGCCCGTGACGAAGAAGCCCGCCGAAACCCGAATGGGGAAAGGGAAGGGCGCCGTGGAGTTCTGGGTCAGCGTGGTCAAGCCCGGCCGCGTGATGTTCGAAGTCTCTGGCGTGACCGAGGAGCAGGCCAAGGAAGCCTTCCGCCTGGCCGGTCACAAGCTGCCCATCCAGACCAAGATGGTCAAGCGCGAGGTCTACGATGAAGCCCAGTGAAATGCGTGAACTGAAGGCGGAGGATTTCGCCAAGGAAATCGACGCCCGCAAGAAGGAACTGATGGAGCTGCGCTTCCAGGCGGCCGTGGGCACCCTGGCCCAGCCGCACCGCGTGACCATTCTGCGCCGCGAAGTCGCTCAGCTCCACACCATCCGGACGGAGCTGGCCAAGGGAGAGCAGGCATGAAGAAGACCTTTACCGGCGTCGTCGTCAGCGACAAGGCCGATAAGACCGTGAGCGTCAAGGTGGAGCGCCGCTTCGCCCACCCGCTGTACGGCAAGATCGTGACCCGCAGCCACAAGTACGCGGCCCACGACGAGAAGAATGAATACAAGATCGGTGACCGCGTCGAGATCATCGCCGTGCGCCCGATCTCCAAGACCAAGACCTGGAAGGTCACCAAGCTGATCGAGCGCCCCCGCGGCATCGAGACCACCGCCGTCGAGACGGAAGGGGGCCAGGCATGATCATGCCCCAGTCCCGCCTGGACGTGGCGGACAACTCCGGCGCCCGCGAGATCATGTGCATTCGCGTGCTGAACTCCGGCATCGGCGGCAAGGGCCTGACCACCGGGGGCGGCGGCAACAAGCGCTACGCCCACGTGGGTGACATCATCGTCGCCTCGGTCAAGGACGCCGCCCCGCGCGGCACCGTGAAGGCCGGCGACGTCGTCAAGGCCGTGGTCGTGCGCACCAGCCACGCCATCAAGCGCGCCGACGGCAGCACCATCCGTTTCGACAAGAACGCCGCCGTCATCATCAACAATCAGGGCGAGCCGCGTGGCACGCGCGTCTTCGGGCCAGTGGCCCGTGAGCTGCGCGACCGCCGCTTCATGAAGATCATCTCCCTGGCCCCGGAGGTGCTGTAATGCCCCGTCCTAGCGCCGGAAGCCACCACAACGACAAGCTGCACGTGAAAAAGGGCGACACCGTGATCGTCCGCAGCGGCAAGCACAAGGGCCAGACCGGCAAGGTGCTGCTCGCGCTGCCCCGCGACCAGAAGGTCGTCGTGGAAGGCGTGAACATGGTCACCAAGAACGTCAAGCCCTCGGCCGGCAACCCCCAGGGCGGCCAGGAACAGCGCGAGCTTGCCCTGCACGCCTCCAAGGTCAGCATTGTCGATCCCGAGACCGGCAAGGCCACCCGTATCCGTAAAACAGTCGTGGACGGCAAGAAAGTCCGTGTCGCGGTCGCCAGCGGCAAGAACATCGACTGACCACTCCGGGCCGCTCCCCGCCGAGACCGGCGGACACGGAGCGGCCTGAGCGGCGCTCGCTGAAAAACTGCGAGACCGCTCGAAGGAACCCATATGCAACAGCTCAAGCAGAAATACAACGAACAGGTTCGCGCCGCGATGATGCAGCAGTTCGGCTACTCCTCCGTGATGGCCGTGCCCCGCATCGAGAAGATCGTGGTGAACGAGGGCCTGGGCTCTTCCAAGGAGGACTCCAAGGCCATCGACAAGGCGGCCAAGGAACTGGGCCTGATCACGCTGCAAAAGCCCATCATCACCAAGGCGAAGAAGAGCATCTCGAACTTCAAGCTGCGCCAGGGGATGCCCGTGGGTATCAAGGTCACGCTGCGCGGTGAGCGCATGTACGTGTTCCTGGAGAAGCTGATCAACATCGGCCTGCCGCGGATCCGCGACTTCCGTGGGATCAACCCCAACGCCTTCGACGGCCGCGGGAACTACAACCTGGGCATCAAGGAACAGCTGATCTTCCCGGAGATCACCTACGACATGGTGGACAAGACGCGCGGAATGGACATCACCATCGTCACCTCCGCCAAGACCGATGAGGAAGCCCGCGCGCTGCTCCAGGCGATGGGCCTTCCCTTCCGCAAATAAGGACGGATGACCAATGGCGAATACCTCGAAAGTTGTGAAGGCTGCGCGCGGACATAAGTTCGCCGTGCAGAACTACAGCCGCTGCTCGCGCTGCGGCCGGGCCCGCGGCTTCTACCGCTTCTTCGGCATGTGCCGCATCTGCATCCGCGAGATGGCCCACAAGGGTGAGCTGCCAGGCGTGAAGAAAGCCAGCTGGTAAGCGGAGAGTTGAGAAGATGCCCCCGGAAACGGGGGTTTTTTCATGGGGCGCCGGACTCCGCCCGCACTTGGGACAGCGGTGAGCGTGTTCTCTGCCTATCCTCTGGCCATGACGACCTTCACCGGCCCGCCCACCGAGGTGCTGATCGTGGGCAGCCTGCATCTGGGTGCCGATGTGCCGGACGCCGCCCTGGCCCGCACCTCCGCTCGGCTCCAGGCCTGGAGGCCTGATCTGGTCGGGGTCGAGGTGCTGCCCGGAGAGCTGGTGGAGCTGTACGACCGGCAGGGCGGGTGGCTGGACGAGCTGAACTATGGCGGCTATCCGCAGGCGCGGGCGCTGGGACGAGAGGCGCAGGAGGCGACCGGCTGGACGAGGGCCGAGGCCGCCCGGCAGGCCGACGATCCGGCGCTGGAGACAGGGCAGCGCGTCATGGCTCATCTGGCGGCCTTCGAACCCTGGAACGTGCTGCTGCACTGGACACCGGATCTGCCCCTGACGCCGCCTCTCGCCCAGGGATTGAGCGACCTGTTGCGGAGCCCGGCGGAGAGCGTGCGCCTGGGCGTGGCGGTGGCCCGCGCCCTGGGCCATTCCCGCCTGTGCCTGTTCGACGATTTCCCTGTGGCCGAGATGACGCCTGAGCAGGAGCGGGCATTCGGGGCGGGCGTGAGGGCCCCTGAGTTCCAGGAGTGGCTGAATGCTCATCCGTTTGTCCGCGCGCAGGCCCAGCAGCGCGGGGAGTCGTCAGAGTACTGGGAAACGCTGCTGCTCCTGAACCGGCCAGACACCCTGGTCAGCAACGACAGCCTGGAGCGGGAGGCGAATCTGCGCCTGGGCCTGCCGGGCCGCGCCAAGCTGGCCGATTGGGAGGCCCGTAACCTGTTCATGGCCGCCCGGCTGAGGATGGGCACCATGACCTGCCCTGGCGGCCGCGTGCTGGCCATCGTCGGCCATTCGCACACCGGCCCGATGAAGGCGGCGGTGCGGGCGCTGGGGGCCGACGTGCGGCTGGTGGAGCTGAGCGAGCTGGTGGGAGTGGAGTTGGAAGGCTGATTGCCCTTCCCCCGCCTGGTCTGCTACACTTCTTTCTTGCCGCACCCGCGGCAGCGAACGTGCTGTGCCCCCTGGATACGAACCGGTCAGCTTTGAAAGGTGATCGTCCAGTGGTGGATTTCCGACCCAAGAGAAGAACCGGCGGGACTGTTTCCGTCAAGCATTCCAATGGGGAGACCCGTGGCCGGACTCAGACCGAGACCGGACACACCTGCCGGGGCAGTGGCTCACGCCGCGCCCCTGGAGGAGACACATGCTGAGTGATCCCATCGCCGACATGCTCACGCGCATCCGCAACGCGACGCGCACCCACAAGGAGACCGTGGACATCCCGGCCTCCAAGTTCAAGGAAGAACTGGCCAAGCTGCTGGTCAAAGAGGGCTACGTGGCCTCTGTCGAACGCCTGGTGCCCGAAGGCCAGAAGTTCGATGTCCTGCGAGTGACGCTGAAATACGGCGCCAAGCGCGAACAGGTCATCAAGCACATCGAGCGCATCTCCCGCCCTGGACGCCGATCTTACGTGAGCGCCGACAGCCTGCCCCGCATCCAGCGTGGCCTGGGCGTGGCCGTGGTCTCGACCAGCAAGGGCCTGCTGCCCGACCGCGAAGCCCGCAAGCAGGGCGTCGGCGGCGAAGTCATCTGCGTTCTCTGGTAACGGTTGCCCGAAGGGCCGAGCAGAGCGAGTAACCGCAATGGCGAGGGGCCGTCCCCGAGCCACCTACCCTGACCTCAGCACGCCGGATCGGCGCCGACTGACTTAAGGACTGAAGGGAGGACTTCCATGTCCCGAATTGGTAAACAACCCATCGCCGTGCCCAGCGGCGTGACCCTGAGCGCCGAGAACGGCATCTTCAAGGTCAAGGGGCCCAAGGGGGAACTCACGGTTCCCTACAACAACGAATTGACCGTCCGCCAGGACGGCGACACCCTGCTGGTCGAGCGCCCCAGCGACGCGCAGCGCCACCGCGCCCTGCACGGCCTGACCCGCTCGCTGGTCGCCAACGCGGTCAAGGGCGTGAGCGACGGCTACACCATCAACCTGGAACTCAGGGGCGTGGGGTTCCGCGCCAAGCTGGCCGGCAGGAACCTCGAAATGGCCATCGGCTACAGCCACCCGGTCATCATCGAGCCGCCGGCGGGCGTGAGCTTCACCGTGCCCGAGCCCACCAAGATTGACGTGAGCGGCATCGACAAGCAGCTCGTCGGTCAGGTGGCCGCCAACGTCCGCAAGGTGCGCAAGCCCGACGCCTATCACGGCAAGGGTGTGCGCTTCCTCGGTGAGAAGATCGCCCTCAAGGCCGGTAAGGCCGGTGCCACCGGCGGGAAAGGGAAGAAATAATGGCTGCTCAGACGACCATCCGGCGCAAACTGCGCGCCCGCCGCAAAGTCCGTACCGCTGCCGGCGAGAGACTGCGCCTCAGCGTGTACCGCTCCAGCAAGCACATCTACGCCCAGATCATCGACGACTCCAAGGGGGTCACGCTGGCCGCAGCCAGCTCCGCTGCCCTCAAGACGGGCACCAAGACCGACACCGCCGCCGCCGTGGGCAAGGCCCTGGCCGAAGCGGCCCTCTCCAAGGGTGTCAAGCAGGTGGTTTTTGACCGTGGTCAGTACAAGTACCACGGACGCGTGAAGGCGCT
This sequence comes from Deinococcus koreensis, assembly GCF_002901445.1. Lineage (NCBI taxonomy): Bacteria > Thermotogati > Deinococcota > Deinococci > Deinococcales > Deinococcaceae > Deinococcus > Deinococcus koreensis. Next base: position 2,669,430 of record NZ_PPPD01000001.1, read on the forward strand.
CGCAGACGCGGCGCGGGAGGGTGGCCTTGACTTTTAATCGACGCAACGACCGCAATGCGGAGCGCGAAAGCAGCGAATTCGAAGAGAAGATGCTCTTCGTCAACCGCACCTCCAAGACCTACCAGGGTGGGCGCCGCTTCCGCTTCGCCGCGCTGGTGATCCTGGGCGACCGCAACGGCCGCGTGGGCATGGGGATCGGCAAGGCCAAGGAAGTGCCCGTGGCCATCGAGAAGGCCAAGAGCATCGCGCGCAAGAACATGATCATGGTGCCCGTGGAAAACGGCACGATTCCCCACGACATCGTGGGCGAGAACTCGACCAGCCGCGTGCTCCTGAAGCCCGCCGGCCCCGGTACGGGCGTGATCGCGGGCACCGTGCCCCGCTCGATCGCCGAACTGGCCGGCATCACCAACCTGCTGTCCAAGGAACTGGGCAGCCGCAACAAGGTCAACGTGGCCTACGCCGTGTTCGACGGCCTGAAGAACCTCCGCACCGCGAAGCAGGTTCGCGCGCTGCGAGGCGAGACCGGAGGCGTTCAGTAATGGCAAGCCTGAAGATTACCCTGAAGCGCAGCGTGATCGGCCGGCCCGGCTACCAGGTCGAGACGGTCAAGTCGCTGGGCCTGCACAAGATCGGTGACACCCGCGAGATCAACGACACGCCCGCCCTGCGCGGCATGGTCAACACCGTCAAGCACCTGCTGGAGGTGCACGAATGAAACTCCACGAACTTCAGCCCTCACCGGGCAGCCGCAAGAACCGCAAGCGCGTGGGCCGTGGCCCTGGCGGCACCGACAAGACCGCCGGCCGTGGTCACAAGGGCCAGAAGTCGCGCAGCGGCGCCGGCAAGGGCAGCTTCTTCGAGGGTGGCCGCAGCCGCCTGATCGCCCGTCTGCCCAAGCGCGGCTTCAACAACGTCGGGATCACCTTCGAGATCGTCAAGCTCTCGCAGCTGGAGGCCATCGAGGGCGAGACCTTCGGCCGCAGCGAGCTGGAAGCCTACGGTCTGGTGCGCCGCAAGAACCGCCCCGTGAAGCTGCTCGCCACTGGTGAGATCAGCCGCGCGGTGACCGTTCACGTGGACGCCGCCAGCGCCGCCGCCGTGAAGGCCATCGAGGCCGCCGGGGGCAAGGTCATCCTGCCCGAAGGCACGACTCCTGACACGATGGGCACCGAGAAGGCGGAGTAATGCTCCGCGCCTTCCGCGACGCCTTCCGGATTCCGGATCTTCAGCGGAAGATTCTCTTCACCCTGCTGCTTCTTGCCGTCTACCGCCTGGGGAGCGCCATTCCCACCCCAGGCGTGAACAGCGCCGCCCTGAGTCAAGCGAACCAGGGCGGCCTCTTCGGTTTGATCAGCATGATCTCGGGGGGCAATCTTTCGCAGTTCTCGATCTTCGCGCTGGGGGTGCTGCCGTACATCACGGCCAGCATCGTCATCCAGCTGCTGACCACCACCATCCCGGCTCTGGAGAAACTGAGCAAGGAAGGCGAGGAAGGCCGCAAGAAGATCAACCAGTACACCCGTTTCGCCGCCGTGGCGCTGGGGGCCGTGCAGGCCACCTTCTTCGCGGCCTACATCAACTCCGATCCCAACTACATCGCCATCGGCTGGGCGCCCGGCACCTTCACGATCCTGGTCATGGTGCTGACCCAGGTCGCCGGCATCGCCTTCACCATGTGGATCGGCGAGCGGATCACCGAGGTCGGGGTGGGCAACGGGATCTCGCTGATCATCACGGCCGGGATCATCGCCCGCTATCCTTTTGAATTCCAGAGCACGGCCGCCCTGGTGCGCTCGACTCCGGACGACAACTGGCTGCTGCGGCTGCTGGCCTTCGGGCTGGTCATTCTCATCACCATCGCCGGGATCGTGTACGTGTACCAGGCCGAGCGCCGGGTGCCCGTGACCTATGCCCGCGCGCGGGGCGGCGTGGCCGGACAGGCCCGTGGGGCGACCCAGGCCACCTGGCTGCCCATCAAGGTCAACCAGGCGGGCGTGATCCCGGTGATCTTCGCCAGCGCCATGCTGATCATTCCCAACCTGATCGGCAGCGCCACGGCCACCCGCGCTCCGTCGGTCAACGCTTTCATCCAGACCTACCTGACCTTCGGGCAGCCGCTGTACATCGCGCTGGAAGCCGCCCTGATCTTCGGCTTCACGTACCTGTACAACTCGGTGCAGTTCGACCCCAAACGCATCGCGGAGCAGCTGCGCGAGGCCGGCGGCTTCATTCCGGGCGTGCGGCCCGGCACGCCGACCGCCGAGTTCCTGGGCACCATCAGTGGCCGCCTGAGCCTCTGGGGCGCGCTGTTCCTGGTCGTGCTGACCGTGCTGCCGCAGCTCGTGCAGCGGGCGACCGGGATCACCACCTTCCAGTTCTCCGGCACCGGCCTGCTGATCATCGTGGGCGTGGCGCTGGAGACCCTGAAGCAGCTCGAGGCCCAGCTGACCGTGCGCCGCTACGACGGCTTCATCAGCAAGGGCCGGATCCGTGGCCGCCTGAACAACTGAGGCCCGGATACCTGAAGCCTGTTCCGTTCGTCACCGCTCCCGGTCTGGGGGCGGTTTTTCCGTGCCGGGCGCGACGTCACCTGGGCGGGGACAGGGCTGGGCAGGCGCGCTGCATCTGGGCCCGAAGCCTCTATGCTGGAGCCGAGAACGGAGGGAAGAAGTGACTCAAGCGAAGAACAAGGTCGTGATTTTCCTCGGGCCGCCCGGCGCCGGGAAGGGCACGCAGGCCCAGCGACTGGCCGATGAACAGGGCCTGCTCAAGATCAGCACCGGCGACATCCTGCGCGACCACGTGAGCCGGGGCACCGAACTGGGCCAGCAGGTGAAGCCCATTCTGGACGAGGGCAAACTGGTGCCCGACGACATCCTGATGGCCCTGATCCGCGACAAGCTGGCCAGCATGGACGACGTGCGCGTGATCTTCGACGGATTTCCGCGCACCGGCGCCCAGGCGCAGGAACTCGACATGCTGCTGGAGGAGCTGGGCGCCCCGGTGAACCACGTGCCGCTGCTGGAGGTGCCGCCCGAGATGCTGATCGAGCGCATCGTGGAGCGGGGTCGGCAGGCCGCCGCCCGTGGTGAGACCATCCGCAGCGACGACACCGAGGCGGTCGCCCGTCACCGCCAGGAGGTCTACCGCGTGCAGACCCAGCCGCTGATCGACTACTACAGCGCGCGCGGCCACCTGTACCGTGTGGACGGCGTGGGCAGCATGGACGAGGTCTATGGCCGGATCCTGGAGGGCATGAAGTAGGGCGGCAGAAAGCTCGAGGCAGAGGGCGGAAGGCGAACGATGTGGAGCCTTCTGCCCTCTGCCTTCTGCGTCCCTTCCGGTCGGGTAGCCTGGGCTTGCCCATCGAGTGTGAATGGGTTACTATTACGTCATTAGCATAATTCGTGCGAAGGATTTATTGATGATCCCGACTCCCCCAGTGCTCACGCCCGACGCCATCCTCGCCCTCGCCACCGATGCTGGAAGTGCGGCCAACGCCCGCAAGCTCGCCACGCCCGGCCGGTGGCCGGTGCTGAATGCAGTCGCGGGGGCCCTGTGGGGGCAGTGTCAGGGCAGCGGCCAGGAGCCGTACCTGACCGGCGTGGATCTGAGCGGGCCGGTGGGGAAGTGCTCCTGCCCCAGCCGCAAGTTTCCCTGCAAGCATGTGCTGGCGCTGCTCCTGCTCCGGGCCACGCAGCCGGGGGCGTTCGGGGCCGAGGCGCTGCCCGGCAGCCTGGAGACGTGGCGGGCGGGCCGGGCCCAGCGGTCGGGGGCGAAGGCCGCAGGGCAGGCAGGGCAGAGGGAGGAGGGCGCAGGGGTGGAGGCACCCGGCGAAGGGGCGTCGCCACTCCCGGCCGCCGACCCCGCGGCCCAGGCGAAGCGCCGCGCCGCGCGGGAACGCAAGGTCAGTGACGGCCTGGAGGCGCTGCAGACCTTTCTCGTGGATCTGATCCGCGACGGGCTGGCCCACGCCCCGGCCCGGCCCTACTCCGACTGGGACACCCAGGCCGCCCGGCTGGTCGATGCCCAGGCGCCCGGCGCGGCCCGACTGGTGCGCCAGATTCCCGGGCATCTGGGCGACCCGGCGGCGCTGCTCGCCCACCTCAGCCGCCTGTATCTGCTGACCGAGGCGTGGCCGCGCCGGGACGCCCTGAGTGGGCCCGAGCAGGCCGATCTGCGCTCGGCGCTGGGGTTTCCGCTCGACCGGGCGGCGGTGCTGGAGCGGCCGGGTGTCCCGGCCCGCTGGCTGGTCGCGGGGCAGGCGACCGTGCAGGAGGAGACGCTGAGCACCCGCCGGACGTGGCTATGCGCTGAGCCGCACACCGCCCTGCTCCTCGATTTTGCTCCTCCGGGACGCCCCCTGCTGCCACCCCTGCCGACCGGCCAGCGGGTGCAGGCGGAGGTCTGCTTCGCCCCTGGCGCCTTCCCGCAGCGGGGCGTGCTGCATGGAGAAGCCCCCACCCCGGCCCCTGCCCCCGACCTCCCGCCCGGCGTGACCCTGGACATCCTGCTCGACCGGCACGGCGCGGCCCTGGCCCTGAACCCCTGGCTGGAACGCTCGGCCCACGTCGTTGGCCCGGTGTGGCTGATTCCGGGCGAGCCCTGGCGCGTGCAGGACGCGGGCGGCAGCCTGCCCCTGGGGGGAGGCGAGCGCGCCCGACTGACCTTGCTGGCAGTCGGTGGGGGGCAGCCGGTCACGCTGTTCGGCGAATGGGACGGCGCCGCCCTGCTCCCCCTGAGCCTGCTGAGTGGGGACGTCCTGCTGCCCCTGCCCGCTGTGGAGGAGGCGTGAGCGACCTGGGTGACCTCCTGGCCCTGGCCCTGGTCGGCACTGCACGCGGCGCCCTGCCCAGCTCAGCCCTGCCCAGCCCAGCACAGCCCAGCCCCGGCCCGCAGGCGCTGGCCCAGGCCAGTGCGGGACTCACCCGCCCCGATCCGGAGGGCACCCTGCTGGCCCGCGCCGCGCTGCTCACCCTGGCCCACCGCGCCGGACGCCTGCCCGATCAGGCCGCCGACCTGCCCCCCCCCGCGCCCGCCGAGACCCGCCCGGAAGCACCGCCCAGCGCCGCCCAGTATCTGCCGCTGGTGATGGGCACGCCCCAGCTGCCCGAATGGCTGGGCCTCTGTGCCCGGGCCGGCTGGCGCGTGCCCGCCGCCCAGCTTCCCGCGCTGCTCGATCTGGCCCGCCACGACACCGGGCTGCGTGAACGGCTGCGCCCCGTGCTGGGCGAGCGGGGCACCTGGCTCGCGGGCTTCAGTCCGGAGTGGCGCTTCGTTCCGGCCACCCTGGATGACGGGGCCTGGACGGACGCCACCGAGGCGGGCCGCGAGGCGCTGTTCCGCAGCCTGCGCGGGCGTGACCCGCACTCTGGCCGTGACCTCCTGGCCGCCCGGCTGCCCAGCGAACGCGCCTCCAGCCGCAAACGTCTGCTGGGCGCGCTGCTGGAAACCCTCACCCCCGACGACGCCGACCTCGAACCCCTGCTGGACAGCCTGCTCGACGACCGCAGCGAGGACGTCCGCACGCTGGCCCGCCGCGCCCTCCAGCGGCTGCCGTCCAGCGCGTACAACGCCCGCATGGCCGGCCGGCTGGCCGCGCTCGTGCAGGTCGGCCGGCCCGGAGTGCTAGGTCGCCTGACCGGGCAGACGCCCTTCACGCTGACCCTTCCCTCCGGGCCCGACCCGGACGGCCGGCGCGACGGCCTCGACCCCGGTCTGGGAGCCTCCGGCCTGCTGGGACAGCTGCTCGGGGCGACCCATCCGCAGGCGTTGCTGACGGCCCTGAACCTGCCGCCCGCGCACGCCGTGGCGCTGGCCCGTCAGCACGAGGCCGGAGAGGAGCTGGCCGCCAGCACGATTGCCACCGGGCACCGTGCGCTGGCCGCCGCCCTGCTGCCGCTCTTTCCCAACGACCCTGGCCTGCTGCTCCTGGGGCCACCCGAGGGACTTCGCGTCGCCGTCGGGCAGGCCCTGCGCGCTGCCGATGCCGAACGCCTGTGGCCGCTGCTGGAGGCCCTTCCGGCCCCCTGGCCCGCCGACCTGACCCCGCCCCTCTGGGAGGCGCTGCGCCGCTCGCTGCGGGGCGTGCCGTACCTGTCCGCCTGGCCATACCGCTGGCGCGAGATCTACAGCCTGACGATGGAACGGGCCGACCCTCACACCGTGCTGACTGCCTCCTCACCGGACGACCTCACCCCGTTCGCCCAGCAACTCCTGAGCGAGCTGCGCGGCACCTTCGACCTCAGAGTAGCGATGCAGCGGGAGTTCAAGGAGACCCACCCATGACCCAGCCCACCACCGAAGTTCTCCGCCTCCACGCCGAGCAGGCCTACGCGCACGAACTCGCCGCGCTGGCCGCACACGACGACCGGCCCCGGCCGCCCCGCTGGAACCTCAGCCCGCACGCCGTCCTGACCTACCTGATGGGCGGCACGCTGACAGACGGCACGGAGATCAGCGCGAAGTACGTGGGCGAGCGCCGCCTGATGGAGATCGCGGTGGCCACCCTGGCGACCGACCGCGCCCTGCTGCTGATCGGCGTGCCGGGCACGGCCAAGAGCTGGGTCAGCGAGCATCTGGCCGCCGCGATCTCGGGCACCAGTACGCTGCTCGTGCAGGGCACCGCCGGCACCAGCGAGGACAGCGTCCGCTACGGCTGGAACTACGCCCGCCTGCTGGCCGAGGGGCCGTCCGAGGCCGCGCTGGTCGAGAGCCCCATCGTGCGGGCCATGCGAACGGGCAAGATCGCCCGCCTGGAGGAGCTGACCCGCGTGCAGAGCGACGTGCAGGACAGCCTCATCACCGTGCTGAGCGAGAAGACGCTGCCGGTGCCCGAGCTGAACACCGAGGTGCAGGCGGTACAGGGCTTCAACCTGATCGCCACGGCCAACACCCGCGACAAGGGCGTGAACGACCTGTCCAGCGCCCTCAAGCGCCGCTTCAATTCCGTGATCCTGCCCGTGCCCGACAGCCTGGACGAGGAGGTCAGGATCGTGACCAGCCGCGTGGCGCAGCTCGCCGGCAGCCTGCAGATTCCCGCCCCGCCGCCCGCGCTGGAGGAGGTGCGGCGGATCGTGACCGTGTTCCGCGAGCTGCGCGCCGGCGTGACCGAGGACGGCCGGACGCGGGTGAAGAGCCCCAGCGGCAGCATGAGCACCGCCGAGGCGATCAGCGTGGTCAACCAGGGCCTGAGCCTCGCCGCGCATTTCGGCAGCGGGCAGCTCAGCGCCCACGACGTGGCCGCCAGTCTGGTGGGCGCCGTGGTGAAAGACCCCGTGCAGGACGCCGTGATCTGGCGCGAGTATCTGGAAACCGTGGCGAAGAAACGCGACGACTGGAAGGAGCTGTACCGGGCATGTAGGGCGGTGAGCTGAGGTGAGACAGGATCAGCCTGAGCCGTCAGAGGATCATCGTATGTACTGAATAGTCGTCGGTGACGCGGCAGGCTGGGATTGAGGTGACCTCGCCTGAATAGACACTGAGTTTCCGGGAATTCATTCGAACAGTGGAGGAGCGCCTCATGATTGAAGCGGGCAAGGGATTCTGGGCCGCAGCCCTGGAGCAGTATCAGGAAAAGTATTCTGGTGGAACGCTCACTCCTGAAAAAGTGAGGGAGGTGGAGGCGGAGCTGGGATACAGACTCCCCGCCGGATACATCGCGATTTCGGAGATTCAGAATGGTGGTTTTCCAGTCAATATCTGCTATCCAACCGATCAGCAGAATAATTGGGCCGACGATCATGTCGCCATCGTCGGAATTTTCGGGATCGGGCGTGAAAACCAGTGGACGTTGTGTGGGGAACTGGGGAGCCAGTTCTGGGTTGACGAATGGGACTATCCGGAGATCGGTGTGTATTTTGCGGATTGCCCGACGGCGGGTCATCAGATGGTGGCGCTCGATTACCGTGAGTGCGGCCCCCAGGGTGAGCCGAAAGTCGTCTATGTGGATCAGGAAGACGATTACTCGATCATTGAACTGGCGCCAGATTTCATGACGTTCATCACGGGTCTGCTCCCGGAGGAGCATTTCGAAGCAGACGACGGTTGATATGAGTCCACCTCCCATGTCCATCTTCCCCATCCGTCATCACGGCCCCGGTTCGGCCCGCTCGCTGCAGCACGCCCTGACCCAGCTGCAGCCGGACATCGTGCTCGTCGAAGGCCCGGCCGATGCCGACGTGGTGCTGCCCTTCCTGGCGCGCAAAGAGATGAAGCCGCCCGTCGCGCTGCTGGGTTATGTCAACGACGATCCGGCCCGCGCGTCGTTCTGGCCCTTCGCGGCCTTCAGTCCGGAGTTCGTGGCCTTCCGCTGGGCGGCCAGGGCCGGGGCGCAGGCGCGGTTCATGGATCTGCCAGCGGGGGTCACGCTGGCGGGAGAACGAGAGGATGACCCAGACGATAACGACGACTCCGACGACCTCCACAGCGATCCCCTGCGGCTGCTGGCGGAGGCGGCGGGCTACGCAGACTTCGAGCGCTGGTGGGAGACGCTGGTCGAGGCGCGCGGAGATGATTTCGAGGTGTTTGCGGCGATCAATGAGGCCATGCAGGCGGTGCGGGCCGATGCCCCGGCGGCCTCGGGTCGGGAGGCGCAGCGCGAGGCCCACATGCGGCAGACCATCCGTGCGGCGCTCAAGGACGGCTTCCAACGCATCGCGGTGGTGTGCGGCGCCTGGCACGCGCCCGCGCTGGATGTGGCGGCCTTCAGGGCGAAGGACGACGCGGCGCTCCTGAAGGGAATGCCAAAAGCGAAGGTCACGCTGACCTGGGTGCCCTGGACGCATGGCCGGCTCTCGGTGGGTTCGGGCTACGGCGCGGGGGTGCGCTCGCCGGGCTACTACCACCACCTCTTTACCACGCCGTCGGACGTGACCGAGCGCTGGTTCGCCCGCGCCGCGCGGCTGCTGCGGGAGGAGGGGCTGGAGGCGAGCAGCGCGTCGGTGATCGAGGCGACCCGGCTGGCGAACACGCTGGCGGCCCTGCGTGGGCGGGCCTTACCGGGCCTGGACGAACTGAACGAGGCCGCCCTGAGCGTGTTCGGCTGGGACGGCGACCTGCCGCTGCGGCTCATCGAGCGGAAACTGGTGGTGGGTGAGGCCCTGGGCCGCGTGCCGGACGACACCCCGACCGTGCCGCTGGCCCAGGATCTGGCCCGCCTCCAGAAGCGCCTGCGCCTGAAGGTGCAGCCGGAACAGACTGAACTGACGCTGGATCTGCGCCAGGACACCGATCTGGCCCGCAGTACGCTCTTCCACCGCCTGAAGGTGCTGGGCGTGCCCTGGGCGCAGGAGCGCTTCAGCAGCGGGCGCGGCACCTTCAAGGAGGCGTGGGCGCTGGCCTGGAAGCCGGACTTCAGCGTGCGGCTCGTCGAGGCCAGCCGCTGGGGGCAGACCGTGGAGGACGCGGCGACCGCCACGGCGCTGGACAGGGCGCGGTCGGCGGGCACCCTGGCCGACCTGACGGCCCTGCTGGAGGCCGTGCGCTCGGCCGACCTGGGCGGCGCCCTGCCGACCCTGCTGGCCGCTCTGGACGTGCGCGCCGCCGCCACGGCCGATGTCAGCGACCTGCTGGCGGCCCTGCCCCCGCTGGCCCGCCTCGCACGCTACGGGGACGTGCGGGGGCGCAGCGGTGCCGGGGACGGGCACGCTGGAGCGATCTTCGGCACGCTGCTCACGCGGGCGGGCGTGGGCCTGCCGCTGGCCGGCGTGGGGCTGGATCAGGCGGCGGCGGAGACCCTGCGCGGTCATGTCCAGGCCGCCGACAGCGCCGTTCGCCTGCTGGGCGACCCCGACCCGCTGGCCGGCTGGCTGGGCGCCCTGGGCCGCCTGACGGATCAGGGGGGCGCCCATCCGCTGCTGGCCGGAGACGCCCTGCGCCGCCTGCGGGACGCCGGGCAGCTGGACAGGGAAGAGGTCGCGCGCCGCCTGGGGCTGGCCCTGGGCGTGGCCGAGCCCCTGGAGATCACCGCCTGGCTGGACGGCTTCCTGGGCCACAGCGGCGCCCTGCTGATCCACGACACGGTGCTGCTGTCCCTGCTGGACGACTGGCTGAGCGGCCTGAGCCCCGAGCGCTTCCAGGAGGCGCTGCCCCTGCTGCGGCGGGTGTTCGCCCGCTTCGATAAGGCCGAGCGCCGGAACATCGGGGAGACGCTGCGGGGGGCGCGTACCCGCACCCGGCAGCGCGCCACGCCGCTCGACGAGGAGCGGGCGCTGAGGGCCGTGCCCACCCTGCTGCGGCTCCTGGGCGCGTTTCCCTGAGCCGGCACGTCGCCGGGTGACCTCAGGCCCCGAGGCCGCATCGCTGCACCCTGGCCATCTCCCGTGCAGGGCTCGCTCTCTTCATGGTCAGGGGGCAAGGGGAGGCTGATCCTCCCCCGTGAAAGCCATCTTCAGGTAACCTTTACCCAATGAAGCTCCGGCCATGAACCAGACTGCCCTCCAGCCAGCCATCAGCGATCCGCCCGTCCCTGCCGCACAGGCCGAGGGGCGACGCGGCTCGGCGGCGGTCTGGGTCATCCTGGCGGCGGGCACCTTCGGGCATCTGGTGTCGCTCGCGCAGGGGAGGGTCATCCCAGGGTACTTCCAGACGGTGGACTGGCTGCTGGGCGGCGTGCTGCTGCTGTGGATGCTGGGGCTGGGGGTCGCCAACTTCCTGGGCTGGGCCGGGCGGCGCCAGCTGGTCTCGCTGATCCTGCTGTCCAACATCGCCTTCCTGCTCTCCCGGCTGGGCATCTCGCTGTTCGTGGTCGGCAGCAGCGAGCGCATCCTGACGGAACTGGCGACCCTGCTGATCTGGCTCCTGACCATGCCCATGATCGAGGCGAGTATGCGGACTTCCCCGCTGACCCAGCGGGTGAGTGCGGCGCTGCCCTACGTCCTGATGGCCATGTCGCTGGTCTTCGCCTTCACGCCGGGGGGCGCCGGGGCGCGGCCGGAGGTCTGGTTCGGCCTCTTTCAGCTGTCGCTGGTCTGCCTGAGCGTGATGCTGGGGGCGCGCTTCATCAACTCGCTGCGGGCGGCGCTGAGAAGCTCCCGGGCCGACAACCAGGCCCTGAGCCGCATGGCTTTCCTCGATCCCCTGACCGACCTGAAGAACCGCTCCTACCTGGATGAACACCTCCGTGAACAGGTGCTGGGCGGCCAGCCGTTCACCGTGCTGTTTCTCGATCTGGACGGCTTCAAGGCGATCAACGACACGCTGGGGCACGCCACCGGCGACGAGGTGCTGCGTCTGGTGGCCGCGCGGCTGCGGCAGCTGGCCCCGGCGGGCAGCTGTCTGGCGCGGGTCAGCGGCGACGAGTTCGTGCTGGGCCTCGGGTTCACGGACCCCCTGGAGGTCTCCGGCGTGGCCCAGCAGGTCGTGGACGACCTCGGGGCGCCGTTCGCGGTGGGCCACCACCTGCTGCGCGTGAGTGCCAGCGTGGGCATCAGCCGCTTTCCCCTGGACGCGCAGAGTGCCCACGACGTGATGCTGCGTGCCGACCGGGCCATGTACGCCGTGAAACGCAGCGGCAAGAACGGCTTCCGGCTGTACAGCGAGCATCTGCTGGATCAGGACGAGCGGCGCCAGCTGCTGGAGCGCGAACTGCGGCACGCCCAGGCGCGCGGCGAGCTGTTTCTGGAGTTCCAGCCGATCTGCACGCTGCCAGGGGGCCGCCCGGTGTGTCTGGAGGCCCTGAGCCGCTGGCAGCACGCGGAGTTCGGGCTGGTCGGCCCGGAGGTCTTCATTCCTATCGCCGAGGAGTGCGGCCTGATCACCTCGCTGGGCGAGTGGGCCCTGCAGGAAGCGCTGGGGGTGGCCGCGCGCTGGCGGGCAGCCGGCTTCCGGGAACTGCGACTGGCGGTCAACGTGTCGCCGCTGCAGCTCATGCAGCCGCATTTCGTGGAGATGGTGGCCGCCGAGCTGGAGCGCGCCGGTGTGCCGGCGTCGGCCCTGGAGCTGGAGGTCACGGAGGGGATCGACCTGCGGGGCCGGCTGCAGATCAGCCAGAGCGTCGAGGGGCTGCGCGCCCTGGGGGTGGGCCTCTCGCTGGACGATTTCGGCACGGGCTTCGCCTCGTTGTCGCGCCTGAACGACCTGCCCCTGCAGGTGGTCAAGATCGACCGGGTGTTCGTGGCCGACCTGACCGGCACCGAAGATCCGGCCCGCTCGCGCTATGTCCGCACCCTGATCGCCGCGATGGTCGCCGTCGCCGCGACCCTGAGGCTCAAACTGGTGGCCGAGGGCGTCGAGACGCCCGAGCAGGGCCGGGAGCTGCTGGCGCTCGGCTGCACCCAGGCCCAGGGCTTCCTCTTCGCCCCGAGCGTGCCCGAGGAGGAACTGCTCGCCGTGCTGTCCGCCCTGAACCAGAACAGCCTGATCCGGAATAGTGAGCTATGATTCTGTATATGACAGAGTACAGCGGAGGCCGGCTCTGGACGGGTCTGGGCGACGGTCTGGGCCGTGCGGGAGTCAGACGGTGACGGCCCCTGATGGGGAACGCCTGCGGCGCTGGCGCCTGGTGCTGGGCGGGGGAGAGGCCGATGGCCTGGGCTCCGGCGAGGGCGACCCGGTGCTGGCCCCCCGGCTGGCCTGGTCGCTTCAGGACAGGCGCATGGACGCCGCCCTGGGTGGCCTCTACGAAGCCGAGACCGGCTCCCGCCGGGGCGGCCTGGGCGCCAGTGCCCCGACGGTGGCCCGCTGGCTGGCCGATCTGCGCGAATTCTTTCCTGCCGGCGTGGTGCGGGTCATGCAGCAGGACGCCATCGAGCGGCTGGATCTGGCCCGCCTGCTGTTCGAGCCCGAAATGCTGGACGGAGTGGAGCCCGACGTGAATCTGGTCGCCACCCTGCTGACCCTCAAGGGCGTGATGCCGGCGAGGGCCAAGGACGCCGCCCGCGCCGTGGTGCGCCGCGTGGTGGACGACCTGACGCGCCGCCTGGAGGAACCCACCCGCGCCGCCGTGGGCGGCAGCCTGAACCGCGCCCAGCGCAAGTTCCGCCCCCGCCCCGCCGAGATCGACTGGGATCGCACCATCCGCGCGAACCTGGGGACGTACCAGCCCGATCGCCGCACCCTGATTCCCGAGCGGCTGATCGGCGTGGGCCGCAAGCGCCGCTCCCTGCGCGACCTCGTGCTGTGTCTCGACCAGTCGGGCTCGATGGCCTCCAGCGTGGTGTACGCCGGCGTCTTCGGGGCGGTGCTGGCCTCCCTGCCCGCCGTGAGCACCCGCGTGATCGCCTTCGATACCGAGGTCGCCGATCTCAGTGAGCACCTCGACGACCCCGTGGACGTGCTGTACGGCATCCAGCTGGGCGGCGGCACCGACATAGGCCGGGCGCTGGCCTACGCTCAAAGCGTCATCCAGCGTCCCGAACAGACCATCCTGGTGCTGATCAGCGATCTGTACGAAGGGGGCAACGAGCGCGAGATGCTGGCCCGCGCCCGCAGCCTGAGGGACAGCGGGGTGGCCGTGATCGCCCTGCTGGCCCTCTCGGACGACGGTGCGCCGGGCTACGACCACGGGGTCGCGCGGGCCTTCGCGGAGCTGGGTATCCCGGCCTTTGCCTGCACCCCGGAGCACTTTCCGGGCCTGATGGCGGCCGCTATCCGGGGCGACGACGTGGGAGCCTGGGCGGGCGAGCAGGGGCTGGTGGTGCGGGGCAGTGGGGTGGGGTAAGGGCAGTGGGGTAGGAGTGGTTTGCCAGATGGCGACAATTCTTTAGCGCGCGTGCTTCCAATCATGTGATGGTGGATGAGGAAGGACTGACCGTGACGTTTATTGACGGACGGCAGGAAACAGTAGGGTGGCCTGCTCTGCAGGCGATCTGGTTTGAATGCCCCTACTGCATCTGGCACTTCGTAACGGTGACCGGCGCCCTCAGCGTGTGAAGTCACTGAAGACGAGGAGAACGCTCTCCACTGCATCCCCAATTTCGATCATGTACGGTGGGAACAGTGTTTTCTCAGCCTTCACCCGGTCAGTGTGGCGTGTTTGGAGCGCCTGGCGGCTCAAGCCCAGTCCGGCTCCGGAGTAGTCCTTTGAAGTGACCGCGCCTGAGAACAGATCAGGCTCACGCTCAGAGTCAGCAGGCCCGCGCCAGGGGAGGAGAGCGCTCAGGCCAGCTGCCCTTCCCAGCTCAACACGTCGCCTTCGGTCACGTCCGGCACGCCCAGCCGTTTCAGCATATGGATCAGCTGGGCGCGGTGGTGCATCGAGTGAGTCATTAGGTGGGCAATTCCGCCACCGTATGTTTTCTGGCGGGGCGGATCGTCCAGCGTGTCCGTCCAGAGATCGTCCCAGCGCCCCTCAGCCTGAATCCTGCGGGCCAGTTGGGCCAGCTCACGGCTCACGCTGTCCAGGCGTACGCGCAACCCATCCAGTGTGGCCGGGCTGGACGGCGCAGGGATCGGCGCAGCCGTCATCAGGGCCGTCCAGTCCTCCATGTTGCCGATCAGGTGGACGAACGTCCGGCGCACCGTGCGGTGGCCCAGGTCGAAATCCTGATCGAGCTGCATATCACTTAGCCCCCGGCTCTGCTCCAGCAGGCGAGCGGTCGTCCAGGCGTCGTGTGCCAGCAGCCGGTCGAGGAGATCCATGCCCTCCAGTGTGTCAGACGCCGGCCTCAGCGCCCGCCAGCCGCCCCCGTGCCCCCTCGCGCCGACCCGTGGCGGGCAGCAGGGTGCCGGCGCGTCCCAGGCCGAAGGGAGGCATGTTCACATACACGGTCTCGTAGCTGCCGGGCTGCACCACGTAGGTCTCGTGCCAGATGCCCACCGCGCTGCCGGCCGAGCGTGCGTTGCGGTTGAAGGCCCGCCAGGCCGGTAGATGGGCGTGCTCCCGGGCCTGGGCGTAGGCGTGCAGATGCTCCACGCTGCGCCAGTACTGGATCTGGGTGGTGCCGCTGCCCTGCGCGGCCAGCAGGCCGAGTTCGGGCCGGGCCTGCAGTTCGCGCAGCATCCGGGGCATGGCGCGCACCACCGGCAGCCAGGCCCGCACCTTCCAGGGCTGGTTGATGCGGGCACCGATCAGGAAGACGACGAATGTTCCGGGCAGCTCGGCGGTCACACGGGCGGGAACGATGGTCATGGTGGCCTCCACCATCCAGATTGAATGGTCTACTCTGGACGGTCTAGAGTGACTGTACACTGGAGGGGTGACCGACGCAAGCCTGGGCCCCTCGGCGTACATCGTGCTGGGCTTCATCGCCCGCTGCGGGCCGTCCACGTCCTACGACCTCAAGCGCTGGGCCGACGGTTCGGTCGGCTATTTCTGGACGTTTCCGCGTTCGCAGCTGTATGCGGAGCCCCAGCGCCTGAGCGACCTGGGCCTGCTCAGCGAATCGCAGGAGGAGGGCGGGCGGCGCCGGCGGCTCTACACCGTGACCGGCGCCGGGCAGCGCGCGTTGGAGGACTGGCTGCGTTCCCCCGCCGGCTTCCCGGAACTGCGCGATCCGGGGCTGCTGCGGATGTTCTTCATGGAGGCCGGCGACCCCGCCCCGCTGCGGGCACTGGCGCAGGAGCAGCTGGCCCTGCACCGCGCCCGCCTCGCCGAGTACGAGACCCAGGCCGCGCAGCATGGGCCCGGCCCCCAGCCCCTGTCGCGCCGCACCCTGCGGATGGGCTTCCTGTACGAGCACGCGAACATCACCTTCTGGGAGGAGGTGCTGGCCGAGTGTCCGGAATAACTGAACGCATCCAGCCCGCAGCGAAGATAGAAGGAGCAGTCTCCATCCCCGCTTGCCCATCGGCCCCAGGGCGTGGTACCTTTACGTTTGGCTTGTATCAAGCCTGGAGGTTGCGTGGCGAGACGAAAAATGCCGGAACAGCGGGAAAAACGCGTTAAGAAGGAAGATGACACCGTACGGGCGGAGGGGGTCGTGGAAGAGGCGTTGCCCAACACGACGTTCCGCGTGAAGCTCGACACGGGCCACGACCTGCTGGCGTACATCAGCGGCAAGATGCGCATCCACTACATCCGCATCCTGCCCGGTGACCGTGTGGTTCTGGAGATCAGCCCCTACGACACCACTCGTGGGCGCATCGTCTACCGCAAGTAACGTCCTGGGCCGAAGTACCCACAGATTCCCCACCTGCTCAGGTGGGCGGGGGGTCGAGCGCTGCCAGACAGCACCACGATTGGTGCGGCGGCGCGAGGAGGAAGGAATGAAAGTTCGCAGCAGTGTCAAGAAAATGTGCGACAACTGCAAGGTGATCCGCCGCCACGGGCGCGTGCTGGTCATCTGCACCAACGTCAAGCACAAGCAGAGGCAGGGCTAATGGCGCGCGTAGCTGGCGTTGACCTCCCCCGCGAGAAGCGCATCGAGATTGCGCTGACCTACATCTACGGCATCGGCCTGACCCGCAGCAAGGAAGTGCTGGCGCGAACCGGGATCAATCCCGACACCCGCACCAAGAACCTGACCGAAGCGGAGCAGAGCACCCTGCGTGACGCCATCGAGAAGACCTACAAGGTCGAAGGTGACCTGCGCAGCGAAGTCGGCCAGAACATCAAGCGATTGATGGACATCGGCGCCTACCGTGGCCTGCGTCACCGCCGTGGCCTGCCCGTGCGCGGCCAGCGCACCAAGACGAATGCCCGTACCCGCAAGGGGCCGCGCAAGACCGTCGCCGGTAAGAAGAAAGCGACGAGGAAGTAAGCCATGGCGAAGACCACCAAGGGCAAGACCCCCCGCCGCGCCCGGCGCAACATCAGTGCCGGCCGCGCCTACGTGCACGCGAGCTACAACAACACCATCGTGACCATCACCGACCTGGACGGCAATTCTGTCGCCTGGAGCAGCGGCGGCACGATCGGCTACAAGGGCAGCAAGAAGGGCACGCCCTACGCCGCCCAGCTGGCCGCTGCCGACGCCGTGAAGAAGGCCCAGCAGACCTTCGGCATGGGCGCCGTGGACGTCATCGTGCGTGGCTCGGGCTCTGGCCGCGAGCAGGCCATCCGCGCCATCCAGGCGTCGGGTATCGAAGTGAAGTCCATCATGGACGACACCCCCGTGCCGCACAACGGCTGCCGCCCGAAGAAGAAGTTCCGCGCCTAAGTGAGCACTCACTAGGCCAGCGCGCGCGCCCACCTGCCCCGTCTCCGTTGCCCCTCCCGCGGGCATGAGCCCCACCACAGGCGAAGGGAGACGGGCACCAGAGGGCCGCAGACCCGGCGGGCCCGGGCTGCCCACGGGCAGCCCCCGGCCTGACCGCACCAAGGAGAATTTACATGGGTCGTTTCCGTGGTTCCATCACCAAACAAAGCCGACGCGAGGGCATCAACCTCGCCGAAACCGAGAAAGTCCAGAAGTACCTGGACAAGCGCCCCTATGCGCCCGGCCAGCACGGCCAGCGCCGCGGGCGGGGCCGTCCCAGCGACTACTCCGTCCGTCTGCGCGAGAAGCAGAAGCTCTCCCGCCTGTACGGCATGGGCGAGAAGCAGTTCCGCAACCTCTTCGAGGAAGCGGCCAACGTTCCCGGCGTGACCGGCACCGTGTTCCTGCAGCTGCTGGAGCGCCGCCTGGACAACGTCGTCTTCCGGATGGGCTTCGCCAGCACCCGCCGGCAGGCCCGGCAGTTCGTGGGCCACGGTCACATTTTCGTGAACGGCCAGAAAGTCGACATCCCCAGCTACCGCGTCAAGGTCGGCGACGAGATTACCGTCGCCGAGGGCAGCCGTTCCATGGGCTTTATCCAGGAGAACATGGAGGCGCAGAAGCGTCGCCGCGTGGCGCCCTGGGTGGAACTGAATCCCGAAACCTTCACCGGCACCTTCTCCCGCCTCCCCGCGCGTGAAGACCTGGCCCTGCCGATCAACGAGAACTTCATCATCGAGTATTACTCGCGCTAATTCAGGAGGCCCCAGTGGATCAAAAGCGCCCTCAACTTAAAGCCCGCGTGGACGGCGATTACGGCGAATTCGTCCTGGAACCGCTGACCCGCGGCTACGGCGTCACCATCGGGAACCCCATCCGGCGCATCCTGATGTCCTCGATTCCCGGCACGGCTGTGACCAGCGTGTACATCGAGGATGTCCTGCACGAGTTCTCCACTATCCCTGGCGTGAAGGAAGATGTGATCCAGCTCATCCTGAACCTCAAGGAAATGGTCGTGAAGTTCCACGCGCCCGGCCCCAAGACCCTGACCCTGCGCGCGCAGGGCGAAGGCGTCGTGAAGGCCAGCGCCTTCGAGGTGCCCTCGGACGCCGAGATCATCAACCCCGATCTGGTGATCGCCACCCTGGCCGAGGACGGCAAGCTGGTCATGGAAGTGCGCGTGGAGGAAGGCGAGGGCTACGTGCCCGCCGACAAGCACGCCACCAAAGACCGCATCAACTCCATTCCCGTGGACGCCGTGTTCTCGCCGGTGCGCCGCGTGGCCTACCACGTGGAGAACACCCGCGTGGGCCAGCAGACCGACCTGGATCGCCTGATCCTGCGCGTCTGGACCGACGGCAGCAACGGCCCCCAGGAAGCGCTGGACAAGGCCGTGGACATCCTGCGCGAGGAACTCACCGTGTTCGGCAACGTGGAGAACCTCCCCGCGCTGACCCCCGAGTTCCAGCAGCAGCCGGTCTACACCCCGGCGCCGGCCCCGCAGGCCAACGTCTACGACCTGCCCCCCACCCCCGCCACGCTGAACCTCAATCCCGGCGACTACCCCGCCGAGATGGACTCGCCCCGCGTGACCCTGGAAGGGCTGGGGCTCACCACCCGCGTGCTGCACTCGCTGAAGGAAGAAGGTATCGACTCGGTGGACGCCCTGTGCGCCCTGAGCGACCGCGACCTGAAGAAAGTGCCCGGCATCGGTGAGCGCAGCCTCGACGAAATCAAACAGCAACTCGCCCAGTTCGGCCTCGCCCTGCGAGACTAAGCCGAGACTGATCTTAAAGGAGACCCACCATGCGCCACGGTAAAGCCGGACGCAAGCTCAACCGCAACAGCAGCTCCCGCACCGCCCTGGCCCGTGCCCAGGCGACGGCGCTGCTGCGCGAGGGCCGCATCCAGACGACCCTCACGAAGGCCAAGGAGCTGCGCCCTTTCGTCGAGAAACTGATCACCACCGCCAAGGGCGGCGACCTGCACGCCCGCCGTCTGGTCTCCCAGGACATCCACGACAACGCCGTGCTGCGCAAAGTCATGGATGAAGTGGCCCCCAAGTACGCCGAGCGTCCCGGTGGCTATACCCGCATCCTGCGGATCGGCACCCGCCGCGGCGACGGGGTCACGATGGCCCTGATCGAACTCGTCTAAGACCTCCCGACTCTCCCGGCCCCCGCTTCTGCGGGGGTTCTTCGTTGGCAGGGCAGAGTCTGGAGCCCCCGCCCTGCGCCGCGCTTGCCTCCACCGCCTTAACGTGGCCGGATTCCCCAACTGTGACCGCCGAGTCAGATCCGGTGTGCTCTGCTGCCCCCAGGATGGACGGCGGATTCTGGCAGGCAGGCGGGCTCAGCGCGGAGGACAGTCGGGAGCGGCTGACCTATTACCGCGCGGTCTTTCCGGGGGCCCTGCTGGCCCTGCTGATCCCCCTGTTGATCCAGCGGGCCGCGCCCTACATGACCCCTTACGACAGCTTCGCGGTGCCGGTCATGCTCGCCGTGTTCGGGGTGTTGAGTGCGCTGGTGTGGCTGCGGCTGTCGCTGCATCTGGTCGAGCCGCTGCTGCTCGCCAGCGTGAACCTGTTTCTGGTGCTGCGACTGGCTTTCACGCTGGCGGCGCCGCAGGTGACCTCTCCGTCGGCGGAGCTGGGAGTCACGCTGCCCTGGATGATGCTGGCGCTGTTCGCCAACGCCTGGATCTGGCTAGGCCGTCCGGGACTGCTGCTGAACGTGGGCACGGTGTTCGCCATGTCGCTGTGCGTGCTGGCGTGGTGGCCTGCGGCGCTGCCCTCGCCCGAGCGCCAGCACCTGAGCCTCACGCTGGTTCAGCTGCTGCTGGCGTCGGCGACAGTCGTGACCGGGCAACTGGTCATCGCACGCCGGCACGCCTCGCTGACGCTGGAGACCCGCCGGGCCCGGCGCGACGCGGATCTGGACAGCCTGACCACGCTGCCCAACCGCCGCGCCCTGACCGAACAGCTGAACCTGCGCTCCGCCCGTCCGGGGGGGCTGCTGGCGGTGGCGCTGATCGACGTGGATCACTTCAAGGCCGTCAACGACCAGTACGGCCACGCCCGCGGCGACGACGTCCTGAAATCCGTCGGCCTGAGCCTGCGCGGCCAGCTGGGCAACCGTGGGGTGGTGGGGCGCTACGGCGGTGAGGAATTCCTGTGCCTGCTGGACGTGCGCGACGAGCAGGAGGCGCGGCGGCTGTGCGAGGGCCTGCGCCTGCGGGTGAGCGCGCAGCCCCTGCATGGCGTGCCCGTGACCATCAGCGTGGGGCTGGCCCTGTGCGAGTCTCCCGTGCACCCCCTCCCGGTGCTGGAGGCGGCCGACGCGGCGATGTACCGGGCCAAGGCGCAGGGCCGCAACTGCGTGCAGCTCACCGTGATGCTCCGGCCCTCCCCGGACGGTACGCCGGCCCAGCCGGAGGGCCGCTGGCGTCCGGAGGGCGCCGGCTCCCCGCTCAACTGACCGCCGCCCCAGGAACCGGCGCGCCTGCGGGCTTTGGCTGGCCTTCATCTGCGGCCGCGCGCTCGCGTGCCAGGGCGCTGTGACGGTGTGGTCAGGACAGCCGTGATTGCATGGGCGGCGAGCATGGAGCGACGTCAGAATGAACGCTTACTGGCGCTGGCCCGCCCGATGGATCTGGAAAGCCGCCTGTCGTACTACCGGATGATCCTGCCGGGCGCGGCGGCGGCGGTGGCCCTGCCCCTGGGACTCGACCGGATCGAGCCCTACCTGATCGCCTTCGACCGGACGCTGCTGCCGCTGATGGTCGCCATCTTCCTGAGCCTGCTGCTGCTGACCTGGACGCGCCTGAAGGTCGAGTGGCTGGAATGGCTGATCCTGGGCGCCATGGCGGGCTTCGTGCTGGGCCGGCTGCTCTACCTGCTTGCCGCGCCCGGCGTGGCCTCGCCGGCGGCCGCGCTCGGAGCCACGCTGCCCTGGGTGATCATCACCATGCTGCTGAACGCCGGGCTGCTCTCGCCGCGCCGCGGCGTGCAGGCCAACGTGGCGCTGCTGGGGGTACTGGCCACGGGACTGACATTGTGGTGGCCCGGCGACCGGCCTTCGCCCGAGCGCCAGCACCTGATCAGCGCCCTGAGCCAGCTGCTGCTGGCCGCCGGGTCGGTGCTGATGGCGCAGGTGGTGATCTCGCAGCGCAGCGCCGCCTTCAGCCGCCGGGCCCGCCGGGCACTGCGGGAGGCGAACCTGGACGCGCTGACCGGCCTGCCCAACCGCCGCGCCCTGGATGGGCAGCTCGAGCGCCTCTCCAGGGAGGCGGGCGGCCTGCTGGCAGTGGCCCTGATCGACGTGGATCACTTCAAGGCGATCAACGACCGCTACGGTCACGCCCGTGGCGACGAGGTGCTGCGGGCCGTGGGGGCCGGGCTACGCGGCTGCATGGCCCCCGGACAGATCCTGGGCCGCTACGGGGGTGAGGAATTCCTGTGCATGTCGGAGGTGCCGGACGTCGAGGCGGCCCGCCGGTGGTTCGAGCTGGTGCGGCGCCGCGTGCCCCAGATCACGGTGGATGGCCTGGACGGTCTGAAGGTGACGGTCAGTGTCGGGCTGGTCGTGAGTCCCCTGCCGCGCCTGCCGGCCGAGGTGCTGGAGGCCGCCGACGCCGCCCTCTACCGCGCCAAGGCCGCCGGGCGTGACAACGTGCAACTCGACCTGCTGGGCCTGGACGATACCCCGCCCGCGGCGGCCCCGGAGTGGCGTCTGCCCACGCCTGTCCAGAGCTGAGCCGGCCGTTCCCGGCGCTCCACCCGGCCCGTGGCCCCCGGCACGCTACCCTGCGTCCCATGACCGCGACCCCCATGACCGCAACCCTCGTGATCGTCCCCGGCCTGGGTGACAGCGGCCCGGATCACTGGCAGTCCCTGTGGGAGCGTAAATTCGGCGCAGCGCGGGTGCGGCAGGACGACCCCAATGCCCCCACCCCGCAGGCCTGGGCAGAGCGGCTGCAGGAGGTCATCGAGGCCACGCCCGGCGAGCTGCTGCTGATCGGCCACTCGACCGGCGTGCTGACCATCGTCCACTGGGCGGCCCGCAGCGGGGGGCACGGGCGGGTGAAGGGCGCGCTGCTGGTCGGCCCCACGGACGCCGAGGACGCGGGCGTGCAGTCGGCGCACCCGGCCCTCGCGGCGATGGCCCCGTTGCCCACGGCGCCCCTGCCCTTCCCGGCCCTGGTGGTCGCCAGCGAGAGCGACCCCTACGTGAGCTTCGGGCGGGCGCAGGCGTTTGCGGAGTCCTGGGAGGCCGAATTCGTGTCAGCGGGTGACCTGGGCCACATCAATGTCGCCAGCGGGCACGGCGACTGGCCCGACGGCGAGGTGCTGCTCAGCGAGGCCATGTACGCCTGGGCGCCTCCGGAGATCGACCGCTTCTGATACGGAACGCGGTTGAATCGCTCGGATTCAACCCGACCGAAAGGAGAAGCGAAAAGGACGCGTTGTGCGATTTGGAGGAACCTCCGGCGCTCTCCCGGATGTTTCGGAAATAAGCGCAACGCGTATGCCCCCGCTCTGACCCCAGCCCGCCAAGAAGTAGGGCCACCTCCGGATGGGGTGGCCCTGCGCGACTGGGGTTTAGACAGCTTCAGTTGGCGCTGATTCAGTTCGCGCTGACACTCTCCGTGCCCGCAGACACGGGCGTGGCCCCGGCGTACTTGTCCAGCAGCGCCTCGAAGGCCCGCTTGGGCTGCGCGCCCACCACGCCCTCGACCGGCTGACCGTCCTTGAAGAGGATCAGGGTGGGGATGCTCATCACGCGGAACTGGCCCTGCGTGACGGGGTTGTCGTCGACATTCAGCTTGCCGATCTTGACCCGGCCCTCGTACTGGCCGGCGAGTTCCTCGATCACGGGCGCGATGATCCGGCAGGGCCCGCACCAGGGGGCCCAGAAGTCGACCAGGGTCAGACCTTCAGAGGTTTCCTGTCCAAAATTGCTGTCGGTGAGTTCCACAGGCTTCATGTCCAGAACTATACGCCGCCTATGCCCCCTGGGGATATGCCCGGGATGGGCAGGGCCTAAGAGGCCGTTCATCCCGCCTGGACAGGTGGGGGCATACGGCCCTGGGGTATCCTCGGGCATGACGACCGCGCTGATGCTGGACGCCGCCTGGCAGGAGGGGGTGGCCCACTTCAACGCCGGGCGCTGGTGGGAAGCCCACGAGTCCTGGGAGGACCCGTGGATGCGGGCGCGGGGCGAGGCCCGGGGGGACGAGCGCGCCTTCCTGCAGGCCCTGATCCTGCTGGCGGCCGCGCTGCACAAACGCTGGCACCACGGCAGCCTGAGCCACCGCAACCTGTTCAAGGCCGACGCGTATCTTGCCCGGTTGCCGGGGGTATACGGGGGCCTCGACCTCGGAGGGCTGCGCGCTCAGGTCTGGGCGGCCCTGAACGAGCCCGGGCTGAGCCCGCAGATCGTGGTGGCCGTGCCCGGAGAGCACGCGCCCGCTGAGTCCACGCTTGCAGAGTGACGGTCTGCGCTGCAGGGGCCGGCTGACCGGGCACGTCGCCCCGCTCCACACCGGTCGGGGGGCGACTTCCGAATGGTCGTCCCGGCCGTCCGCTATCCTTCAGACCAGAGTTCAACCCTTTGAAAAAGGATTGCCTGATGGAGGACCTGGTGGAACGGATTGCCCTGTTTATTGATGGAGCGAATGTATACGCGGCGGCCAAACGGCTGGGGTGGAATTTCGACCACCGCAAGATTCTGGAGTATTTCTCGGCGGGCGGCGCCCTGTACAACGCCTTCTACTACACGGCGGTGCCCATTCCCATCGACGACAAGCAGAAGCGCTTCACGGACGCCCTGACCTACATGGGCTACACGGTCCGCACGCGGCCGCTGCGCGAGACCACCGACGACGCCGGCGAGACCTCGCGCCGGGCCAACCTGGACATCGAGATCGTGACCGATCTGCTGACCACCACGGAGCGCTACGACACGGCCGTCCTGCTCACCGGCGACGGCGATTTCGAGCGGCCCGTGGAGGTGCTGCGTGCCCGGGGCAAGCGGGTCGTGGTGGCGAGCATCGCCGAGATGACCAGCTACGAACTGCGCAACGCCGCCGACGTGTACATCGACTTCAAGGACATCCGCGAGCAGGTGGAGCGCCCCGGCTACCGCCTGCCCAGCGAGCAGCGCGGCCCGGAGGCCCGCAGCGGCGAGTCGCGCGGCACCGAGAGCCGCCCGTACTACGTGTCGGCCGCCCTCACGGACACCGATGAGCGCTGAGCCCGATCCGACGAGTCCGGCCCTGACCGACGCCGCTTCGGGGCACCCGGCGTCGGTCGCTGGAGGTACGGTGGTCTCCAGAGGCGGCGTCCTGCCCGTGGCCCTGGACGCTGCCGGCGGGGATCACGGAGCGCCGCCGAACGTGGAGGGCGCCGTGCTGGCGGCGCGCGCGGGCGTGTCGGTGCTGCTGGTGGGCGACCGGGTCAAGCTGCACGCCGAGCTGGGCCGGCACGCGGGCAGCGCCAGCCTGCCGCTGGAGGTGGTGGACGCCCCCGACGTGATCGGCATGGACGAGCACGCCACCGACGTGCGCCGCCGCCCCGGAGCCAGCATCAACGTCTGCACGCGGCTGGTCAAGGAAGGCCGCGCCGCCGCCGCCGTCAGCATGGGCCACAGCGGCGCCACGATGGCCTCGGCGCTGCTGACCCTGGGCCGCATCCGCGGGGTCGAGCGGCCGGCGATCCTGACCCACCTGCCGGCCCGGGGGGGATTTACGACCATGCTGGACGTGGGCGCGAACGCCGATGTGCGCGCCGTATATCTGGCCCAGTGGGCGCAGCTCGCCAGCGTGTACCTGCGGGTGCTGGAGGGCCGCGAGTCGCCCAGCGTGGGCCTGCTGAGCATCGGTGAGGAGGAGCACAAGGGCAGCGCGCTGGTGCTGGAGACCCACGCCCTGCTGCGCGAGCTGCACGGCCACGGCATCAATTTTCACGGCAACGTGGAGGGCCGCGACATCTTCCTGGGCACCACCGACATCGTGGTCACCGACGGCTTCACCGGCAACGTGTGCCTGAAGCTGGCCGAGGGCGAGGCCAAGGTGCTCTTCGGCTGGGTGCGCGACGCCCTGCAGAGCAGCCTGAAGAGCAGGCTGGGCGGCCTGATGGTGCGCGGCGCCCTGCGGGGCCTGGCCGAGCGCATGGATCCGAGCACCTACGGCGCCAGCATCCTGATCGGGGTGCGCGGTCTGGCGTTCATCGGGCACGGCAGCGCCGACGCGCGGGCCGTGAAGAACGCCCTGCTGCGCGCGGCCCGCGCCCACGAGGCGGGGCTGATCGGCCGCCTGGAAACGGCCTTTCAGGAGGCCAGCGCGGCGGCGGCCGGCAACTGAGGCGGGCAGCTCGCCTCTGAAGCGGACGCCTGTGGAGGTCGCCGGAGCCTCGGGGCGACCGGCGCTGCCCGGGCGCGTGCGGGGAGCCGACAGAAGCGGGCCACGGCGGGAGCCCAGTGCGTGAGGCCGTCATCCGGCTGGCCGCCGTTCTACCGCCCCTCCACATCGGCCCCGTGGCGCACCGATACGGGGCTGGAGGTTCCAGTTCCCGGTTCGCCGACTGGAATGCTGCCCCCTGATCTTCCCAGACCCGGGGGCGGTGTGGGATGCTCGGGGGATGTGGCCTGAACTCCTGATCCAGCTCCAGAAACCGCAGGTCTGGCTGGGCCTTGCCCTGACCCTGCTGATCGCCTACGCCCTGTACCGCTTCGGGCGGGCGCTGCTCGGCACCCTCGAACGCGCGGTCGGGGGCCGGCCGATGAGCGCCCTGAAATGGCTGTGGCTGCTGATCGTGGCGGGCGGCTGGCTGGCGGTGGCCACCCACGTGGCGTACCTGCCGGGGGTGCCGGTGCTGTTCGAGCTGGGTCAGGACATCATGAGCGGCTTCCGCAACCGGGCGGGGCAGTTCCTGGTGATCATCGCGCTGGCCCTGATCGCCTGGAACCTGATCGGCTCGGCCACCGGGCGGATCGTGGCCGACGAGGAGTTCAACCGCCGCAGCGTGCGCGTCCAGACCCTCAAGGGCGTGGTGGAGAGCACCCTCAAGGTGCTGATCGTGGTCATCAGCCTGATCACGGGGCTGCAGGTGCTGGGGGTGAACGCGGCCGGGCTGCTGGCCGGCGTCTCGGTGATCGGCCTGGCGGTGGGTTTCGGCGCGCAGAGCCTGATCAAGGACGTGTTCACCGGCTTTTTCATCCTGCTCGAAGACCAGTACGGGGTGGGCGACGTGATCACCGTGAACACCGGGCAGCTTTCGGGCGGCGTGGAGCGGCTCAACCTGCGCGTGACCGCGCTGCGGGCGCTGGACGGCACCGTGCACATCATTCCCAACGGGCAGATCAACACGGTCAGCGTGAGCAGCAAGGACTGGTCGCGCGTGGTGGCCGAGGTGGACGTGACCTACACGGCCAACATCAACGACGCCCTGCGCGTGCTGGAGAAGGTCAGCGAGGAGATCTACGCCGATCCCGAATGGCGGCACTTCTTCCTGGAGGCGCCCGAGATGCAGGGCGTGACCCAGCTCGCCCCGGACGGCGTGACGCTGCGCGCCCTGTTCAAGGTGCAGCCCAAGAGCCAGTACGCCATCGGGCGGGAGTTCAACCGCCGCATCAAGATCGCCATGGATCAGTCGGGGATCGAGATTCCCTTTCCGCAGCGCAGCCTGAACTTTGGCACGGCGCCCATCGAGATCAAGCTCACGCGCGAAGACCTGCGCGGCGATCCCCGGGACTCGCAGGATCGCCTGCATTCACCCCAGAAGCCCAGCATGACCCGCGAGCCGGAAGAGGGCGAACTGAGCTGACCCCCGAACGGATCTGCGCCCCGCTCCTCAGGTGGCAGTGTGCGCGACCCTCAGGCGGGCAGGGGAGGGGGCGGGTTGCCGGCGGGCGAGGGGGACGCCGGGGGCAGCACCACCGGCTCCAGCGTGCCGCCGGCCAGCAGGGTGCTGAATTCCTCCCCGATCAGGGTCTCGCGCTGCATCAGGATGGTCACGATCTCGTGGACGCGGTGCAGATGTTCGCGCACCAGCGACAGGGCGCGCTCGTAGGCGGCCTCGATCAGCGAGCGCACCTCCTCGTCGATCTGCTGCGCGGTCGCCTCGCTCATGGCCGAGAGCTGGGAGCCGCCCCCCAGGTAGGTGCCCTGATCGGACGCCAGCGCCACCTTGCCGATGCGCCCGCTCATGCCCCATTCGGTGACCATCCGCCGGGCGATGGTGGTCGCCTGCTGGAAATCGTTCTGCGCCCCGGTGGTGACCTCGCCGTACACCACTTCCTCGGCGGCGCGGCCCGAGAGCGCCACGCAGATCATGTCCTCCAGCGCCCCGCGCGTGACGTGCAGGCGGTCGTCGGCGTCGGGCATCATGTAGCCCGCCGCGCGGCCCCGGGGCACCACGGTCAGCTTCGCCACCCGGTTGGCGTGCGGGAGCAGCTGAGCGGCGAGGGCATGACCGACCTCGTGGTAGGCGGTGACCTTGCGGTCGGCCTCCCGCACCACCAGCGAGCGGCGTTCCGGCCCCATCAGCACCCGGTCACGCGCCTCGTCCACGTCCCGCCCCGTGATCCGGTGCCGCCCCTCTCTCGCCGCCAGGAGTGCCGCCTCGTTCAGCAGGTTCTCCAGATCCGCCCCCACCATCCCCGCCGTCCTCCTGGCCACCACCCCCAAGTCCACCGAGACGTCCAGCGGCTTCTTGCGCGCGTGGATGCGCAGGATCATCTCGCGTCCCCGCACGTCCGGCGCGTCCACCACCACCTGCCGGTCAAATCTCCCCGGCCTCAGCAACGCGGCGTCCAGCACGTCCGGGCGGTTGGTGGCCGCCAGGATGATGACCTCCTGGCCCGAGGAGAAGCCGTCCATCTCGACGAGCAGCTGGTTGAGGGTCTGTTCGCGCTCGTCGTTGCCGCCCTGCAGCGAGATGCCGCGTTTTCTCCCCACGGCGTCGATCTCGTCGATGAAGACGATGCAGGGCGCAGACTTGCGGGCCTGGTCGAACAGGTCGCGGACGCGGGCGGCGCCCACCCCCACGAACATCTCGACGAAGTCGGAGCCACTGATGGAGTAGTAGGGGACTTTGGCCTCGCCGGCGACGGCCTTGGCGAGCAGGGTCTTGCCGGAGCCGGGGGGGCCGACGAGGAGGACGCCGTGGGGGATGCGGGCGCCGAGGGAGTGGTATTTCTCGGGCGAGCGCAGGAAGTCGACGACTTCCTGCAGGTCGGCCTTGGCCTCGTCGCAGCCGGCGACGTCCTGGAAGGAGAGCTTGATCTGCCCCTCCGCGATCACCGCCGCCTTCGACTTCCCGAACGTGCTGGCGCTGCTGCTGCCCGAACTGCCGCGCATGCTGCGCCACAGCACCAGCAGGATCAGTCCGGTGAGCACCAGCGGCAGCACCTGGCCCAGCCAGCCGAAGGCCGAGCCGCCGGGCACGACGTTCAGGAGCACGCCGGCCGCCCGGATGCGGTCGAGGGTGGCGCCGTCGGCGGGCACCACCAGCGTGTGTCTGGAGCGGCCGTCCAGTGAGCGGGAGAGGTTCACGGTCGCGTTGCCCAGACTGTCCAGGGTCACGCTGGCGACCCGCTTGTTCGCCAGATCATCGAAAAAGCGGTTGGTGGTGTACTCCCCGGAGACCGGTCTGGACGGCGGGGCCGCGCCCTGGCTCAGCCCCTGGCCCCCGGCGGGGGCGGCCCCCTGACCGAGAGCGGCCGGGCCGGCCAGCA
This sequence comes from Deinococcus koreensis, assembly GCF_002901445.1. Taxonomy (NCBI): domain Bacteria; kingdom Thermotogati; phylum Deinococcota; class Deinococci; order Deinococcales; family Deinococcaceae; genus Deinococcus; species Deinococcus koreensis. The sequence continues at coordinate 2,698,246 of NZ_PPPD01000001.1, forward strand.
GCACGAGGCCGGTCAGCAGCGCCAGGGGCGTGGGCAGAGGGCGCAGCGGGCGGGACATGAGCCATGCTACGCCAGCGCCCGAACCCCGACCGTAATGCCGCTCGGGGAGTCCTGCCCGGAGGCACGCGGCGTGGCCCGGAGGGCTGTGCGTCCCGCTCGAGGCCCTGCCGATCTGTGGGCTCGATCTGTGGGCCCGGGCCGACCCGTCCACCCCACCCGTCCCGCCCCACTCCCTGATGCCGGGCTCCAGAAGGCTAAACCGCTCCCCCGACCCCGGCTCAGGTTTCCGTCAGGCCCGGCCCGTATGCTGCCCGAATGCGTAACGCACCCCTGTCCGTCCTGGCGCTCGGCACGCTGGCCCTGAGCCTCAGCGCCTGCACCGTGTCCGTCCGCCCGAACCTGAGCCTGCAGGTTCAGGGAGGCAACCTGATCACCAACCTGCGCCCGGATCGGGGCGAGGGCGGCACCTACGCCGTGGGCGAGTCCGTGCGCCTGAGCGTCAGCACGCGCAGCGCCGGCTACCTGACCCTGGTGGCCCTGCAGAGCAACGGCTACGCCAGCGTCCTGGCCCGCAACGTGTACGTGAATGCCGGCGCCACCACCTTCCCGCGCGCCCAGGACGGCCAGGTCTACACCGTGGCCCCGCCCCGCGGCATCCAGCGCGTCCGGGCGATCTTCACCCGCGTGCGCCCCACCACCGATCTGGTGGTCAGCGGCGTGTTCGACGGCACCCGCTGGAACACCGTGACCACCGCCTACGTCAGCCCCTACCCGCAGGCCGACCGCGACGTGCAGGAGACCTTCTTCTACATCCGCTGAGGGGTGCAGGACAGACCACCCCACCCGACCAGCCGCCCCCTTCGCGGCTGGTTTTTCTTCTACCCTCGGAACATGACCCCACCTTCCGAGCAAGTCCTGACCTTTCAGCAGGCCAGCGCCCGTGTCGACGCCTACATCTCCCAGTTCAGGGAGGGGTACTTCCCGCCCCTCCTGATGCTGGCCCGCCTGACCGAGGAGGTGGGCGAGGTGGCCCGCGTGGTGGCCCATATGAACGGCAAGACGCCCAAGCCCGGCGAGGACGTGGGCGACCTGGAGCTGGAGCTGGCCGACCTGCTGTTCGTGATGGTGTGCATGGCGAACGAACGCGGCCTGAGCCTGGAACGCGGCTTCGAGCGCATGATGGAAAAGGTCGAGACCCGCGACGCGGAGCGCTGGACGCGCAAGGAGGCGGGGAGCGGGACGCCGGGCGGCGGGGCGGAGCGGGAATGAGCGTCCGCCGGCCGCGCCGTGCCCTACCATCGGGGCAAGCGGCCCAGTCCCCGGGCCTCAGACCGCCCTCCCCAGTCCCTCATCTCCAGGAGCTGCCCAGTGAGCGACCCCCGCTATCCGATCGGCCCGATGCCCATTCACCTGAGCCTGAGCCCCGAGGAACGCCAGGAGGCGCTGGGGGCCCTGCGTGCCCTGCCGGCCGAGTTGCGCGCCGCCGTGCATGGCCTGGACGACCGGCAACTGGATACCCCCTACCGTGAGGGCGGCTGGACGCTGCGGCAGGTCGTCCACCACGTCGCGGACAGCCACATGAACGCCTACGTGCGGGTCAAGCTCGCCCTGACCGAAGAGAACCCGACCATCAAGCCCTACGACGAAGGGCGGTGGGCCGCGCTGCCGGACTCGCTGCTGGCCCCCGGAGTCAGCCTGGAGCTGCTGGAGGCCCTGCACGCCCGCCTGCTGGCCGTGCTGGAGGGCGTCCAGGACTGGGGCCGCCTCTGGACTCACCCGGCGCAGGGCCGCACGACCACGCTCGACACGCTGCTCGGCATGTACGCTTGGCACGGTCGGCATCATGTGGCGCACATCACGGGGCTGCGCGGACGTCAGGGCTGGTAGGCACGTGCAGCACGACGAGAGGACGCATGTTCCGGTGGCTCTGCAGGCGGCGGGCGTGGTCATCCTGAACGAAGCGGGCGAGATCCTGCTGGTGCGCGAACTGGGCACGCCGGGCCAGATGGGGAAGGCCGGGTTGTGGCACATCCCCAGCGGCAGCGTGGATGAGGGCGAGAATCCGCAGGACACCGCCCTGCGCGAGGCCTACGAGGAGACCGGGCTGCGGGTGCAGCTGGTGAAGTTCCTGGGCACCTACCTGGGCCGCTTCCCGGACGGCGCATTCATCCTGCGCCATATCTGGCGGGCCGAGCCGCTGCCCGGCCAGACCCTGCAGCCGACCTTCACCCACGAGGTCGCTGAGGCCCGCTATGTCAGCCGCGAGGAATTCGCGCACCTGTACGACGCCGGCCTGATCCGCATGTACCAGACCGCCCTGTTCTACGAGGACGCCCTGCGCGAGAGCGGCACAGCAAAACGCCCCCCGACCGTGGGGAGCGTTTGTTCCTCATAGCCCAGAGCTCAGACCTCGAAGCCCAGCGCCCAGCGCCCGGCCTTACTCGTACCCGAGTTCCCGCAGCGCCTCGGTGTCTTCGCGCCAGCCGGGGATCACGATGACCTCCAGGCCCAGGTAGACCTTGCGGCTCAGGAAGACCTCCAGCTGCTTGCGCGCGGCCTGGCCGATCTCCTTGAGCTGCTTGCCGCCGGCGCCGATGACCATGCCCTTGTGGGCGCTTTTCTCCACCACGATCTCGCCCTCGATGCGCTGCAGGCCGTCCTCGCGCTCCGTCCAGCGGTTCACGCGGGTCGCCACGGCGTAGGGCAGCTCGTCGCGCAGCTTCTTCATGGCTTCCTCGCGGATGATCTCGGCGGCCCACATCTCGCGGGTCTGGTCGGAAGCGCCGCCGCGCGGGTAGAAGAAGGGGCCTTCGGGCAGGATGTCGAGCACCTGCTGACGCAGCAGCGCCACCGCGTTCGGGTCGTTCTGGGCCGAGAGCATCAGCTCCTGGGTCTCGGCCGCGCGGCCCTCCAGCTGCGCCCGGTAGAGCTTCATGGCCTCGTCCGGGTACTTGGCGATGTCGGTCTTGTTGCCCACCAGGAACAGTGGTTTGGGCAGGTCGCGGATCTGGTGGGCCACCAGCCCGTCCTCGTCGGTGGGCGGGTGGCGCAGATCGACCACCCAGATGATGGCGTCCACATCGGCCAGGGCGGCGTGAACCTCGTGGTTCATGTACTTGCCCAGGGCGTCCTTGGGCTTGTGCACGCCGGGTGTGTCCACGAAGACGATCTGGTGCGTGTCGGTGGTGTGGATGCCGCGCACGCCGCGTCGGGTGGTCTGGGGCCGGGGGCTGGTCGGCGCCACCTTGGTGCCCAGGAAGGCGTTCATCAGGGTACTCTTGCCCACATTGGGCTTGCCGACGATCGCCACGAACCCGGAGTGGGTGTCACCCGGGGTGCTGGCGTCGCCGGAGGTCATGTTGAAATCCATCATCCCGGGCATTGTCTCACGGGCGCTCAGAAATTTGGGCGTGGACGTCACGTTAGGGCGGAGCTTCCGCCTCCTGCGAACCGTGGTGGCGGGCTCCGTTTCCCCGATTTCCGGGCTGTGGAGACACCCCCGCAGACCGTCTGGGTGGGCGTTCAGTCATTCTTCATTGTACGGGCGGGTACGTTGAGAATAGCCGTGCCCATTTAAGGTATGAACTGTCCATTGTGGACTTCTCGTCTATGGCTGGTAAAAAAGAGTCTGTCTAGGACAGATTCTCCTGCTTTCTTTGGCTCTGGAGGGTGTTATGAAGAAGATGCTGCTGCTCGCTGCCTGTCTGCTGTCCGGTTCGGTCGTCGCTGGTGGAGGAAGTGCCGTGCCGTCCGGCAACACCATCGCGGCCATCGTGTCGAACGATCCCAACTTCAGCACCCTGCTGACAGCGGTTCAGGCCGCCGGCCTCGTGGAGACCCTGAGCGGCCCCGGCCCGTTCACGGTCTTCGCCCCGACCAACGCGGCCTTCGCCAAGGTGCCGGCTGCCGATCTGCAGGCGCTGCTGAACGACCGCGCCCAGCTCCGCGCCCTGCTGCTCTACCACGTGGTTCCGGGCCGGGTCACGTCCACCCAGGTCGCTGGCCTGAGCAGCGCCAAGACCGTGAACGGGGCCAACGTGCGCGTCTCGGCCACGGGCGGCATGGTCATGATCAACGAGTCCACCGTCACGCAGGCCGACATCCGTGCCAGCAACGGCGTGATTCACGTGATCGACACCGTGCTGATGCCCTGATCGGAACACCCTGATCGCAACCCGGTATCAGGCTGGAGGGGAGGGGCAGAGTTGGCCCTCCCCTCCGCTTTTCGGTGGACAGGCCACCGCACTTCAAGTCCCTTCGTCTGCACAGGTGATTTCATGACCCGACTGCTCTGGCTGGCCCTCGCCGCGCTCACCCTGGGCGCGGCCGGAGGCGGCCTGATGGCTCAGCGCTCCTCTGCGTTGCCTCTGGCCGCCGTCTCCGTGCCTGCCACTCCGGCCAGCACACCCCCGACACCGGATGGGCAACCGGAGGCTGTCCGTCCGGCACCTGCCCAGCCGGCCCCGGTCGAGACCCTGGCCCTGCGCTGGAGCGTGCCGGAGCCGCGACTGGTCGCCGGACAGGTCGAACGCCGGCTGGTTCACGGTTCGGCCGATCTGGCCGGGCCAGCACAGGTGGAGGCCGCCCGGCTGGGGGGCACCCTGGCCCCGCTGCGGGGGGCGCTGGATGGGGTCTACGCGCAGCTGGAGACCCGTACGCCCCGCGATGTCCGCTTCACGCGGGTGGGCGCGCAGTGGATGGGGGAGGCCCGCACCGGCTGGACGGTCGACCGCGCCGCCAGTGACCGGGCCGTGCTGCGGGCGCTCAGGGCCGGTGGGTCGGCCGCCCTGACGATCCGCCTGACGCCGCCGCCCCGCAGCGTGCGCTGGGCCGCTGCCCAGGGCCTGGGGCACGTGGGCACGGGCACGTCCTCGTTCGTGGGCAGTCCCGAATTCCGGGTGCACAACATCCGCGTGGGCGCAGGGAAGCTGCATGGGCGCTGGATCGAGCGCGGCGCCTCCTTCGACTTCAACGCCCTGGTTGGGCGGGTGAACGCGGCGGGCGGCTTCCGGCCCGGCTACGTGGTCACCGGCACCACCCTGAGCATGGAGGACGGCGGCGGGCTGTGTCAGGTCAGCACCACGGTCTTCCGCGCCGCCATGACGGCCGGGCTTCCCATTCAGGAACGCCACGAGCATTCCTATCAGGTCGGCTACTACGGCGAGCCCGGCCTCGACGCGGCCGTCTACGCGCCCGGCAAGACCCTGCGCTGGCGCAACGATTTCGGCGGCCCCCTGCTGGTGCAGACCGAGTGGAACATGGAAGGAGGCCGGCTGGATGTCCACCTGTTCGCCCGCACGGACGGCCGGCGCGTGACGATCGGAGCGCCCGAGGTGAGCGGCACTATCCGCCCCCCCGATCCCACCTTCATCGCCGACCCGGCCATGAAGCCGGGCGAGACGCGCCGTGTCGATATGCCCGCCCCCGGCGCCCGCGTCAAGGTGGTGCGCCAGATCACCCGCGCCGACGGCACCGTTCGGCGTGACGTGACCCGCAGTGCCTACCGCGCCTGGGGCGGAGTCTTCGCCGTGGCGCCCGGAGACGAACGGGCGCAGTAACGGAGACGACCCTCAGGCTGGAGGCCCGGATCAGCGCACTCGATCCGGGCCTCCTCGTGTTGACCCGGTGGGTGCCCTACAGGTTCCCGCGCAGCCACACCAGCGTGCTGGCCCAGGCGTTCTCGGCGGCGTCCTGCTTGTAGTTGGCGCCGGTGTCGTTGTGGAAGGCGTGCGCGGCGCCGGGGTAGATCAGGAACTCGTGCTTGACGCCAGCGTCGGTCAGGGCCTTCTCGGTCGCGGCCGCGTTGCCGGTGATGCGCGCGTCCTTGCCCCCGTAGATGCCCAGCACCGCCGCCCGGATCTTGGGAATCTCCGCGAACGAGGGCGAGGGGCCGTAGAAGGGGATAGCGGCCTTCAGGTCAGGCAGTTTGGTGGACAGCAGCCAGGTCATGCCGCCGCCCCAGCAGAACCCCACCATGCCCAGGCGCTCGGCCTGCGCGCCCGGCTGCGAGCGCAGGAACCGAACCGCCTCCAGCCCGTGCGCGGCGTGGGTCTCGGCGGGCGTGCGGGCGATGAAACTGGAGATCAGCGCCGTGTCCGTGAACTTCTTCGTGCCGCCCTCGGAGGACACGAAATCGGGCGCCAGCGCGATGAAGCCGGCCTTGGCGACCCGCCGGGCCACGTCCTCGATGTGCGGCTGCAGCCCCCGGTTCTCGTGGATGACCAGCACCACGGGCGCCGCGCCGCCCCCTTTCGGGCGGGCCAGATAGGCGAGATTGGTGCGCCCCAGCGCCTCATACGTCACGGCCCCGGCTTCGATCTCCGGATCGTCGGGGGCGATCTGATAGCGGCTCTTCGCCGGCTCGTTCTGCGGCGCGGCGGTCTGTGCGGCAGCCAGTTCGGCGGCACTGACCCCGGTGATGCCCAGGGTCGCCAGCAGGGTGCGGGCGCCCACCACCGAGCCCCCGAGCAGCACGGAGCGGCGCAGGAACTCCCGGCGCTCCATCTCGCCCTCGCGGTAGTCCTCGGCGAACTCCTCGGCCACGTACCGGAACAGATCCTGCTGGTAATCGTTCATGCCGGCCTCCTTGACAACGCTTAAACGGGAGAGGGTGGGCTGGGGCGGGAAAACCATTCCATCTTGAACGGTCGGCGTCGGCAGCGCTGTAGCCCACCAAACCATCTCCCGAACCAATTCATTGCCAGGAGATGATCCGGCCGCCACAGCCCGTCGTCCTCCCATCCAGAACAGCGCCCACCTCCAACAACCGTGTACTGGAGGTGGGCGCCGGAGGAGCCTCAGAGCCGCTTCGTCAGCCCGTTGTCGTCAGGTCAGCCCTCGCGCCGGGCCTGGATGCCGGCGATCAGGCGGGTCATGGCGGCGCGCGGCAGGAACCGCGGGGCCAGCACCTGAAGCTGGTTGATCCGCCCGGCCACCGCCACCGCCTGACCGCGCAGCATGGCGTCCACGCCGATCTGCGCGACCTGCGCGGCACTCAGCATCGCCACGCGGTTGGGGCCGCTGAGCAGTTTGCTCTGGTTCAGGTCGGCCGCCGCCTGGAAGCCGGTCTCGACCGGACCCGGGCACAGGGCGCTCACGCCGACGCCCCTGCCGCGCAGCTCCTCGTTCACGGCCTCGCTGAAGCTGAGCACGTAGGCCTTGGTGGCGTAGTACACGGCCATCATCGGGCCGGGCATGAAGGCGGCGGTGCTCGCCACGTTCAGCACCCGGCCGCGCCCGCGTTGCACCATGCCCGGCAGGAAACGGCGGGTCAGGTCGGTCAGGGCGGCGATGTTCACGGCGATCATGCGGCCGATCTCGCCGGCGTCCTGCTCCCAGAACTCGCTGAAGCCGCCGAAGCCCGCGTTGTTGACCAGGATGTCCACCTGCAGGCCACGCGCCGCGATCTCGCGCTCCAGCTCGGCGCCGGCTTCCGGGCGGGTCAGGTCGAGCGCAATGACGTGGGACTGGACACCGTGCTGAGCCGAGAGTTCCTGCGCCAGCGCCTGAAGCTTGTCCTCGCTGCGGGCCACCAGGATCAGGTGGGCGCCCCGGGCGGCGAGCTGGCGGGCGATCTCCTCGCCGATGCCGCCGCTGGCACCGGTGATCAGGGCGGTCGAGGGAATCTGAAGGGCAGTCATGGCGTCTCCTTGACCGGGGAGGAAGGGCCGCCCCGGTGAACAGTCTGGAGATTACTAACCGAGGGTTAGTTTGTCAAGAGCCGGAATCCTGCCCTTGCAAAAGCCCAGCTGGATTGACCTGCCCACGGCGGTGCTGTTTAATTGACCAATGGTAACTTTCGCTCGGGCCCGGACAGAGCCGGCCAAGGCCGCCCGGCGGGCCGACATCCTGGCCCAGACCCTGCAGCTGTGGGAGGGGGCGCGCTACGAGGACGTCACGCTGCAGGAGGTGGCTGTCCGGGTGGGGCTGACCAAGGCCGCCCTGTACGGGTACTTTCCCACCAAGGAGAGCCTGTTCCTGAGCCTGTACGAGACGCTGCTCGCGGCGTTCCTGGCCGACCTGCACCGGCATCTGCGGCTGGGCGGCGTCCACTCGCCGGGCAGTCTGGCCGCGCTGCTGGGCTCGCTGCTGGAAGATCACCGTGCCCTAGTGCGCCTGATCCCGCACCACGCCGGGCTGCTGGAACGCAACATCAGCCAGGAGCGGGCCGCGCAGCACAAGCTCTGGATGCTGGGCGAGCTGGCCCCGGTGGCCGAGCGGCTGGAAGTGTCCCTGCCCGGTCTGTCCGGCGGCAGGGGCGTGGAGCTGCTCACCTACACGCAGGCGCTGGTGGCCGGCCTCTATCCCATGAGTGACCCCGCACCCCCCGTCCGGGCCGCCCTGCAGGATCCGCACCTGGCGCCGATGTGCGTGACCCTGGAGACGGCGCTGCCGACCGCTCTCGCTGCGCTGTACCGGGGAATGGTGCGGTCTCCCTCGACGGACTGAACCCAGATGCTGCAGCCACGCCGGCCTCACAATTAAAGGGTCGATAAAGACTCGGGGGTGAAACGTCCCAGTTCCCTCACGCGTACTGTGAGGCATGAGAAGCCCAGTCCAGACCGAAACCAAGGCCAAGGTGCAGGACATGTTCGCGCAGAGCGTGGCTGTCCTCACGCAGCCCAGCCCCGCCACCTTCGAACGCTACGAACGCCGCGGTAGTCTCAACAGCGCGCTGCTGTACGTGATGGTCGCCGCCGTCGTGTCGGCCGCCATCGGCGCCTTCTTCGCGCTGTTCCAGAGCGACGTGACCTTCTTCGGTCAGCTGATCTCGCGGCTGATCATCATCCCCGTGCAGTTCTTCGTGTTCACCGGGCTGGTCTACCTGATCGGCAAGAACCTCTTCAAGGGCACCGGCACCTACCCGGAGGTCGCCTACACCTTCGCCCTGTTCTTCGTGCCGCTGAGCATCGTCAGCACCCTGATCGGCATCATTCCCATCCTGGGCTGGCTGGTCAGCTTCCTGATCGGGCTGGTGATGATCTTCTTCGGCTTCCTGGCCGTGCAGTCCTCCATGAACCTGCGCGAACAGGGGCAGGCCATCGCCACGTTGGTGCTGGCGGGTCTGGCGAACATAGCGGTGGGCGCTGTGCTGGGCAGCTTCTTCGCCGGTCTGTTCGCCGTGAGCCGGGCCGCGACAGGCACCTGAGCCTCCGAACAGAGGCGGGCGAGGCGGATCGGGCCTCGCCCGCCTTCCTGTCCGCCGGCTCTACTGCTCGCCGTACACATGCACGGCCACGTCCAGCTCGCTCTTGCCGCCGCCGTAGTAGGTGCCGCGCACGGGCGAGATGTCGGAGTACTCGCGGCCGTGCCCGATCTTGATGTGCTTCTCGCGGGCCACGCAGTTGTTGGTGGGATCGTAGCCCAGCCAGCCCCAGCCGGGGATCAGGGCCTCGACCCAGGCGTGGGTGGACTCAGCCCCCTGCATCTCGCCGCCGGAGTACAGGTAACCGCTGACATAGCGTGCCGGAATGCCCAGCTGCCGCGTGATCCCCAGCATGGCGTGGGTGAAGTCCTGGCACACGCCCCGCCCGTGCTGCGCGAACTCGGCCAGCGGCGTGCGAACCCCGGTGGCCCCCGTGTCGTAGGTGAATCTCCGGTACAGGTGCGTGGTGAGCGACATCAGGAACTCCGGCAGGTCGTCGTCGGGGCCGGGGCGGGTGACGCCGAAGATGTCCGGCCAGTCGCCGGCCGGCACGCGCGGGCTGGCCACCAGGAACTCGGTGTGTCGCCGCCGCTCGGCCCGCAGGGTGCTCAGCGGCGTCCGGCCAGGATCGGGCAGGGCGTGGGTGTCCACGATGGCCTGCGCCTCGATCACCAGATGCCGGTGCGGCTCGTGCACGTGGACGTGGTGCACGATGGCCCCGAAATAGTCCTTGCGGGACGTGACCTCCGCCTCCGGCGTGACCTCCAGATGGAACAGGCGCACGCTCTGGCGGGCCTCCTGCGAGGGGTGCAGCCTGACCTGATTGAAGGAGTCCCAAGCAGGCACCGGGTAACGGTATTCGGTGGTGTGGCGGATTTCGCAGCGCATAGTACGGACTCCGATTGAATCCTATCTTTCCGGCATTCAATCCGACCAACGGGAGAAGGAGAACTACGGGTTCCGGGCGATGGACGAACATTCGGTGCTCTCCTGAATGTCCGGGAATCAGACGGGATCCGTATAGAGTTGCCTCTAACCGGGCTGCCGGGCAGTGTGACATGCCCGGCGCCCCCCACACCGGTATGGATCAGACGTGAGGCTTCTACAAAGAGGGACGTCGCGTGTCATTCCTGCTCGAAGTACGCCGCGTTGATGGCTGCGCCCACCCGGTTGAAATCGCCCAGCAGCTCCTCGATCGAAGGATGCTCGTCCTCGATGATGTGCTCCACCGTGGCGAACTGCAGCCGCGCCACCAGCCAGCGCGCCAGCCGCAGGGTTTCGGGGTGCGCGCCGGGGTGGTGCCGGTCGATCTGCACCAGGGCGTCGTGCAGGTTCTCGGCGCTGTAGCGCACCGAGCGCGGAAAGTACTCGTCGAGCAGCAGGAACTCGGCGATCCGCATGGGCTCGATCCCGCCATGGACGCGCTTGCGATAGGCCTCGTAGGCGCTGGCCCCCTTCAGGGCACTGACCCAGCGCTGATCCTGCAGGGTGCCGCCCGCCGGGTCGCTCTGCCAGGACTGCCCGGCGCTGTCCCGGAAGCGGGTCTGCAGCACGCGCAGGGTGTTGTCGCCGCGCTCCAGGGTCTGCCCGGCGCGCATGAACGACCAGCCCTCGTCGCGCGGCAGGGTGGCGAAGGCGATGCCGAAGAAGAACTGCGAGGCGTCGCGCGCCGCGCCGCAGTAGTCGAACAGCCCGTCGCGGTCGAGGATGTCGCCGTTCTCGAAACACAGCGTCAGGTAGGCGCGGTTCAGGCTCTCCCACATCTCGCTGGGAATCCGGTCGCGCAGGCCCCGGGCGTTCTCGCGGGCGCGCAGCAGCGAACTGGCGATCGAGTTCGGGTTGTCGCGGTCGAAGGCCATCCAGGCGCTGATCGAGCGGGCGTCCAGCCGGCCGTATTTGGCCCGCAGTTCCCGCTCGCCGCCGGTCATCTCCAGCAGCGGCGTCCAGTATTCGCGCGCCCGGCCGGCGGTTTCCAGCGTGGCGTAGTAGTTCACGTTCAGCAGCCGGGCGGTGTTCTCGGCCCGCTCCACGTAGCGCCCGATCCAGAACAGGTTTTCGGCCAGCCGGGAGAGCAGCAGCATCAGCCCTCACCCCCGTCCAGCTGCTCTTTTTCCAGTTCCTGCTGGTAGGACTGGCCGCCGGGCGAGTCCTGGGACTGAGACTGGCCCTGCGACTGCGAGCCGCCCCCGGACTGGCGCTGCGATTGGCTCTGGGCCTGCCGGAGCGCCGGGTCGTCGTGGCTCTGCTCGTAGGCCGAGGTCAGGGCGTCCTGGGCCACTTTTTCGCGCACGCTGGCCTGCTCGCTGGAAAAGCTGGTCTGCACGCGCTCGGGGCTGGCGTCGATGGGCACCGACCCGAAGCCGCCCTGAAACTGCGATTGCGACTGCGACTGGGATTGGGACTGGACGCCGGACTCCGGCAGCGCGTCTCCGTGCAGGAGCTGGCTCATGCCCAGCGGCGCCGCCGGGCCGTCGTGATCCAATACCCAGGTGTCCTTGGAGCCGCCGCCCTGGCTGGAATTGACCACCAGCGAGCCGCGCCGCAGCGCCACCCGCGTCAGCCCCCCCGGCACGATGGTCACCGGGTCGCCGCACAGGATGTAGGGCCGCAGGTCGATGTGGGCGCCCTCGAAGGCGGCGCTGTCCGGGTAGAAGGTGGGGTGGCGCGACAGGCCCACCACAGGCTGCGCGATGAACTCACGCGGATTGGCCCGCACCTTCTCCAGATACTCGATGATCTCGGCCGAGGTCGCGGCCGGGCCGATCAACATGCCGTAGCCGCCGGCCTCGCCCACCGCCTTGAAGACCAGTTCGCCGGCGTTGGCGAGCATGTGATCCAGGTGCTCGGCGTTCCAGCCCAGGAAGGTGGGCACGTTGTTCAGCAGCGGGGTCTCGTTCAGGTAGTAGCGAATCATGTCCGGCACGTAGGCGTACACCGCCTTGTCGTCGGCCACCCCGGTGCCGATGGCGTTGGCGATCGCCACGCGCCCCTGGCGGTAGACCTCGATGAGGCCCGGCACCCCCAGCGAGGAGCTGCGCCGGAAGGTCAGCGGATCGAGGAAGTCGTCGTCCACGCGGCGGTAGATCACGTCGACCTGCTGGCGGCCCCCGGTGGTCCGCATCCAGACCCGGCCCGAATCGACGAACAGGTCGCGGCCCTCGACCAGTTCCACGCCCATCTGCTGCGCCAGGTAGGCGTGCTCGAAATACGCCGAGTTGTACATGCCCGGCGTGAGCACCACCACCGTGCCCTGCTCGCGCGGACTGACCGAGGACAGCAGCCGCAGCAGCTCGGTCGCGTAGTGCTGCACCGGGCGCACCCCCTGGTTCTCGAACATGCCCGGATAGATGCGGGTCATGGCCTGGCGGTTGGCCAGCAGGTACGACACGCCGCTGGGTGAGCGCAGGTTGTCCTCCAGCACCAGGTATTCGCCCTGCTCGTCGCGGATCAGGTCGGTGCCGACGATGTGCGTGTAGAGCCCCTGGGGCGGCATGACGCCGTGAACCTCGCGCCGGAAGTGTTCGGAGGTGTAGACCAGCTCGGCCGGGATCACGCCGTCGCCCAGGATCTCCGCGCCCGAGTAGATGTCGCGCAGGAAGGCGTTCAGGGCCTTCACGCGCTGGGTCAGCCCGGCTTCCAGGTGGGCCCACTCGCCCGCCGGGATGATGCGCGGCACCGGGTCGAAGGGGAAGGTGCGCTCGGTGCCCTGGGAGTCGCCGTAGACCGTGAAGGTGATGCCCTGGTTGCGGAAGGCGATGTCCAGCAGCTCGTGGCGGCGCTGGAACTCCTTCGTGCCCAGGCGGTTCAGGTAGTCCAGCACGCCCTGGTAATGCGGCCTGACCTCGGAAGGCGCGGAGAACATCTCGTCGAAAAATCGGCTGCCCGGCTCGTACTTCATGCGTCGGCCCCCCTTGGGCATATCCCTGACACGGAAGATAGAGGGTCGGGGGGGCCCGTGGGTGTTTTCTTCGTTCAAGGCCGTCGACCGGTTCGAGGGGTCGCCCGCAGGCTCAGGGCACCACCCGCCGCCCCTCATGGCCGTACCCGCTCAACACGTCGTCGGCCACGGCCACCGCCCGGCCCTCCCGCACCAGCGCCACCACCGCGCCGCCAAAACCCGCGCCGGTCATGCGCGCGCCGAAGACGTCCGGGTGGGCCTGCAGCAGCGCGACCAGTTCGTCCACCCGCGGGTGACTGACGGCGTAGTCGCCCTGCAGGCTGGCGTGGCTGGCGTTCATCAGCCGCCCGAAGGCCGGGGCGTCGGCCTGGAGGGCCGCCAGCACGCGGGCGTTCTCACCCACCACGTGCCGCGCCCGCTCGCGCAGCACGGGGGGCAGTGTTTCGACCAGGGTGATGTCCTGCACGTCGCGCAATTCCTTCACGCCCAGCAGGCGGCTGGCCTCCTCGACCTGGGCGCGGCGCTCGTTGTAGCCGCTCTCGGCCAGCCGGCGGGGCACGCCGGAGTCGATCACCAGCACCTCGGCCCCCGCCGGGAAGGGCACGGCGCGCCTGGCCAGCGTCCGGGTGTCGATCAGCAGCATGGTGCGCGTGTCGGCCAGGCTGGAGGCCATCTGATCCATCACGCCGCACTTGACCCCCACGAACTGGTGTTCGACCTGCACGCCCCGCAGGGCCAGCGCCACGTCGTCCAGCTCCAGGCCGTACAGTTCCCGCAGGGCGCGCAGGGTGGCGACCTCCAGCGACGCGCTGCTGCTCAGGCCGCCGCTGGGCACGGTGCCGTACACATGCACGTCCAACCCCTCCTGCACCCCGCTCAGGTTCAGGCAGCCGGTCAGGTAGGGCGCGAAGCCCGTGCCGACCTCGCCCACCGGCACGCGCAGGGTGGTGTGCGAGTTGGCGCTGTGCAGCACGTGTTCCCCGCTGTCGTTGCGCCCCAGGCTGACCGTGGTGCGCTGCGGAATGGCGGTGGGCAGCACGAAGCCCCCCTGGTAGTCGGTGTGCTCGCCCAGCAGGTTCACGCGTCCCGGCGCGGAGGCGGTGGCCTGGGGTTCATGGCCGAAGACGTCCCTGAAGGTGCTCACAGTCCTTCCTCCAGCTTCAGCTCCCGCAGCTCCTTCGCCGCCACCTCCGGGAACTTGTCGTTGGCGAACTCCCCGGCGCCCTGTTCGGTGCCCGCCAGATACTTCATGCGCCCCGGCGCGCGCAGGTAGGGGTAGATCTCAATGTGCAGGGGGAAGTCCGGGTGAGGCCCGTCCAGCGGGGCCTGGTGCACAGTCATCAGGTAGGGCATCCGCCCGCCGAAGAGGGCGTCCTGGCGCAGCAGCGCGTCTCTCAGCACCCGCGCGAAGCTGGCGCGCTCGGCCGGGCTCAGGTCGGAGAGCAGGCCGACCGGACGCCCGGGCAGCACCCAGGTCTCGTAGGTGTAGCGCGCGAAGGGCGGCACCACGCTCAGCGCCAGCCCGTCATCGCGCAGCAGGCGTGAGGCGTCGGCCCGTTCCTGCGCCACGAAGTCGGCCAGCCAGGGCCGGCCGTGTTCACGGCGGTACGCCCGGGCCTGCTCCAGCATGGTGGCCTGCACGGGCGGGATGTGGTCGTAGGCGTAGATCTGGCCGTGCGGGTGGTGCAGGGTCACCCCGACCTCCACGCCGCGGTTCTCGAAGGCCAGCACGTACTGGATGCGGCCGGTGGCGGCCAGCCGGGTCGTGCGGTCGGCCCAGACCGAGATCAGCAGGCCCATCTGGGCGTCACTCAGGTCGCTCAGGCGGCCCTGGGCGCTCTGGCTGAACACCACGACCTCGCACTTGCCCACCCCGGCGCGCAGGCCCGCCGGGCCGGCCTGGGGCTCCGGGGCGTTCAGGGTCAGGCTGGGGAAGCGGTTGTCGAACACCGCGATGTCGTACTGGCCGCGCGGCAGCTCGGTCGGGTGCTCGGGATCACTGGTGGGCGAGAGCGGGTTGTACTCGGGCGGCGGCAGGAAGGTGCGGCCCATGCGGTGCGCGGCGTACATGACCCACTCGCCGCGCAGCGGGTGCCAGCGCATGACCGGCCGGGCGTCCACCGGCTCGGGCGAGGGGCTGGGAATCTCGGACGTGACCGTGATGGGCGCGAGGCCGTACAGCGTCAGCGACCGCCCGTCGGGTTTGGTGAAGTCCTGGCTGTGGAAGGCCGGGGTGGGCGAGGGGCTGGTGGGCCGCTCCTGAGGGTGCGACTCCTGACTGGACACTTCCTGACTGGGCGATTCCTGAGGGTGCAGCTCCTGATCGGGCATGTGGTTCATCCTACGCTGCTCCTGGTGGGAGTCTGGAGGCCATTCGCCGGTCGCCCAGACCAGCCGCGCTCGAGGGCGGCCGGACGCCTGCCGACACCCGATCACCCCACGTCCAGTCCGTCGAAGGCGCCGGAAGGACATGCCTCCAGCGCCTCAGGAACGGAGCCTGACCTCAGTCGGCGGCCTGCAGCTCCTGCGGAATGAAATCCCCGTGCTGGGCCAGCAGATCGGTGGTGAGCGCCCAGATCTGATCCAGATCCAGCTCCGCACTGGTGTGCGGATCGAGCATGGCCGCGTGGTAGATGTGGTCGCGGTTGCCGGTCACCAGGGCCTCCACGGTCAGGGCCTGCACGTTGATGTTGGTCTGCATCAGCCCCGCCAGCTGGGGCGGGATGCGGCCGATGCGGGTGGGCTGGATGCCCTGCTTGTCGACCAGGCACGGCACCTCCACCGCGCACTCGTCGGGCAGGTTGGAGATCAGCTTGCCGCTGCCCGCGCTGCCGCCCTCGTTCACCGGAGAGTTCATGACGTTGCCGTACACCACGCGCGGCTGCCCGGTCACGACCGAATGGATGATCAGCGAGCCGTATTCCACGGAGCGGGTCACCTCCAGGGGCTCGCCCGGGCTCTGCAGCTTCACGCGCAGCTCCTCCCAGCCGCCGATCTGGCTCACGCAGCGGCGTGGATACTCGTCGAGCGGCACGCCAAACTTCTCGATCAGGTCGTCGCGGCCCGCCTTGATGAAGTAGGGCACGTACTCCGAGAAATGCTCGGAGCTCTCGGTCACGAAGAACCCGAGCCGGCGCAGCATCTCGTAGCGCACGCGGTTGCCCGCCGGCACCTTGCCGGACTCCGCCAGCTCCATCAGGCGGGGGTAGAGATCCTCACCCCGGTGCTCGAACTTCAGGTAGAAGGCCATGTGGTTGATGCCGGCACACAGGAAGTCGATTTCCTCCACCGGAAGGCCCAGGTCATGGGCGAGTTCCCCCGCCGTCCCCTGCACGGAGTGGCACAGCCCCACCGTCCTGATGCGGGGCGAGAGCCGCGCGAGCCCCCAGACGTTCATGGCCATCGGGTTGACGTAGTTCAGGTGCAGGGCGTCCGGGCACAGGCGTTCCATGTCGCGGCTCATCTCGGCCAGGACAGGAATGGTGCGCAGACCGCGCATGATCCCGCCGATGCCCAGGGTATCGGCGATGGTCTGGCGCAGGCCGTACTTCTTGGGCACCTCGAAGTCGGTCACGGTGGCCGGCTCGTAGCCGCCGACCTGGATCATGTTGATCACGAAGTCCGCGCCGTCCAGGGCGCGGTGCCGGTCGGTGGTGGTGCTCACCGTGGGCCGGGCGCCGACCGTCTGGGCGACCCGCGCGGCGACCTGAGCGGTCACGTCCAGCCGCTCAGGGTTGATGTCGAACAGGCGGATGTCGGCGCCGGCCAGTTCGGGAAACGACAGGATGTCGCCCAGCAGGTTCTTGGCGAACACGGTGCTGCCGGCGCCGACGAGGGCAATCTTGGGTGCTTTAGTCATGTGGGCGGGTGTCCTTGGGAAACGGAAGGGGAGGAGAGAGCAGGCGGGGCAGACCCGCGCGGGCGGCCAGCAGCAGGAAGGTCATCTCACCGACGTTCCAGTTGAAATGGATCATGACGCGTGGCAATGAGGCCAGCCCAGGGATTGCCCTAAGCACGGGCACATGGGTCGCCAGCCAGCCGTCACGGCCCAGGATACCGGGCAGGGCCTGTCCCACCGGAAACGAGGTCATGGTCATGTCCATGACGCTCTGTTCCATGCTCAGGTAGCGCGCGAGCATCAGGGTGTGTTCCAGCGAGTGGGCCGTGACCCACAGCAGCAGGGCCCATCCCCACACGCCGCGCATCCCGCGCGCGAACACGAAGTACACGCCCGCCGCCGCCAGCCAGTTCCAGGTGAAATGCACCCACTCGATGTTCAGGCTGGAGATCAGCCCCTGCGAGCGGATGCCGGGCTGCCCCAGGACATAGAACTGCGCCACCTGGACGACGTGCTCGACCGTGTGGAAGCCCTGCAGGGTCAGCAGCACGCTGAGCACCATGACGGCCGGGCCCCAGGCCACGAAGTCGTCGCGCCATTTCAGGCCGGCGGGCACGGCCACCGCGCCCAGGAACAGCAGCGTGCCGCCCCAGACCGGCATCCCGGAGCGCGTGACCACGTATCCCGAGACCAGCAGGCCCAGGGCCGCCGCCGCGAAGAAGAGCAGGGTGCGCGAACGCAGCCGGGCCAGATCGAGCAGCCCGATACCGGGCGGGGGAGGGGATGTCAGGCTCATGGAACGCCTCCGGTGCGCGTGAGGGTCAGGCGGGTATTCAGGGGCGGACGCGGCACGACCGACCGCAGCCCATCCGGCCAGACGACCTCCAGCGCCCCCGCCTGCGCGCCCCCGGCCAGTCCGAAGTGCACCCTGGCGGGCGTGCCGCTCAGGTAGCCGCTGCCGCTGCGGACATCACGCCGCAGGCTCGCCGTGCCGGCCCTGAGCAGCACCGTGGCGCCCAGCGCGTCCAGATTGTGGGTGCCGCTCCACTTCAGGTTCACCTCCAGGGCGCCGCCCCCGCACAGCTGGTTTTCATACAGCGCGGCCGGGCTGCCCACGTTGTTGACCAGCACGTCCAGCCGCCCGTCGTTGTCGAAATCGGCCAGGGCCATGGAGCGGCCGCTGGCGGTGGAATCCAGCTTCCAGCCGGGGTTCAGGGCGTAGCGGCCCCGGCCGGTGTTGCGGTAGGCGCGGTTGCGTTCCACCAGTTCGCCCCCCTTCAGGAACTTGAATACCACCTCGTCGATCATGCCGTTCACCACGTACAGATCCTCGAAGCCGTCGTTGTCGAGGTCGCCGAACTGGGCCGACCAGCTCCAGCCGCTGGAGTCCATCGCCAGGTCGTAGGCCACGTTGCGGTAGGTGCCGCCGCGATGGCGCACCTGCAGGGTGTTCTCGGCGCGCTGGATGTCCCGGTACTGCAATCGCTCATAGGTGCGCTCCAGCAGCCCGGTCCAGATCGCCACCGCCGCCGGGTCGGCAAAGTCGGGCTTCATGTCGGTGGCGAACAGTTCGGGCACGCCGTCGTTGTCCATGTCGGTGCTCGAAAAGCCCATGGTGTTGCGGGTGATGCGCCCGAAGGGGTGGATCTCGGCCCAGGTCGCGCCGGAGCGCTTCCATACCCGGTCGGGCATACCGAAGTCGTTGCCGACCACCAGTTCGCGCGTGCCGTCGCCGTCCAGATCGAAGGGCAGCAGGGCCAGCGTGTGCGCGGTCTTGGCGAGTTTCTGGCCCTGCACGCTCAGGCCGCCCGCGTCGGCCCGGACCGGGCCGTAGACCGCCACCCCGCCGTTCGAGGCGAACAGGAAGGTGCTGCCCATCTCGGCCTCCAGCGCGGCGTCGTAGGAGCCGGTGATCAGGTTCAGCTCCCCTGCGCCGGAGAGGTCGTCCCACTGCATGGTGTAGGCGGGGGTGCGGGCGCCCGAGAGCCACTCGCGCGTGAAACCGCCGCCCTGGCGCCCCAGCCACACCCCAATCCCGCCGCGCGAGTGGGTCAGGGTGATGTCCAGCCGGCCGTCCGCGTTCACGTCCACCAGCTTCACGTCGCGGATTTCGCTGGCCAGGGCGCTGCGGTCTTCCAGCGGCTGGGCCCGGAAGCGCAGCCCGCCCAGGTTCCACAGGATCGTGCCGGTGCCGGCCAGGTTGCCCAGCACAGCGTCCAGTAGGCCGTCGCCGTTCAGGTCGCCCACGCCCAGGCCCGAGCCGTTGGAGTCGTAGAAGCGGGCCCCACCGCCGCGCATGGTCGTGGTGTGGGGCAGGGGATGGGCCAGGAACGCCGCGCCACAGCTCCGGCGGGCCTGCAGAGGCACGCTGGAGACCGTGGCCGCCACGGTTCCTGTCCCAGACACGGTCGCCGGCCCGGACGCCGCGGCCTGCGAGGGGGCGCCCTGGAGGCTCAGGGCCGTGATCGTCAGGGCGGCCGTCATGGGGAGGATGCGATTCATCGTTCACCTCCTGGGGAAGGGAGTGAGGTTCAGACTCGGGGGCCTGAACACGTGTCCAAAAAAGGTGTGTGCCCGGAGAGCCAGGTGTCGGAAGATCCGGGGGCTGCCGGGCGAGCGGAGGCCCTGGACGTTCCTCCGCCCCATGCCAGCCTCCGAACCGTTCCCCCAGAGGGCGGGCGGGACACGGGAAGCTGCCGGGACAGGGCGGCCGAACGCAGCGGGGGGCCGGTGAAACGGGCCCCCTCGCGGTTGGGTGGGGCCTGGGCCTATTTGAACAGGGCGTTGACCTTGTCGTTGGCGGCCGGCAGGACGTCCTTGGCCTGCGCTTTGCCCAGGAACACGCCTTCCATGGTGCTGGTCATGATGTCGTTGATCTTGGAGGCGTTGTCGGTGATCGGGAACAGGAAGGTGCCGCCGGGCGTCTTGGCCTGACGGGTGAAGGCGGTGACGTCCACGCCCTTGGCTTTCAGCACCGCCTGGGCCTTCACGACGCCGGAGTTGATGGCGGGGAAGACCACGCCGTAGCTGCCCACGGTGTTCTGGCACTCGGCGCTGGCGAGGTACTTGACCCACTTCCAGGCGGCGTCCTTGTTCTTGCTGCCGACCCAGATGGAGTCCGCCAGACCGTTGAACATGCTCATGCGCTTGCCGTTGGGGCCCTTGGGCAGCAGGGCGAAGCCGACCTTGAAGGGCGAATTGTCCACGAAGTACTTGATCATCCAGGAGCCGTTCACGACCATCGCCGCCTTCTTCGCCACGAACTGGGCGTCGGGGCCGTTGGCCTGGATGTCCTTGAAGGCGGGGATATAGCCCTTTTTCAGGTTCAGGTCCGCCAGCCACTGGATGCTCTGGACGAAGCGGGGATCGCCGAAGTTGTAGTTCTTGCCGAACACGCCCTCGTTGTGCTTCCAGCCGGTGGTGGCGGTCAGCCAGCTCCACTCGGTCTGGCCGTTGGCCCCGGCGCCGTAGGCACTGGCGAAGCCGAACTGCTTGACGTTGGCCTTGTCGAAATCGGCCGCCAGCCCGTTCTTGCCGTTCTTATCGAGGGTCAGCCTGGCGATGGCCTGCTCGAAGGTGCCGCCGTTGGTGGGGTTCCAGCTCAGGTTGTTGAGCTGCGCGGGGGTGATCCCGGCGGCCTTGAGCATGTCGACGTTGTAGATGACCGCCACGGTGTCCCAGTCCTTGGGCAGCCCGTAGCGCTTGCCGCTCTTGACCCACAGGTCGGCTAGGCCGGGGTAGTAGATGTTGGTGGCCACCTTGTCCTGGGCGATCAGCGGGGCGATATCGACCAGCTGGTTGTTGTCGGCGAACTCGGGGTAGCGGGCCAGGTGGTTGGTGAACACGTCGGGCGCGGTGCCCGAGACGAAGCCGGTGGTGATGCCCGTCCAGTAGTCGTCCCAGCCCTTCTGCGTGACCTTGACCGTGATGCCCGGGTTCTTCTTGGTGAAGTCGGCCGAGCACTTCTGGTAGGCGGGCTGCTGGTTGCTGTCCCAGAGCCAGTATTCGATGCTGGTCTGGGCCTGGGCGGCGTTGGCGAGCAGCAGGCTCAGGGCGGTGGTCAGGACGGCGACTTTTTTCATGGGCATCCTCCAGGGATGGGAAGGGGGCGGTTTAGATCGTTCAAAAAACGGACGTGCGGCGGGGGGGCGCGGTCGTGTCTCATGCCCGGTCTACTTCGCGCCGCTGAACTGCAGCGACTCGACCACGCGGCGGCCCAGCACGGTCATCAGCACGAAGATCGGCAGGATCGAGATGAAGGCGCCTGCCATCAGGCCCGACCAGTCGGGTGAACCCTGCGGCGTCTGGGACTTGAAGGCCTGCAGCGCCACCGGCAGCGGGTAGGTGGCCGGGTCTTTGGAGATCAGGTACGGCCAGAAGAATTCGTTCCACATGCCGATGGTGGTCAGGATCGCCAGCGTGGCGAGCGGCCCCTGGCTCATGGGCACCACGATGCGCCAGAAGATCGTGACAGACCCGGCGCCGTCCAGCACGGCGGCTTCCTCGGTCTCGCGGGGCAGCGACAGGAAGAACTGCCGCAGGAAGAAGACCGCGAAGGGGGTCATCAGGACGAAGGGCGCGACCATGCCCTGGTAGGTGTTCAGCCAGCCCAGCGTCTTGATGGTGATGAAGTTGGGGATGAACAGCACGATGCCGGGGATCATCATCGCGGTCAGGAAGGCGAAGAAGATGGCGTCGCGCCCCGGGAACCTCAGCCGCGCGAAGGCGTAGGCGGCCATGGCGGAAAACAGCGTCTGGAACACCACGATCACTCCGGTGAAGATCACCGAGTTCTTGATCGCGCCCAGGAAGTTGATGGTGGAGCCGCTGCCGCCCAGCGCCTGTGACTGCTCGAAACTGAGCAGCCCCAGCACCCGCCGGAAGTTGTCCAGCGTGGGCTGGGTGGGCCACAGCCGGGCGGATTCCACGAACAGCGCCCTGTTGGTGGTCAGGGCCGTCTTCAGCACGAACAGGATCGGCGTGACCGAGAGGATCACGGCCAGGGCAATCCCCACCCAGGCCAGCGCCAGGCCCCAGTGGAACGGCTTCTTCGGTCGGACAGATGCGCCCGGCGCACTCTGGACAGTCATGGTCTTCCCCCTTTCCCGTCTGGCCTACTCAAGGTCAGAATGGTTGGCATTGAACAGACGCATCTGGATCAGGGTGAAGACCACCAGCAGCACGAACAGGGCCATGCTCATGGCGGTCGCGTAGCCCATCTTGAAGAAGGCGAAGGCGTTCTGGTAGATGTAGAACACCAGCACGCGGGTGGAATCCACCGGGCCGCCCTGCGTGGTCACCGCGACCGTGTCGAAGATCTGGAACGAGCCGATCAGCGAGGTGACCAGCACGAACACCGTGACGGGCCGCAGCAGGGGCAGGGTGATGCGGAAAAACTCCTGCACGGCGCTGGCGCCGTCGATGCGCGCGGCCTCGAACACGGTTCTGGGGATGGCCTGCAGGCCGGCGTAGAACAGCAGCGCGTTGAAGCCGGTGTGCCGCCAGACGTTGATCCCCGCGATGGTCTCGATGGCCTGTTCCGGGGCGCCGAAGAAGGGCTGCCGGGCGATGCCGAGCGCCTCCAGGCCGGCGTTCACCACGCCCAGCAGCGGGTCGAGCAGCCACAGGAAGGTCAGCGCCACCAGCACGTTCGAGAGCAGGTAGGGCAAGATCAGCAGGCCCTTGACGAACATGCTCTTCACGACCCGGTCCATCGCCACTGCCATCAGGATCGCCAGTACCGTCTGCAGCGGGATATTCCACAGCACGTACTTGAAGGTGATGCCCAGCGCGTCCCAGAACTTCTCGTCGGCCAGCAGTTCCCGGTAGTTCGCCAGGCCCACGCTCTCGGGGTCGCTCAGCAGGTTCCAGTCGGTGAAACTGATCATCAGGCCGCGCACCGAGGGGTAGAGGTAGAAGATCAGGAATCCGACCACGGCCGGCAGGATGAACAGGTAGCCCACGACCGCTTCGGTGCTCAGCCGCCGGACGCGTCTGACACGGGTGGCCGAGACCGGGGTGGAGAGGGTGTCGGACGGCACCGTCATACGCTGACCTCCAGGGAGACGTGGGCTGACACGAGCG
Source organism: Deinococcus koreensis (assembly GCF_002901445.1). Classification (NCBI taxonomy): domain Bacteria; kingdom Thermotogati; phylum Deinococcota; class Deinococci; order Deinococcales; family Deinococcaceae; genus Deinococcus; species Deinococcus koreensis. Next base: position 2,721,211 of record NZ_PPPD01000001.1, read on the forward strand.
GGACTGAAAAGAGCGGGAGTGGCGCGGGCCGGGCTGGCCGGAGCGGGACTGGGCACATCAGGCGGACTCGCGGATGACCAGGGACGCCGGAAGAACGACATTGGGCGGGGTCTGGTGCTGCTCCAGCCGGGCCAGCAGGGCGCGCACCGCCCGCCGGGCCATCTCGGCGTGGGGCACATTCACGGTGGTCAGGCTGGGGTGGGTGTAGCGGCTGAATTCGAAGTTGTCGAACCCGCTGATGGCGACCTGTCCGGGCACCCGGAGGCCCAGTTCCAGGGCCGCGCGCAGGGCGCCGGCGGCCATCCGGTCGTTGCCGCCCAGCACGGCGTCGGGGCTATTTCCGCCGCGCCACAGCGTATGCAGCGCCGCCTCGCCAGACGCGTACGACCAGTCGCCGGCGATCAGGTGCGCCTGGAGTCCGTGCTGGGCGGCCGCCGCCCTGAACGCCTCGCGCCGATCCACCGCCGTGCTCGCGGCGTCCTGCAGAGGGATGATCAGCGCCAGATGCCGGCGGCCCTGGGCGGCGTGGTGGGCCACCAGCGCGTGCATCCCGCTGGTGTAATCGGAGCTGACCGACAGCGCCGCGCTGTCCGGCAGGCGGTGGTCGAACAGCACCGCCGGGAGGCCCCATCCCTGGAGCGCCTGCCACTGCGCGGCGTTCAGCGTATTGCCGACCACCACCACGCCGCCGAACTGCCCCTGCCGGTAGCGCTGGCGCAGCGAATCGAAGGACTCCGGGCCATCCTGCACGAAGGCGGTGGTCATGCTGTAGCCGTGGACGTTGGCTTCGGCGATGAACGCCGACTGCACCACATTGCGGTAGGGGTCGTCCACGTTTTCGGCGTCGTGGCCGTAGAACGCGCAGCAGAGGGTGGTCACGCGCGCCTCGCGCAGGGCCTTGGCGGCCTGGTTGGGGTGGTAGTCCAGGGCCTGGATCGCGGCCAGCACCCTGTCGCGCGTGGCCGGACGGATCGAGGGGTGACCGTTCATCACGTTGGACACGGTCTGGTGGGAGACCCCGGCATGGGCAGCGACATCTCGTAACGTGACGCGGGTCATCGACACCTCCCTGGGTGGCCGCACAGGTGATTTGAACGTTAAAACCATCAAACCACAGATTGTTTATCTTGTCAATGAGATGCTCATTCCAGGCTCATCAGGGCGAGCTGGGACTTCAGGTGACGCCGACTGGCACAGCAGCAGAGCAGAGGAAGGCCCGAATCCGTCGACCCACCCTGGCGAGACCTGCCGCTTCATCCAGCGCTGAAGGTCGGGACTGGAGGGATGAGGGCCGGCCCCAGAACCGTGGAAGGTCGGTGGCTTCGGTGGTGGGCTAAGTTCGGGTTCAGGCCGTTCCGGTCGGCCCGAACAGGACGTGCCCCGAGGGGTCATACGGGACTAAAGTGATGGCAAGACATGGCGGAGTCGCCACCAACAGACCCCTCACCCCAACCCTCTCCCCTGGGGAGAGGGAGGGAGCCGCAACGCGGCGGAAGGGTGAGGGGTCTCGGATGTCGCAGGATCACTTTAACTTCGTATCAGTCTCGGGGCACGTGCGTCTGGCTGTGTCTGGAGTCCGGACGCCCTGCCTCCCGGCCGCCGATCTCCTGCTGCCCTGCGCCGCCTACTCTTCCTGCACCATGAAGCTCACCGGCCCCAGGCTCAGCCCGTTCCACTGAACGGCGTCCAGAGTCCAGTTCTGCACCAGCGTCCGGCCCGCCCGGCGGCTGAGGCGCACGCCTTCGGGCAGGGGCGTGGTCTCCACCCCGGCGCGCTGCAGGACGTCGGCCAGCACCGCGCCGATCAGCTCCGGGCTGTGGGCACCGATGGTGGTGACCTGGCCGCGGCGCGTCACGGCCGCCTCGCCGTCCAGCGGGCCTCCGGAATAGCTGTACAGCGCCTCGGCGCCCTGCAGGCGGTAGCTCTCGGCCCAGCCGTGGGCCTGGACGTCGCCGCCCGGCCCCGACACCCGCTGGCTCAGCGTCGGGCGCAGCGAGTCGTACTGCAGCAGCTTCACGCCCAGGGTGTCGCTCAGCGGGCCGGGTTGCCCGGTCTCCCAGGTCTGGCCGCCCGGGGTGCGGAAGGCGGTGCGGGGGCCGCAGACGAGTGCCACGCCGCCCTCGACGGCTTTCGCCCAGCGGGCGGCGCGCTCCGGGGGCACCAGCGTGATCGCGGGGGCCACCACCACGGCGTAGGCGCTCAGCCCGGCGTCGGCGTGCACGATGTCCACGTCGATGCCCAGGCTCCGCAGGGCCGAGTAGTAGGCGACGGTCTGCGTCCAGTAGCTCAGGCTGGCCGAGTGCTTCTGCTGGTCGTAGAGCCACAGGCTTTCATAGTCGTGCAGCAGCGCCACCCGCGCGGGCACCGGCCCGACCGGGAACTGCGTCTGATCCAGCGTCTCGACCTCGGCGTAGCCGCGATCCGGCGTCTCGTCGTGCCGCAGCAGGCCCGAGTGCATGACCTCCTGGGCCATGGTCGCCGCGCGCCAGCGGAAGTAGCTCACCACGTCCGCGCCGTGGGCCCAGGCCTGCGCCGTCCAGAGCTGCACGGCGCCGCCCGCCGGCAGCGGGTTGTAGGGGGCCCAGTTGACCTGCCCGCACTGCTGCTCCATGACCCAGGGGCCGTTCGGCGTGCCGCGCCCCTCGCGGCCCAGGCCCGGCTGCGCCACCAGCCCCCGGTAGAGGTCGTGGTTGAAGGCGATCAGATCCGGGTGGCCGGTGCGCGCGTAGCGGGTCTTGACCTCCTCGCCGCTGCCGCTGGGCGCGAAGAATTCCAGCATCCCCAGCGGGTAGTTGTCCCAGGTGGCGAAATCCAGCCCCTGGGCCACCTGGTAGTGGTCGAAGCCCGACTCGAAGATCATGAAATTGTGCGTGATGAAGCGCCCCGGCGACATCTCCCGCAGGATCTCCAGCTGCTCCTTCTGGAAGTCCGCGACCTGCTGCGAGGCGAAGCGCGCGTAGTCCAGCACGTGCGAGGGGTTGAGTTCGGTGACCGTGAGCATGGGGGGGCGAACCTGCGAGAAGTCCGTGTATTCCATGCTCCAGAACACGTTGCCCCAGGCCTCGTTCAGGCGCTCGACGACCCCGTAGCGGTGCCTCAGCCACTCCGGGAAGGCCGCGGCGCTGGCCCCGCCATAGGAGCGCGTGGTGCCGTGACAGCCGAACTCGTTGTCGGTCTGCCAGCCCACCACCGCCGGGTGCCGGCCGTAGCGCAGCGCCATCGCCAGGGTCAGGCGCCGGGAATGCTCGCGGTACACGGGCGAGGCGAAATCGTAGTGGCGGCGCGACCCAAACTCGCGCACGCGGCCCTGTTCGTCGGAGGCCAGGATCTCGGGGTGCGCGCGGATCAACCAGGCGGGGGGGGTGGCGGTCAGGGTGCACAACACGACCCTCAGGCCACAGCCGTGGTACGCCTCGATGGCCTGATCCAGCCACGCCCAGTCGTATCGGCCACACTGCGGTTCGATCCGGCTCCAGGCGAACTCCGCGATCCGCACGAAGCTCAGGCCCAGCTCCTTTTGCATCCGGGCATAGGTCGCCCAGCGGTCACGGGGCACATGCTCGGGGTAGTCGCAGGAACCGAGGAGAAGGTGGGGAGGCGTCGGTGCAGTGGTCATGTGATGAATCCTCTCAGATGAATCCGTGTGGAGTGGGGCGGCCTGGGCGACGCTCGCCGCGCCCATAGCCTCGTGCGCCTCAGTCCTTGACCGCGCCGCCCGCAATGCCCGCCACGAAGTGCCGTTGCAGGGCCAGGAACAGCGCCAGGAAGGGAATGGTGGCAATAGCCGTGCCCACCATGATCCCGCCCCACGACACCCGCGTCAGGCCGACCAGGGTGCCCAGCGCGACCGGCATGGTGTAGCTGTCTTTCTGGGTCAGCACGATCAGCGGCCACAGGTAGTCGTTCCACGACGCCAGGAACAGCAGGATCGCCAGCGCGGCCAGCGCCGGGCGCACGATGGGCAGCGCGATCTGCCAGAAGATGCGCCATTCGTTTGCACCGTCGATGCGCGCTGCGTTCAGCAGGTCCGTGGGCACCGTCTGGAAGGCCTGGCGCATGTAGAAGATGCCGATGGTGTTCGCCAGCGTCGGCAGGATGACTGCCCAGTAGGTGTTGCCGATCTGCAGATCGCGCGCCACCAGGATGAACTGCGGGATGATGGTCACGAAGGCGGGGATGGTCAGGGTCGCCAGGATCAGGCCGAAGAGCGGCCCCTTGCCGGGGAACTCGAACTTGGCGAAGGCGTAGCCGCCCATCGAGGTGAGCAGCATGCTCAAGACGGTGTAGATCGAGGCGATCATGGTGGAGTTCAGGAGAGTACGCAGGAAGTTGGTGTCGGCCTGCAGGCCTCGGAAGTTCTCGGCGAAGGCCCCACCGAACCACAGCGGCGGATTGGGGCTGAAGATCGCCGTCTCTGGCTGGGTGCTGAAGACCAGCATGATCCACAGCGGCGCCAGGAACAGCAGCGCCAGCGGCACCAGGGCCACGTACAGCAGCGCAGCGTTCAGCCGCCGCTGGGCCCGCACGCCGGCCGTGGGCGGGGCCACCGGGGCCGCCGTCACTGCTCCCTCCCGAACAGCCGCAGCTGCAGCACGCTGAAGATCGCCGCGATGGCGGCCACCGTGTAGGCGATCGCGCTGGCGTACCCGAAGTTGAACGAGCGGAAGCCCTGCTGGTACAGGTAGGTGCCCAGGGTCATGGTCGAGTTGCCGGGGCCGGAGTTGGTGATCAGGGCGGGCTCGGTGAACAGCTGCAGGGTGCCGATCACGCTGAGCACCAGGCAGAACAGCAGCGTGGGCCGCAGCAGCGGCAGCGTGATCTTCCAGAACTGCTGGGCGGGCGTGGCGCCGTCGATGGCGGCGGCCTCGTACACGTCCTCACTGATGCCCTGCAACCCTGCAAGCAGGATGATGGCGTTGTAGCCCGTCCAGCGCCAGGTCATTGCCAGGATCAGCACGCTCATGGCCGGCCCCGACTGGTTGAGCCAGTCCACGGCGGGCAGGCCCAGGCCGGTCAGGGCGCGGTTCACGATGCCGAAGTCGGTGTTGAACAGCAGGCGGAACACCGCCGAGTACGCCACGGTGCCCACCACCAGCGGCGCGAAGAAGGCGAAGCGGAACAGCCCCGCCGCCTTCAGGAGCTTGCTGTTCAGCGCCACCGCCAGCACCGTCGCCAGCGACAGCATCAACGGCACCTGGATCACCAGAATCACCAGCGTGTTGCGCAGCGCCGTGCGGAAGAATTCGTCCTGCACCAGCCGCGACCAGTTGGACAGGCCGTAGGGCGCGGCGGCCCCCAGGCGCGAGTCCTTGAAGCTCATCAGGAAGGAGCTGACGATGGGCCAGGCCCAGAAGGTGGCGAAGATCAGCAGGTAGGGCAGGATGAACAGGTACGGCGCCAGCGGAGGCCGTTTGCGGCGCGGTGGGGTCGCCACGGGCGGCGAGGTGGTGGATCGTGCGGTCGTGGTCATGGCAGCCTCGGGAGTGGGGAAGAGGGGGAGGGCGCGGCACGGGAGAAAGCCGGCAGCTCACCTGGAGAAACGTGGCGGACGCGGCGCAGGGACTCGTGTGCCCAGCATGACACTCCGGCGGCGGAACGGGTTCAGACGAATTTCCCTGCACAGGGCGCCCGTGCGGGCTCCGGGCCGGGAAGACAGGGGAAGGAGAGGGTCGATGCCCTGCCGGGCTCCGGCCAGCTCTGGCCCACAGCGGAGGCGGGCGAGGAGGGCCGCTGTGACCCCTCCCCGCCCGCCTGAGCCCTGCGCCTTACTTCGCGATGGGCAGGCCGGTCGCGGAGCTGATCTTCTTGGCAGCGTCGTCCAGCGCTTCCTTGGCGGTCTTGTACTTGCCCTTGATGTAGTCGGCCTGCACGACCACCATCACCTGCCGGGCGTCCTGGAAGTACTGGGTGCCGCGCGAGGGGGGCACGTCGCCCAGGGTGCCCAGGATGGTCTGCCAGACCTTCTGGTTGGCCCAGTAGGACTGCCCCTGCGCCACGTAGGGGTCGCGGGTGGCCGAGAGCAGGCTGGGCACCAGGCCCTGCGACTTAAGCATCGTGACCTGGCCGTCGGCGCTGCCCAGGGCGTGCTGCAGGAAGGCGAAGGCCGCTTCCTTGTTCTTGCTCGCACTCGGGATGGCCAGAGCGCTGCCGCCCAGGTTGGAGGCGCGCGGGCCGCCGGGCCGGCTGGCAGGCATCAGGTACACGCCCCACTTGCCCTTCTGGTCGGGCGCGTTGGTGCGGATGGTGCCCTCGTACCACGCGCCGAACATGGCGCTGGCGGCCTTGCCAGCCTTGAAGGAGGTGATCTGGCCGCCCCAGTCGCCGGTCGCCACGACCTTGGCGTCGTACAACTTCTTGATGGTGCCCAGCGCCGTGACGCAGCCGGGGCGCGCCACCGTGACCTGGCTGGCCGCGTTGTCGAAATAGAAGCAGCCGTTCTGGTTGGCCAGCATGCGGAACCACTCGTCATCCTGGCCGTTGGCGATGGTGCCCATCTTGACGTTGCCGCCGAATTTTGCATTCATCTTCTTGCCGGCGGCGATGTAGTCGTCCCAGGTCTTGATGTCATTCGGGTTGATCCCGGCCTGCTGGTACAGGTCGCGGCGGTAGAACATCACCACGGGGCCGGAGTCCCAAGGCATGGCAAAGCGCTTGCCATTCGCCGTCAGCTCCGTCCACTTGAAGGCCGGGAACTGGTTGACGATTTTATTTGCGCCCAGCGTGTTCAGATCGACGAAGCAGTCCGGGAAGCGCGCCCAGAACACCTCGGCCTCGCCGTTCTCGATCGAGTAGACGTCGGGCATGTCCGCGCCGCCCGCCGCGCAGCCGGCCAAGCCACGGTCGTACACGTTCTGGTTGCCCAGATCGACGACCTCGACCTTCACGTTGGGGTGCTTCTTGTTGAAGCCGGGTACCGTGCTTTGCAGCGCCTTGGCGGCCACATCCCACGACCAGATGGTGACGGTACCGGAAAGGTTCGTCTGCGCAGCGGCGCTTGAGATGAGCAGGGCGGACAGCGTGAGCAGTGCTTTTTTCATAGAGCCTCCAGAGGAGAGAACGTCGTCAGCGGGGGATAGGGAACACGGAGCGGCGGGCGCAGAAGGATCAGGATCGGCCCGCCATCGGCGACGGGCCGGCGAACAGCAGAGGTGTAAGCGCTTACAAACGCTTTTCGGCGCACGTCCGCGCCTGTCTACACGAGTTTTGATACGTCCGGAGTGTATGTCAGTTTTCAGGGGCCGTCAAACCCCACGGTGGGTTCCGCCGGACAACAAAAAATCCCAGGCCCGGAAGCCTGGAATACAGAAGGAGGGTCGGCCGCTGTCTGCCCGCCCTCGGCTCAGCCGACGTCCACCAGTTCCACGTCGAAGATCAGGGTCGCGCCGGCCGGGATCACGCCGGGGACGCCCGCCGCGCCGTAGCCCAGGTGGGCCGGGATGGTCAGCTTGGCCTTGTCGCCTACCCGCAGCTGCGCGATGCCGTCGTCCCAGCCCTTGATGACGTAGCCGACGCCCAGGGGAAACTCGATGGGCTGCCCACGGTCACGGCTGGAGTCGAACTTCTGGCCGCTTTCCAGGGTGCCGGTGTAGTGCACCTTCACCATCTTGCCGGCCTGAGCAGGTTCCCCCGTGCCCTCGTGGTACTTCTCGACTTTCAGCTCGTCGCTCATGGCGAGCAGCGTACCCCTGAGCGGCGTGCCCTCCCTGGACTCTGAAGCGTTTATGAAGGTGCTGGTTTGAGAGCTGCCCTGGGGAGCGGTCAGAGCGCGGCGCCGCGCTGCCCGCAGGACACCCTGCCTGCGGCCGATGCTCTAGCCTGGGCCGGCATGAGTGCCCGGACTGCCCCCACCAGAGACAGCCCCTGGCGCCGCGCCTGGAGGACATGGATCCTGGGCGCGCTGCTGCCGGTGTGGGGGCTCACGACCTTCGGCGGCACGCTGGCCCGCGTGGACGGCGACTCCATGAACGAGACCCTGCGCAGCGGCGACGTCCTGCTGCTCCTCAAGTATCCGCGCTGGCTGCGGGCCTGGGGCCTGAGCGGGGTCTATCCCCGGCGCGGCGATCTGGTGGTGTTCAAGGGGCCGCAGGACAGCGACTATTCCTACGAGACCCTCTGGGGCGTGCGCCACCGGCCCTACAACATCAAGCGCGTGCTGGCCCTGGCCGGCGACACCGTGGCGGTCAGGGACGGCCGGGTCGAGGTCAATGGCCGCGCCCTGCTGGAGCGCTACGCCAGCGAGGGCTTCGTCTCCGATCAGGCGGCGATCCGCGTGCCGCCCGGCCACCTGTGGGTCATGGGCGACAACCGGCGCCTCGGCGAGAGTCTCGACAGCCGCGCCTACGGCCCCGTGGCCCTGCGGGACGTGGCCGGCCCCGCTGACCTGCGCCTGTGGCCCCGCCCCGGCCTGATCCCCCGCTGAGCTGATCCGACGCTGCCCCGGAGTGCCCGGCCGTTCATGTGGGCGATCCGTGGGCCTCACCCGCGCCTGCTACGGTGACCCCCATGAACGCCGTTCGCCCCCTGTGCGCTGCCCTGATCGTGACCCTCGCCGTGCCGGCCGCCCAGGCCCAGACCCTGGTGCCTATCAAGGACGCCCGGCTGCCCTTCAGCGTCAGTCTGCCCAAGGGCTGGCTCGGCGCCGACTTCGGGGACGGGGCGCAGGGCCTGAGCGTCGTGTCGGCCAAGGCGCCGCCCGCGACCCTGATCCGCCTGCTGTTCACGCCCAAGAATGGAGCCGCCGTGAACCTGAACACCGAATTCCAGAAGTTCGAGGCGGGCATCAAGGCCAGCGGCGCCACCACGCGGCAGCTGTCCAGCCGGGCGGCGCGCTACGGCGGGGTCAGCGGCACCGAGCGCGAGTACACCCTGAGCCACCCCGGCGGCCAGCTGCGGATGCGCGTGTGGTACGGCAACGGCGCGAAGAACCTCTATTCCTTCCAGCTCACCGACGCTCCGGCGCGGTTCGTGCAGGCGAACGCCGTGTTCGGCAAGGTACTGGCCTCGCTGCGCTTCAACTGAGGTGGCACCCACTGAGGCTGCACTGAGTGGCCCCGCTCAGGGGTTCTTGCTCGTCTGATCCCAGGGCGGGAGGGGGCCGCCCGGTCAGGTGCAGGCTGACCCTCCCGCCCCGGGTCTGGCGGCGCGCGCAGGCGGGAGGTACGCTCGATCATGCCGACCATGCGACGCCTGAAGACCCTGCTGCTCGCCTCGTGCGCCACGGCGCTGCCTCTGTGTTCCCCGGCGCGGGCGAGCGACCGCATTCCGGTGGATCAGGTGCGCTTCTCGGCCAGCGGCGCGCGGGTCATGGTGCTCAGTTCCGGCGTGCAGGATGGCAGCGGCTTCGGCACCGCCACCCTGAGCGTACTGGACACGGCCAGCGGGCTATTGGTCTACCGCCGCACCCGCACCGCCGATCAGGCGCCGAACGCCCTGCGCCTGGAGCTGCTCCGCACGCCGCCCACCCCCGCCACCCTGCGGGCCGCCGGGCTGCAGCCGGGGCAGGTCTCGGCGGCCCGCTTCAACCGCGTGTATCCCACGTTCCTTCCGCAGTGGTCGGATGCCGTCCCCGCCGGGCAGACGCAGCTGACGAGCGTGGCGCTGTGGTCGCCGCCCGTGCCGATCCGCCTGGAGGTCTACGCGCTGCCCTCCACCTGCCCGTATCCCGATCTGCTGCCCGCCGGCACCTCGCCGGCCGGCTTCCGCCTGAGCGTGCGGGGGCAGACGGTTCACCGCGATCTGGCGCTGCCCTCCGGCCGGCGCTGCGCCGGCGGCTACACGCTGGAACGGGTCGACGTGCAGGGCGACCGCGCACTGCTCACCGTCCGCAGCTACTCGCCGGGCTTCGAGGGGCCGGACGCCACGCCGGTCTTCATCGCCGTGACCCTGAAGTGAACCGGGAGGTCGGCCGGCTCAGGCGCCGTGGACGTTGCGGCGCAGGGTGGATCGGCGGGTTCTGGCCTTGACCGCCACCGCCTCGTCGTCCAGGCGTCCCTGCAGGGCCAGCCCGAGCTTGCGCGCGATCGTGGAGAGCTGCTCGATCTCGGCCGGCTCCAACACCTTGAAGACCTCGTGGATGCCCGCCACGTGATCCGGTAACAGCTGGGTGATCAGGGCCTCGCCCTGGGTGGTCAGGGTCACGTTCACCACCCGGCGGTCGGTCGCCATGCGCTCGCGGTGCACCAGCCCGTCGCGTTCCAGGTTGTCGATCACCATGGTCAGGTTGCCGCTGGAGCGCAGGATCTTGTCGGCCAGCAGGCGCTGGCTCATCGGCCCGAGGTGGTAGAGCGCCTCGATCACCGCGAACTGGCTGGTGGTCAGGCCATACGCGGCCAGATGCCGGTTGGCGACCACTTCGACCGCGTGCGCCGCCCGCCAGAGCTTGACATAAGCGTCCAGCGCCGAGCGTTCCTCCGGCGAGCCAGCGTAGCGGTTGGGCATGTCGCCATGGTGGGGGGGGCCCCTCCGGAAATCAAGCCCGACCGGTCAGTCAGCTAGGGGAGTCTTAAGGCCCCTCTGGCCGGGAAGGGTGGGGCCGGACGTGTGGGCCGCCCGCTATCCCGTTCCGCCGCCGGCCCTGCGCCGCGTTCAGCTGTCCTGCTGCCCGCCGGCCCGGCCCTCGCTCGCCCGGTACTCCTCGGTCGCCAGGCGGATACAGGCCGCGACCACCTGCATGGAGGTATGCACCTCGTTCAGCGGGGGGCGGGTGGGGGCCAGGCGGATGTTGCGGTCGTGCGGGTCGTTTCCGCCGGGGTAGGTCGCGCCGGCCGGGGTCAGGCTCACGCCGGCTTCCTCGGCGAGCTGGATCACTCGCTTCGCCACGGGCGCGGCCGTGTTCAGCGAGCTGAAATAGCCGCCGCGCGGATTCGTCCAGGTGGCGTATTCGCCGCCCTCGCCCAGTTCGGCGCGCAGCACCTCGTCCACGGCGCGGAACTTGGGCGCGATCAGGGCGGCGTGATCCTTCATCAGGCCGTCGATGCCGCCCGGGTAGGACTCCAGGAATTTGACGTGCCGCGCCTGCTCCAGCTTGTTGGGGCCGATGCTCTGCGCGTTCAGGTAGGTGCTGAGCCACCTGATGTTGTCCTCGCTGCTGGCGACGAAGCCCAGCCCGCCCCCCGCGAAGGTGATCTTGGAGGTGCTGGCGAACACGAAGGCCCGGTCGGGGACGCCGGCGTCGCGGCACAGGGCCACGAAGTTCACGGTCTGCGCCGCGTCGTCCAGATGGTGCGCCCGGTAGGCGTCGTCGGCCAGGATCGTGAAGTCGGGGGCCGCTGCCTTCAGGCCCGCCAGCCGCGCGGCCTTCTCGGCGCTGATGGTCTCGCCGCCCGGATTGGAATAGGTGGGCACGAACAGCAGCCCCTTGACCGCAGGGTCGGCCGCCGCGAGGGCCTCGGCCGCCTCCACGTCCGGGCCGTCGTCGTGCATGTCCACGCTCAGCAGCTCGAAGCCCAGGGTCTGGAGCAGCAGGAAGTGCCGGTCGTAGCCGGGGGTCGTCACGATGAACTTGGGTTTCTGGTGCACCCAGGGGCCGGTCGAGTGCCGCGTGCCGTGCAGCAGCGCGAAGGTCAGCACGAAGGCCTGCAGCTCCAGCGAGGCGTTGTTCCACACCACGATGTTCTCGCTCTTCACGTCCAGATACGCCGCGAACAGCCGCCGCGCGCTGGGCAGGCCCGCCACGCCGCCGGGGTAGTTCCGCAGGTCGAGGCCGTCCATGCTCAGGTCGGTCTCGCCCAGCGCCCCGAGCAGGCCGTTGCTGAGGTCGAAGTCGGCGTCCGAGGGCTGGCCGCGCTGCATGTTCAGCTTGAGCCCACGGGCGCGGAAGGCGTCGTAGGCCGCCTGGGCCTGCGCCAGCGCCTGCGGTTCCCGGGCCTGTGCCTGCGGGGCGGTGGACTGCGGATCGGAGGTCATGCCCCCAGGGTATAGGTCGGGGCGGCGCCGTGGGCCCGACTTGTTTGATGTGGCGTTCAGGGCCGGGCCAGCTGGAGGGGGGTGCTAGACTCCGCTCGCCTGCCCCGCAGGTGCCGTCCCCTTTTTAGCGCCCGTCCGGTGCCGCTTCATTTGTTTCCACCCACAACAGGAGAATCCCAATGCACTACGTCGTTCACCGCCCCCGCGTGGGGGTCTTCATCGATACCCAGAACCTCTACCACTCGGCCCGCGACCTGCTGGAACGCACCGTGAACTTCGAGACCATCCTGAAGGTCGCCACCCACGAGCGCGAACTGCTGCACGCCATCTCGTACACCGTCGAGCGCGAGAACGAGGCGACGGCGCGCCCCTTCATCTACAAGCTGTCCACGCTGGGCTTCAAGGTGCGGCGCATGAACCTGACCCTGCACCACGTCACCGACGGCGGCAAGCCGATCTACGAGGGCAACTGGGACATGGGCATCGTGGCCGACATGGTGCGCCTGATGGATCACCTCGACGTCGTGGTGCTGGGCAGCGGCGACGGCGACTTCACCGACATCGTGGAGGTGCTGCAGGAGCGCGGCAAGCGCGTGGAGGTCATCGCCTTCCGCGAGCACACCGCCCAGAAGCTGATCGACGCCGCCGACCGCTTCACGCACCTGCCCGACATCGAGGACGCGCTGATGCCGGCCCGCGTGAAGAACGGCGGCAAGCCGAGCGCCGAGCCGACCACCGATGAGCCCACCGCCTGAGCTGGACGCCGTGAACGTTCCTGGAACCGATCCCGACGCGGTGCTGGCCCGCCTGAACTTCGAGCTGCCCGCCGGGCGCATCGCGCAGACCGGCGCCGAGCCCCGCGACGCCTCGCGCCTGATGGTGGTGGGGGAAAGCGTGGATCACCGGATCTTCCGCGACCTGCCGGAGCTGCTGCGCCGGGGCGACCTGCTGGTCTTCAACGAGAGCCGCGTGATCCCGGCGCGCGTGCTGGCCCGCAAGCCCCGAACCCCGGACGGCCACGGGGGCGGACAGGTCGAGGTCATGCTGCTGCGCGAGGAGGAGCCGAACCTGTGGAGCGCCTACCTGAAGCCGGCGAAGCGGGCGGGGAAGGAACTGCTGCTGGGCGGGCCGGGGGAGCACGAGCACCGCGCCGAGGTCGTGGGCGTGCAGGCCGACGGCGCACGGCTGCTCCGCTTCGACCACGACATAGGGCCCCATCTGGACGACATCGGGCGCCTGCCGCTGCCGCCCTACATCGACGCCGGCGACTCCGACGAGACCTGGCGCGAGCGCTACCAGACCGTGTACGCCCGCACGCCGGGCTCGGTGGCGGCGCCCACGGCCGGCCTGCACTTCACGCCGGGGCTGCTCGCGCGGCTGGACGAGCTGGCGGTGGAACGCGCCCACGTCACGCTGCATGTCGGGGCAGGCACCTTCAAGCCCATCAGCGGGCCGGTGTCCGAGCACGTCATGCACGCCGAGCGCTACTCGGTCAGCCCGCAGACCGCCGCGGCCATCAACCGCGCCCGCGCCGAGGGCCGGCGGGTCGTGGCCGTGGGCACCACCACCGTCCGCACGCTGGAGAGCGCCTGGGACGGCGCTGAGGTGCAGCCCGGCGAGGGCGACACGAGCATCTTCATCACGCCCGGTAAACCCGTGAACGTGCCCGACGTGCTGATCACCAACCTGCACCTGCCGGGCTCCACCCTGATGCTGCTGGTGGCGGCCTTCGCGGGCGTGGAGCGCATCCGGGCCGCCTACGACGCCGCGCTCTCGGAGGGCTACCGCTTCTATTCCCTGGGCGACGCGATGTGGCTGGAGAACGCAAGCCGGTAGGGCTGTTCCCCGGATGGAGCGACCAGAAGCTCTCTTTTCTGGTCGCTCCATGTCTCCCTGGTAGCCGTGCAGTCCCGTCCTGCCCGCTCAGATTCACTCGCTCCATTCGGGCAGGAGGTGAGTCTTCTGTCGCCCGCTGCTCTGGGCATCAAGGCTTCGCCCGGCAGGCGCACTCCGGCCTGACGCTCCAGCGTGCGGGCCAGGGTCAGGAAGGCAGCGCGCCGGGGCACGTCGTCCGGGCCGGCGGGACGCATCCCGGCGCCATCAGGAAGCGCTGTGGGGAGGGGTCTGGACATGGCCCTGTGCAGCACGCGGCGGCCCCAGGGGCGCGTCCGTCGTCAGGCTTACCCACCGCCGGGCGGCTCTTTCCTATACTTTTCAGGATGTCCAGCGACCTTGTGCCGAGCGCCAACCCCCTGCTCAATCTGGGGTTCAAGATTCCCTTCGACCAGATCCGGCCGGAGCACGCCGAAAGCGCGGTGGACACGCTGCTGGCCCTGACCGCCGGGAAGCTGGAGCACCTGGCCGCCGCGCCGGATCGGGGCTTCCAGAACTTCATGGCCGATCTGGACACCCTGACCGAGCAGCTCGACACGGTGAACACCATCGTGTCGCACCTGGACGGCGTGGTCACCAGCGACGACTGGAAGGCGGCCCGCAAGGCGATCATTCCCAAGGTCAGCGAATTCCGCAGCGCCCTGAGCCTGCATCCCGGGCTGTGGGCGGCCCTGAAGGCCTACGCCCGGACGCCCCAGGCCCAGGCCCTCGACCCGGTGCAGGCGCGGCACCTGAAGCTGACCATCGACGACTTCCGCCGGGGGGGCGCCGACCTGCCGGACGAAGCCAAGGCCCGCCTGACCGAGCTGAACACCCGCCTGGCCCAGATCACCAACGACTTCGGCAAGAACGTGCTGGACGCCACCGCCGCCTATGAACTGTACGTGCCGCAGGGGCGCCTGGCGGGCGTGCCGGCGCGCGTGCAGGACGCGACCCGCCGGGACGCCGAGGAGCACGGCCAGGAGGGCCACCGCCTGACCCTGCATTTTCCGGTGTACGGCCCGGTGCTGACCTACGCCGACGACCGCTCGCTGCGTCAGCAGCTGTGGGAGGCCCAGGGGCAGGTGGGCCGCCAGGAGGGCCGCGACAACCGCCCGCTGATCCGCGAGATCCTGGCCCTGCGGCGCGAGAAGGCGCAGATGCTGGGCTTCGCCAACTTCGCCGATTACGTGCTGGAAGACCGCATGGCCGGCGCGGGCGAGGTCGCCCTGAACTTCGAGCGCGACCTCGAGGCCCGCACCCGCCCCAGCTTCGAGGCCGAGAACGCCGAGCTGCAGGCCTTCTACCGCGCCCAGGCCGGCCAGGACGCGCCCACGCTGGAAGCCTGGGACGTGGCCTACTGGGCCGAGAAGCAGGGCCAGGCGAAGTACGATTTCGACGAGGAGCAGCTGCGCCCGTATTTCCCGCTCGACAGCGTGCTCAGCGGCATGTTCGAGATCACCCGGCGCGTGTTCGGCGCCACGGTCAAAGAAGCCCAGGCGCCCGGCTGGCACCCCGAGGTGCGCTACTTCGACATCCTGGCCGAGGACGGCACCCACATCGCCTCGTTCTACACCGACTGGTTCCCCCGCGACACCAAGCGCGGCGGCGCCTGGATGAACGCCTTCATCACCGGCGGCCCCAGCCAGGGCGGCGTGGAGCCCCACCTGGGCCTGATGTGCGGCAACATGACCCCGCCCAGTGGCGACACGCCCGCCCTGCTGTCGATCAGCGAGGTCGAGACGGTGTTCCACGAGTTCGGCCACCTGCTGCACCACGCCCTGTCGCGGGTGCCGGTGCGCTCGCTGGCGGGCACCAACGTCGCCTGGGACTTCGTGGAACTGCCCAGCCAGATCATGGAGAACTGGGTCATGGAACGCGAGGCCCTGAACCTGTTCGCCCGCCACTACCAGAGCGGCGAGGCCCTGCCGGACGAGCTGTTCTCGCGCATGGTCGCGGCCCGCAACTACCGCGCGGCGAGCGCGTCCATGCGGCAGTACTCGCTGGGCCTGACCGACCTGACCCTGCACGTGGAGTACGACCCGGCCTCAGATACCGACCCGGTGCGGCTGGCCCGCGAGGTCATGTCGCGCTTCTACCCCTACGAGCTGCCCGAGGACTACGCCATGGTGGCGGCCTTCGGTCACCTGTTCTCCTCGCCCGTGGGCTACGGCGCGGGCTACTACTCCTACAAGTGGGCCGAGGTGCTGGACGCCGACGCCTTCTCCCGCTTCGCCCAGGAGGGCATCTTCAACCGCGAG
This sequence comes from Deinococcus koreensis, assembly GCF_002901445.1. Classification (NCBI taxonomy): domain Bacteria; kingdom Thermotogati; phylum Deinococcota; class Deinococci; order Deinococcales; family Deinococcaceae; genus Deinococcus; species Deinococcus koreensis. Next base: position 2,737,248 of record NZ_PPPD01000001.1, read on the forward strand.
ACCGGCCGCGCCTTCGTGGACAGCGTGCTGAGCCGGGGCAACAGCGACGATCCCGGCGCCCTGTACCGCGAGTTCATGGGCCGCGACCCCGACCCCGACGCCCTGCTGCGCCGCAGCGGGATCTTGAACGCCGCGCGCTGAGCGCAGAGGATCTGGGACACCACCGGCAGGCGAACTCCGGTGGTGTTTCCGGCGTTGGGCGGCTTCATGAGCCGGGACGCGTTCATGAGATGAAACCTGTGACACCGCAGGCTCTATGCTCCGGCCACCATGCCCGCGTTCCATCCGACCATGACGGCCCTCGCCGCCCTGAGCGCCCTTTGCCTGACTGCCGTGGGGTGGGGCGCCGCCTCCGCGCAGACGGTTCCGCTCCAGTCGGCCGCCGAGCGCCAGCTGCTGGCCCAGCTGAACGAGGTGCGCGCCCAGGGCGTGACCTGTCCCGGCAGCGGCCGGCGACCGCCGGCTCAGACGCTGATGCCCTCGGCCCAGCACGCCCAGGCGGCGCGCCTGCAGGCGACCTACATGGGCCAGTCCGGGCGGGTCTCGCACGACGGCCCCGGCGGCAGCACCCCGCGCATCCGGGCCGCCAGCACCGGCATCGACGCGGTGAGCGTGACCGAGATCATCTACATGAGCGGCGGCCTGAACCCCGAACAGGCCATGCAGTGGTGGCTGAACAGCCCCGTCCACTGCTTCTGGATGACCGAGGGGCGCTACACCCACGCCGGCGCCAGCGTGATCCAGAGTTCACGCGGCACGGCCTATGTGGTGGTGCTCAGCAGCGGTCAGAGGTAGGGGAGGCAGAGGGCAGACGGCAGATGGCATAAGGCCAGGGACGGCAGGGCGGTTAAATGGTGGGCGGTGCACAACCTCGCCCACCAGCGCACGCCCTCATCTTTCAAGCCTTCTGCCATCCGCCATTAGCCTTCTGCCTCCTCACCTCGCCGTCCAGCCCAGATCGAGGTTGAGCACCGCTCCGGTCATGCCCCAGGCGGCGGGGCTGATCACGTAACTGGCGAGCGCGGCCACGTCCTCCGGGTTCAGGAGCTGCTTGATCGCGGCCGGCTCCAGCATGACCGTCTGCTCGATCTGCTGGGTGCTGATGCCACGCGTCCGGGCCTGGTCGGCGATCTGGTTCTCGACCAGCGGTGTGCGGACATAGGCCGGGCACAGCGCGTTGGCAGTGATGCCCTGGGCGCCGCCCTCCAGCGCGGCCGTGCGGGTCAGGCCGATCACTCCGTGCTTGGCGCTGATGTACGCGGCCTTGTAGGGGCTGGCGACCTGCCCGTGGATGCTCGCCACGTTGAGGATGCGGCCCTGCCCGCTGCGGCGCAGGTGTGGCCAAGCGTACTTGCTGAGCAGAAAGGGCGCGGTCAGCATGACCGCCAGCATGGTGTCCCAGGTGTCCTCAGGGAAGTCCGCGATGGGGTCGATGTGCTGGAAACCGGCGTTGTTCACGAGCACGTCCAGGCCGCCCAGCGCCGCCACGGCCTCGTCGATACCGCACCGGCAGTCCGGGCGCCGCGACAGGTCGGCGCCGATGAACGTCAGCCCGTGCCCGGCCGCGACCTCGCGCGCCTGGGGCCGATCCAGATCCAGCACCGCGACGCGCAGGCCGTCCGCGCGCAGTTTCAGGGCGATCGCCAGCCCGATGCCGCTGGTGCCGCCGGTCACGAGGGCCACCCGGTCTTCCGTGCGCTGTTGCCCCTGAGTCGTCATGGGCGGAGTCTAGAGCCCGGGTATCACGCCGCCGTTACCCGCCCAGCGCGCGGGACAGGGCCACCGTCTCGGGCAGGGGCTCCAGCGCCAGTTCCCGCAGGGCGACCTTCAGGGCGCTGTACACGCGCTGCGCGGCGGCCGCGTTGCCCCGGCTGTGGTGGGCGCGCATCAGCACCCGCGCGGCGGGCTCGTGCGCGGCGTCCAGCGCCTGGGCCCGTTCGGCGGCGTGCTGGGCGCGCTCCGGCTGATTCCTCTCCAGCGCCCACTGGGCTTCCTCGCACAGCGCCTCGGGGAGCCGCAGGGCGTAGCGCCCGGCCTCGCGCTGGACGTCGGGCAGGTCGCAGTCGGCCAGGCGGCCGGGCAGGGCCAGCAGCGCCTCCAGCCGGCCCGGGTCGCCGGGAGGGGCCTCCAGCGCCCCCTGCGCCGCCCACAGATCCACGTGCAGGTCGGGGCCCGGGCGCAGGCGCAGCCACTCGCCCCGCTCCACAAACACGCCGCTGGGGGCGCCCTCCTCCAGCACCTGCCCCAGCGCGTGCAGGGTGACCCGGAAGTTGCGCTCCCCCACGCCCGGATCGGCCTCCGGGAACAGCGCCTCCTGGGCCACCTCGCGCGGCAGGCCGCCGGGGTGGACGACCAGCAGGGCCAACAGGTCGCGGGCCTTGGCGCGGCCCCACTCGCGCGCCCGGGGTTCCACGCTGCGCGTGACCTGCACGCGGCCCAGCACCTGAACGTGGGCCTCGAAGCCCGGGGTGTCGGCGGGGGTGGGCAGTTCGGCGTAGCCCAGGGCCCGTGCCGCCGGCATGAGCGCCGGGCCGACCTCCGGGTGCGCCGCCACCAGCCGGGCCAGCAGGGCGCCGCGCCCGGCGCGTTCGAGCGCCGGGGAGAAGAGCGAGCGGCGGGCCAGCAGGAAGGGATAGCGCGCCGCCGCATGCGCCGCCGGGAGGGCCGCGCTGCCTGGTTCCAGGGCAAAGCGGGCCAGCGCCACACAGGCCAGCCCGAAGGCGTCGGTGCAGGCCTGGAAGGCGTCCTGCGCGGCGTCGAAGTCTGCGATCCCTGCCCCACCGGCCTGGAGCCGGCCTAGCGCTCCCATCAGGTGCACCAGCCCCGCCACGTAGCCGTCGCCGCTGGTCTGCGCGAGCGCCTCCTGCGCCAGCGCCGCCGCCTGGCCCGCGTCTCCGGCGCGGCCCGCCAGGAAGGCCAGGCCCATCAGCGGCTCGACCCGCAGCCGCGCGGCCACCCCCTGCGCCAGTTCCAGCGCCTGGGCGTAGGACGCCCGTGCCCCGGCCTCGTCCTGGGCGCCCAGCTGCGCGTGCCCCAGGCGGGCCAGGGCGAGCGACTGCACGAAGGGGCTCTCCAGCCGCTCGCCCTCGCGCAGCCCCTCCCGGGCGGCCAGCGCGGCGGCCTCCGGGTCGCCCTGCAGGGCGTGCAGGAAGCTGGCCAGCAGCAGCCCCTCGCGGTGGTTCTGGGCCGCCCGTGCGCCGCCCATCTCGCCCTGGGCCGCCTGCCGGGCCAGTTCCAGGGCCCGGTTCAGGTCGCCCGAGCGCAGGGCGTAGCGGGCGCCCAGGGCCAGTGCGGGTTCGGCCTGCACCGCCGCTCCCAGACGGCCCGCGTTGAGCAGGTTCTCGGCGCGCAGACGGCTCAGGAGGGCGCCCTTGTCCTCACCCGCCAGGGTCTGGGCCACCTCCAGGGGCGCCCAGGCCAGATCCGGCTGCACCGTGTCCAGCGCGACCTGGATTTCGCCTAGGGCCCGCTGCAGGGGGGTGGCCTGGGCGTATTCCGCCAGCGCCTCGGCGTAGCGCGACGAATGCCGCAGCGCGTCGCCCGCCAGCGCGTGCAACTGGGGGGTCCAGGCGGCGCGTGGCAGACGACTGAGGCTCCGCAGGGCGAGGGTCACGCGGCCCTGCGCCAGCCAGCCCCCGCCGTGTTCGGCCAGCAGTTCGGCGGCGCGCGGCGCGTGCCCGGCCAGCAGGTGCGCCGCCATGGCCCGGCGCGGGCGGCCGCTGCGCTCGAAGAAGGCGGCCCCCCGCGCGGCGAGCGCCTGCCCCTCGGCGGCGGGCAGCAGGCCGCGCAGGTGGGCGCGCAGCAGCGGGTGGGCGCGGTACACCCGATCGCCAGCGCGGGTCAGGAAGGTGCCGCTGCGGGCCAGCGCCTCCAGCAGCGCCCCGGCGTCGGGCTGCTCCAGCACGTCCGCGAGCAGTTCCGGAGTCAGTTCCTCGAAGACCGAACTGCGGGTCAGGAGGGTGCGGAGCGAGGGCTCCAGCGGCCCCAGCACCTCCTGGGCCAGATAGCTGAAGAGGGTGCCCAGCTGGGCCTCGCCGCCGTCCAGATCGGCCAGGTCGGCCAGCCGCACGCGGCCCTGGGCGGCGGCCTGGGCCAGAAAGCGCGCCGCGATCGGCCAGCCCTCCGTGAGTGAGTGGGCCAGCCCCAGATCGGCGGCGCTGGGGCTCAGCCCCTGGGCCTGCAGCAGTTCCCCCAGTTCCTCCCGCGTGAAGCTCAGGTCGGCGGCCGAGAGCCGCCTCACCACCCCGGCCGCCTCCAGCCGCGTCAGTTCGACCAGCGGCAACGGCAGCCGCGAGAGCAGCGCCACTCGCCCCGCGCCGCAGTCGAGCAGTTCGCGCAGCAGGTCGCCGGTCAGCGGCCCGGTCAGGTGCTGCGCCTCGTCCAGCACCAGGGTCGCGCGGCTGGCGTCCAGCACGTCGGCCACCTTCGCGGCCACCCGGCGCGGCGCGGCGCCGGCGTCCAGCAGCGCGCCGGGGCCCGCGCCGCCCGTCAGGCCCTCGACCGCCAGCGCCAGCCCCGCCGCCAGTCCCTGCGGGTCGGCGGCGTCGGCGTCCAGGGTCAGCCAGACCTGGGGGTGGCCCGCGGGCGCTGCCCCCGCTGCCAGCGCGGTCGTCTTGCCGTAGCCGGCCGGGGCGACCACCAACAGCACCTGCGAGCCGGCCCAGGCCGCCTGCAGCCGGGGCCTGGGCATCGCGCCGCGCACCGCCGGCCAGCGCGCACGCCGCGCCGAGGTCAGGTCACGCCAGTTGAGGGTCATAGTCGGGGGTCATCGCCGCCCGGATGCTAGCAGGGCGGGGGACGGGACTGAACTCAGCGCCGACGCGGGAGGACGCGCACGCTCAGCAGCCCCGAGACCGAGAAGGCCATGCAGATCAGCATGTTCCGGCCCGCCTCGCCCCAGCTCCAGTGTCCGCCGGCCACCATTGCCAGCGGGATCACCACGAACAGGCCCATGCACAGCAGCCGGAGTCCTGCCGCGATCCGCCGCGCCTCCTCCGGCGTGTACCCCTCCGGCGACGGCGAGTTGACCACTCCCACGCGTTCCGCGTGTCCCAGCACCCCGTAGACCAGCGTCATGGCGAGCGGGATGATCACGATCCGCCACGGGCTGCCCGGTGCCGGATCGTCGTCCAGTCGCATGCGGATAGGCACGGTCGGGGGCGCCGACACGAGGAACCAGAACGTCCAGCCCAGCACGGCCAGCAGCAGGGTGGCCGAGGTGAGGGCGAACACACTCCGCCTGTGTGCCTGAGCGTGGGTCGACTCCATCAGCCCTCCGTCCGGACAGTCTGAAGCCGAGTCCCAGCACAGGGGTGAGGGCGGGATTTATGGTCTGCCGTCTGTGCTGGCAAATCCCCTACCCCACGTCGAAGCGGCCCCGCCCTCACCGCCCCGGATCACAGCGCCAGATACGCCTCGCGCACGGCTGGATCGGCCAGCAGTTCCTGTCCGCTGCCCGTTTTGACCACCTGTCCGTTCTCCAGCACATACGCGCGGTTCGCCAGCCGCAGGCTCAGGCCCACGTTCTGCTCGACCAGCAGCACGCTCACGCCCTCGGCGTTCACGGCCTTCAGGGCGCCGAACACGGTCTGGGTCATCAGCGGCGAGAGGCCCAGGCTGGGCTCGTCCACCACCAGCACCGAGGGGCAGCCCATCAGCGCGCGGCCCACCGCGACCATCTGCTGCTCGCCGCCCGACAGCGTGCCCGCCAGTTGCCCGGCGCGTTCCTGCAGCCGGGGGAACAGCCCGTAGACCTGCTCCAGGGTCTGTGCCCGCGCGTGGCGGGCCTCCTCACGCATGGCGGCGCCGAGTTCCAGGTTTTCCAGCACGCTCATGTGCGGGAACAGCTCGCGGCCCTCGGGCACATGGCCCAGCCCCAGCGCCACGATCTGCGACGGGCTGGCCCGCGTGATGTCCTGCCCGCCCAGCGTGATGCGCCCCGCCGAGGGCTTCACGACACCGCTCACGGCGCGCAGCGTGGTCGTCTTGCCCGCCCCGTTCGCCCCGATCATCGCCACGAACTCGCCGGGCGCGACCCGCACCGAAACGTCCCACAGCACCTGCACCTTGCCGTAGCCGGCCGCGAGGTTCTCGATGACCAGTTCCTGGCCGTGAATGTTCGTCATCCAGCCCTCCGGGTAGTGGACTGAGCCATCTGTCCTGTGTTATCCGCTCTCTGCTTCTCGCCCATCAGGCTCGCCCCTGTTGATCCCCGCTCGCTCCGCTCGGGAACAGGGGCGGATGCCGCTGTTCCGCCCCTCATGCCTGCAACTCCGCTTCCGTTCCCAGATACGCTGCGACCACCTGTGGATTCCCCGTAACCTCGCGGTAGGTGCCCTGGGCCAGCACCTGACCCTGATCCATGACCACCACCCGGTCGGCCAGATCGCGCACCACCGGCATGATGTGCTCGATAAACAGCACGCTGATCCCGCTGTCGCGCACGCTGCGAACCAGGGACACCGCCTCCTGGGCCTCGGCCGGCCGCAGCCCCGCCATCACCTCGTCGAGCAGCAGCACCTGGGGCTGGGTCGCCAGCGCGCGGGCCACCTCCAGGCGCTTGTCCTGCAACAGGGTCAGTTCGTGCGCGGCCTTGTCGGCGTGGGCGGCCAGGCCGGTGCGTTCCAGCAGGTCGTAGGCGCGTTCGCGGGCGGTGGGCAGGGTCATCCCGCGCTGACCGAACAGCGCGCCCACGGTCACGTTCTCATGCACGGTCATCTCGGGGAAAGGGCGCACGATCTGGAAGGCACGGCCCAGGCCGAGCCAGCAGCGGTGCTCGATGGGCGCGTCGGTCACGTCCTGGCCCAGCAGGTGCAGGCGGCCCGCGCTGGGGCGGTAGACGCCCGAGAGCAGGTTCAGCAGCGTCGTCTTGCCGGCCCCGTTCGGCCCGATGACCGCCAGGATCTCGCCCTCGTACTGGGTAAAGCTCACGTCCTGCACGGCGTTCAGGCCCCCAAAACGTTTGGAGAGACCCTCGGCCCGGAGCACGATCTCGCCGCTCACAGGTCGCCCCCGTGCCGCCCGCGCCGCCACAGCCCCACGATGCCACGCGGCAGCCACAGGATGCTCAGCATCAGCACCAGGCCGTAGACGACGAGGTAGCCGTTCTTCACCGAGTTGTGCAGCAGTTCTTCCGCCACGCGCAGTACGGTGGCGCCCAGGATCGGCCCCAGGGTGGTGTACAGCCCGCCAAAGATCGAGGTCGTGAGGGGCGCGATGGAGTTCGCCAGGGAGAAGGTCTCCAGCGGGTTGATGAAGAAGGTCTTGCCCGCGTACAAGCCGCCCGCCAGCGCCGCCAGCGCACTGGAGATGAAGAAGGCCGCCAGCTTGTAGCGCACCACCGAGACGCCCAGCACCCGCGCCGTTTCCTCGCCCTGCCGGATGGCGGCGAAGGCGTGGTGCAGGCGGGTCAGGCGCACGGCGAGGCTCACGAGGGCGGTCAGGCCCAGCAGGCTCAGGGCCACCAGATACTGCCCGCGCGAGTTGCCGCCCAGCAGCGCGGGCACCAGCATCCCGTTCGCGCCCCCGGCGACCGACTCCGGCAGGTTCTGGATGACGGTGCGCAGCACCTCGGTGAAGGCCAGCGTGGCGATGGCGAAGTACATGCCGCTCAGGCGCATGGTCACGGCGCCCAGGATCAGGCTGACCCCGCCCGCGAGCAGCGCGGCGAGCGGCAGGGCCAGGCCCCACGGCAGCCCCGCCCTCAGCAGCAGCGCCGACCCGTACGCCCCCAGCCCGTAGAAGGCCGCGTGTGCCAGCGACACCTGCCCGGAGCGCGCCAGGATGTCCCACGACAGCGCCAGGATTCCGGCCACCAGCGTGAAGAAGCCGATCTGCAGCAGGAATTCGCGCCGGTCGCCCAGCGGCAGGAAGGGGAAGGCAAGGGCCAGCGCGAAGAAGAGGGCCAGCGGCAGCAGCTTCGTCCAGCGGAATTCCGCCGCGCGTCTGGACGCGGGCATGGACGCTGCGGCGCTCACGTGGCCCTCCGGAAGAAGGCACCCTGGTACGAGCGCCAGACCAGCGTGCCGAAGATCATCAGGAAGAACACCGCGTCGCTCCAGCCGCCGCCGCCCGGCACGTAGGTCTGCACCAGCGCCTCCGAGAGCCCCAGGATCACCGAGGCCCACAGCACGCCCGTCAGGTTCCCCAGCCCCGCCATCACGATGATGGCGAACGCCTTGAGGGCGAACACCAGCCCCACGGTGGGCGAGGCGAACAGCAGCACGGAGACCAGCACGCCCGCCACCGCCGCCAGCGCGCACGACACCCCGAAGGCCAGCAGGTACACCCGATCCACGTCGATGCCGATGAGTTGGGCGCCCCGGCGGTTCTGGGCCACGGCGCGCATCTGCCGGCCCAGGGTGGTGCGGTACAGCACCCCATACAGCGCCCCCAGGATCAGCACGGCCAGCCCGAAGGCGATGGCCTTGGGGCCGCCGACGCTGAGTTCTCCGAGGCTCAGGCTACTCGCCTGGTACGGGGTGCTCACCGTGCGGGTGTTGCCGCCCATGATCATCAGCGCGAGGTTCTGCAGCAGGATGCCCAGCCCGAAGGTCAGCAGCATCTGGTTCAGCTCGGGCGCCAGCAGCACGTGCCGGATGCTGACGCGGTAGGTCAGGGCGCCCACGCCGAAGACCGCCAGCGCCACCAGCGGCAGCGCCAGCAGTGGGTCGATCCCGAAGTAGGCGCTGCCCGCCCAGGCCAGGAAGGCCCCGATCATCAGGTACTCGCCGTGCGCGAAGTTCACGATGCCCACCACACCCACCGCCAGCGCCAGGCCGGAGGCCACCAGGGCGTAGATGCCGCTCTGCAGCAGGCCGTTGATCAGCGTCTGTAGAAAGAGTTCCATGTACCGTCCTTGTTTTGAACCGATATGTTCAGGTGGTGTCGAGATGTGAGGTCAGGGCGGCCAGGAACTCGCCCGGCGCCTCGATGAAGGGGGCATGGCCCACACCCGGCAGCACGATCTCGCGGCAGCTTCCTCCGTTGGCCTGGGCCCGCGCCAGCAGCGCCCTCAGCTGCGTGACCATCGGTTGCGGCGGGCACACGTCCGCGCCGGGCCAGCCGGGCACCGCCCCCAGGGCGCCGAGCTGCGCCAGATCGAAGAGGCTCGTGTCGCTGACGATGGTGTCGGCGTCGCCGCGCACCCACAGCACGGGCGGCGGCGGGGTCAGGTGGGCAAAGGCCGAGAGGTTCAGATATTTCGGAGAGAAAGCGTTCGCCACCCCCCGCGTCCCCGGCGCAACGCTGGGCCAGGTGGGGCTGGGGCTCAGGTCGCCGGGGTAGAAGTCGTCCCCGGTGCGGGTGCTCAGCATGGCGTCCAGCCACGCCTCCTCCTGCTCAGGGGTGGGCGTGAAGGTCGCCGGATTCACGTAGTACTTCCGCAGCACGTCGCGTGGGCTGCCCGGCTCGTCCGAGCGGTCGCCCGCCGCCACGGCCGCCACGAAGCCCGCGTTCACCGTGCCGCCGCCCGAGCCGGCGAAGTCGGCGGCGTTGGGCGCGCCCTCTGGCCCGTGGGTGCCGCCGAAGCCGAAGGGGGAGATTCCGGCCACCAGCGTCAGCGACTGCACCCGCCCCGGGGCGTCCAGCGCCGCCTGCAGGATCACGCCGCCGCCCAGGCTCCAGCCGAGCCAGTGCGCGCGCTCCCAGCCCAGAGCGTCCAGCAGCGAGAGGAGATCGTCCGACCAGTCGCGTAGGCCGCGCGTGGCGTCGATGCCCTTCGCCTCGCTGGCCCCGTAGCCGCGCAGGTCGGGGGCCACCGCGTGGATGTCCGCCGGCAGCGCGTCCAGCAGCTCCTGGAAGAAGGCCGAGCCCGACACGTTGCCGTGCACCAGCAGCAGCCGGCGCCCCGACTCTCCGGTGGCGGGCCGCTCCAGGACATGCGTGTTCAGGCGGCCTGTGTGGATCATTCTGGGCGTGATCATGGGTGCCTCCCTTCCCGCAAAGGGGGCCGCGCACCCACAAGCGGCGCGGCCCCCAGAGCAGCGTCCCCCCGACTTTACTTGCCGTACACCATGGGCTTTTGCGCGAACTTGATCGGGAAGACCGGGGCGCGGGCGTCGTTCAGGTACTGGAAGTGCAGCCAGTTGCCGGCCTTGAAGCCCTGGTACTGCGTCTTCAGGCTCTTGCTGAAGGTCAGCTGCCCGAAAGGCGTGGGCACGTTGGTCTTCGCCAGCTCGGCGGCGACCTTGTCCTTGTCCACGCTGCCCGCGCGGTTGATGGCGGCGGCCAGGGTCTTGAGGTTCACGTAGGCCAGCGGCGCGAAATACTCGTCGGTGGTCGTGCCGAACTTCTTCCTGTACGCGGCCACGAAGGCGCGGCTCTCGCGGGTGGGGCTGCTCGACAGCCACAGGCTCAGGCCCGCGACGTTGTCGGACAGCGGGTTCTTCTCGAAGCCCACCGGCCAGGAGGGGGGCGTGCCGTACATCAGGCCCAGCTTGAGGTTCTGCTGCCTGACCTCGGTCGCCAGCGGCAGGGCGTCGGTGTCGTAACCCACCCAGTACAGGATGTCGGGGTTCACGGCCTTGGCCTTGCTCACCAGCGGCCCGAAGTTGCCGCTGCCGGTCTTGAACTTCTCGGTCATGACGACGTTGAAGCCGGCCTTCTTGAAGGCGTCCACGGTCGCGTCGATGCCTGCCGAGCCGAAGGGGCCGTCCTCGTAGGCGATAGCGATGTTCCTGGCCTTCTTGTAGGTCTTGAGGTACTTGAAGTAGCCCAGGATGGCCTCGAAGTTGTAGTACGACCAGGGGTGGTAGTGGAAGAAGTACTTGTGGTCGGCGAAGGCGTCCTCGACGGGCACCGCCGCCGCGCCGATCCAGGCCATGAAGGTGCCGTACTGCTTGGCCGGGCCCGACAGGGCGATGCTGACCGCGCTGCTCACGCCGCCGACCATAAAGTCCACCTTGTCCACCGTGACCAGCTTGACGAACTCGGGCACCGCCTTGGCCGGCGCGCTGCCGTCGTCGGCGAAGTCCAGTTCCAGGGGTTTGCCCAGCACGCCCCCGGCCTGGTTGATCTCGTCCAGCGCGAGCTGGTAGCCGCTGCGGGCCGCCTGCCCCGTCACCGAACTCGGGCCGCTCAGGGGAAGCAGCACGCCGACCTTCACTGCGCCGGCCGAGGAGAGGGCCAGCATGACGCCCGTCAGTAGGAGTGTTTTCATGTTCCTGCGGAGTCTAGGACAGGCCCGTCACGGGGGCGTTACACCCTGCCCACCGCCGCCTGCCCACCTCTGCCTGGGGCCTGACCGTTCGGCCGGGGCGCCCTTGCCCCGGCGGCGGGTACGCTGGAGACACAGGAGGGCTCAGTGCTGCACGACTATCGCCGCTGGTGGCACAAACCGCAGCTTCACCAGGAGGGCGAGGACGCCCGGCGCGTGACCTTCCTGGAACTCTTCTTCGACCTGATCTTCGTGGTCGTGATCGCACGGCTGGCCCACCACCTGACCGAGCACCCGGACTGGGGCTCGCTGCGCGACTTCGTGCTGCTGTTCGTGCCGGTGTGGTGGGTGTGGATCGGCATCACGTACTACAACGAGCGCTTCGAGACCTACGACCTGAGCTTCCGGGCCTTCACCTTCCTGCAGCTGCTGGCGGTCGCCGGCATGGCGGCCAGCGCGGAATACGGCCTGAGCAAGACCGCGGCGGGCTTCGCCCTCTCCTACGCGTTCGCGCGCACGGTCATCACGCTGATGTGGTGGCGGGCGGGCCGGCACAACCCGCAGCTCCGGCCGGTCACCGACATCTTCGTCAGGGGCTTCAGCCTCAGCATCGCGCTGTGGGTGGTCTCGGCCTTCGTGGGCGGCCCGCTGGCGCTGCTCCTGAGGGGCGCGGGCCTGCTGATCGACCTGCTCACCCCGGTGCCGACCCTGCCGCGCCAGCGGCGGCTCTTTACCTCGGCCGCCCGCAAGCTGCCCGAGCGCTTCGGCCTGTTCGTGATCATCGTGCTGGGCGAGGGGCTGGTGGGGGTGGTGAACGGGCTGGCCGATCTGGAGGCGCTGGGCGCGCTGGCCCTGACCCGCTTCGTGCTCAGCCTGCTGCTGGGCTTCGGGCTGTGGTGGATCTACTTCGACTTCATCGGCCGCCGCGAGCCCCGGCGCGACACCATCAAGCTCTTCGCGTGGTCGTATCTGCACCTGCCGCTGGTGCTGGGGATCACCATGACCGGCGCCATGCTCTCGCACGCCGTGGCGCTGGGCGCGGGCGCGGCCGAGGAAGCGACCCGCTGGATTCTGGTGCTGGGCTTCGCGCTGTACTACCTGTCGGTGGCGGCGCTGGAATACACCGTCGAGGAGGAGCGGCTGGTCGATCAGCGCATGGTGACCGGGCTGCGGGTGGGCACGGCCCTGCTGGCGCTGGCGCTGCCGCTGCTGCCCATGCCGCTGGGCGCGCTGGTGGCGGCGCTGGTGGCCCTGCACCTGCTGCACATGTGGGTCGGCGTCGCTGCCTGGTTCCGCAGCGATCAGGCCGGCCGGGTGGACGTGCATTGAGCCCGCTGGGAACGGGGCGCGGTGTGTTGGCCGCTTGCCGCGGTGGCGTGAAGTGGCGCTGTGACCGCCGCGTAACGCCCCCCCCGTAGGCTTGGGCCCGATGCAAGACCACGGGGGCAGGGACGAGGGGGGGGCCGTGCAGGGGGCGGGGCCACCGGGCGCGCTGGTGCTGGAGGTGGCCCTGAAGCTGGCAGGGGTCGAGGTGCCGGTGCGCCTGGGCGGCCAGTCGTGGGGCCAGCTCAACGCGGCGCGCGACAACGCGGTGCTGGTCTGCCACTACTACACCGGCACCATGCGCGCGGCGGGGATCACGCCCGACGGCTCGCCCGGCTGGTGGGACGCCCTGATCGGCCCCGGCAGGGCCGTGGACACGCAGCGCTATTTCGTGGTCTGCCTCAACTCGCTGAGCAACGTGCAGGCGGGCGACCCCGGCGTGGTGACCAGCGGCCCGGACACGCCCCACCCGGACGGTGGGCGCTGGGGCGGGCGCTTCCCGGCCTGGGACTTCGCCGACCTGCACGCGGCGCAGCTCGCACTGATGCGCCAGCTGGAGCTGCCGCGCTGGCACGCCGTGATCGGCCCCAGCTTCGGCGGGATGCAGGCGCTGCAGTGGGCGGCGCGCGCCCCGGAACTGGCGCCGCGCGTGGCGGCCATCGCCAGCTCTCCCAGGGCCGGGCCGGTGCTGCGGGGCGTCTTCAGCCCGCTGCTGCGTGACGTGGCCCCGGCGGGCGGCCTGGAGGGGGCCCTGCGCCTGATCACCCTCTTCGGCCTGGGCCCCGACGGCATCGAGACGCTGTTCCGGGACGCCGATTTCGGCGCCTACCTGCGCGGCCGCATGGGCACGGCCAGCCTGCCGCACATCCTCGACATCGGGCGGGTGGTGCTCACCCACGACCTGGAGGCGATCTGCCCGCCGGACGTGCTGTTCGCCCACTGGCGGCGCAGCGGCCTGCGGCTCCTGAGCGTCAACATCCACGGCGACGGGTTCTTTCCGGCGGCCGAGATGCGCGCCTTCGCCGCCCAGAGCGTGGCGGCCGGCGTAGGGCACACCCATCTCGAATTCGACTCGCCTCATGGTCACCTGGGGTGCATCATGGACACACACGCTTTTGCCGAGCCGCTGCGCGCCCTGCTGGATTCAGGGCCACGTGGCGTGGCGCAGGTCGGCGTGAGGTCGGGGGAGACGCATGGCTGAGCGGGGAGCGCGGGATCGGGGAGCAGACGAACGGGTGCTGGTGGCCATCCACGGCAATTTCGCCTCCGCCGTCTGGTGGTTCGACCTGCTCAGCGAGCCGCCCACCGGCTGGCGCGTGCTCGCGCCCACGCTACCGGGCTTCGGCGGCACCTACCACCAGGGGCCGGTCGGCATCGCGCTGTACGCCGAGTGGCTGGCGGGCTGGCTGAACGAACGGGGCGCGAACCGACCGGTGCTGCTGGGGCACTCGCTGGGCGGCGCGGTCGCCCTGGAACTGGCCGCCCAGGAGCCGCGCAGCGTCGCGGGCCTGGTGCTGGCCGCCAGCGCCCCCCTGGGGGGTCTGGTCACGCCGGAGGAGAATTACCCGGTGCTGGACATGCTCCGCACGAACGCGGTGCTGCTGGAGACCAGCCTGGGCGCCCTGTTCCCCTCGGGGCGGCCCGCCAACTTCGCGCAGTTCATCGAGGACGGCGCCCGCATGGCCCCGGAGCACTACCAGGGCAACGCGCGGGCGCTGGGCGAGTGGCGGGTCGGGGCGGCGGCGCTGCAGGGGGTGCCGGCGCTCGTGATGGGCGGCGAACTCGACCTGCTGATCACCCCGGACATGGTGCGCGCCCAGGCCGAGGCGCTGGGCACCCGCGCCGAGATCGTGCCGGGCCGTGGCCACGGCTTCCCGCAGGAAGACCCGGCGGGCTTCCGCGCCCGCCTCGACGAATTCCTGAGTACCCTGAGTGCCTGATCCCACTGCTGATCCATCCGGAGGTCGAATGAACAAGGTTTACCCGAGTGCTCCAGAAGCGCTCCGTGACATCGTGCACGGCGGCCAGACCGTCGCCGTGGGGGGCTTCGGCCTGTGCGGCATCCCCGAGGCCCTGATCCTGGCGCTGCGCGACTCCGGCGCCATGGGCCTGACCGCCGTGAGCAACAACGCCGGTGTGGACGGCTGGGGCCTGGGCCTGCTGCTGCAGACCCGCCAGATCCGCAAGATGATCTCGTCCTACGTGGGCGAGAACAAGGAATTCGAGCGGCAGTACCTGGCGGGCGAGCTGGAACTGGAGTTCACGCCGCAGGGCACCCTGGCCGAGCGGATGCGGGCCGGCGGGGCGGGTATCCCCGGCTTCTATACCAAGACCGGCGTGGGCACCATCGTGGCCGAGGGCAAGGAGCACAAGGACTTCGGCGGCGTGACATACATCCTGGAACGCGGCATCGTCGCGGACATCGCGCTGGTGAAAGCCTGGAAGGCCGACCGCGCCGGCAACCTGATCTACCGCAAGACCGCCCGCAACTTCAACCCGCTCGTCGCCACCTGCGGCCGCGTCACCGTGGCCGAGGTCGAGGAGATCGTCGAGACCGGTACCTTCGACCCCGACGACATCGACACCCCCGGCATCTACGTGCAGCGCGTGGTGCTCAACGCCCACCCCGAGAAACGCATCGAGCAGCGCACGGTGAGGAGTGCGGAAGGCTAATAGCAGATGGCTGATGGCTCAACCGCCTCTGGCCATCTGCCATCGACCATCTGCCTTCCGCCCCTCCGAAGGAGGCTTTCATGCCCTGGACACGAGACGAGATGGCCGCCCGCGCGGCCCAGGAACTGCAGGACGGCTACTACGTCAACCTGGGAATTGGGCTGCCGACGCTGGTCGCCAACCACATCCCCGCCGGCATGAGCGTCTGGCTGCAGTCGGAAAACGGCCTGCTGGGCATCGGCCCCTTTCCCACGGAAGCCGAGGTCGATCCGGATCTGATCAACGCCGGCAAGCAGACCGTGACCGCGCTGCCCGGCGCGAGCATCTTCTCCAGCGCCGACAGCTTCGCCATGATCCGCGGCGGCCACATCAACCTCGCCATCCTGGGGGCCATGCAGGTCTCCGAGCACGGCGACCTGGCGAACTGGATGATCCCCGGCAAGATGGTCAAGGGCATGGGCGGCGCGATGGATCTGGTGGCCGGCGTGCAGCGCGTGGTCGTGCTGATGGAGCACACCGCGAAAGGTGACGCCCACAAGATCCTGCGCGAGTGCAGCCTGCCGCTCACCGGCCAGCGGGTGGTCGACCGGATCATCACCGATCTGGGCGTGCTGGACGTGGCGCCGGAGGGGCTGAAGCTGGTGGAACTGGCCCCCGGGGTGACCCTGGAGGAACTGCGCGCGAAGACCGGGGCGGAGATCCACGCCTGATCCCCCCGTCCGCCCGGAGGCTCAGGCCAGCCGGGCGGACGGCGGGTGAACCGTCCACTCAGCCCATCAGCTCCAGCCCATCAGCGTCAGTCCAGCAGGGTGATGCCCGCCGCGCGTACCCGCTCGCGGACGTCCTGCACGCCCTCACCGTTCACGCGCATGACGAAGCGCAGCCGCCCGTGGTCGCCGCCGTAGGTCGCCACCGAGATGATGTTGCTGGGCAGGATCGCGGTGGTGGCGGCGGCCAGGCTGCCGGGCACGTCGTTCATCTCCAGGGTCAGGCGCTGCCCGCCCTCGCGCATCCCCAGGATGTTCGTGAAGGCTTCCAGGATGTCGCGGGTGGTGATCACCCCGGTGAGTCTGCCCGCGTCGTTGAGCACCGGCAGGCCGCCGACGCGGTGTTCCAGCATCCGCAGGGCGGCGTCTTCGAGGTACTCGTTCTCGGCCGCCGTGACCACCGGGCGGGCCATGATCTCGGCCACGGTCAGCTTGCTCAGCAGGTAGTTCAGCTCCCACACGCTCAGGGTGGTGGCCTTGCTGGGCATGGCGTCTTTCAGATCCTTGCGGGTGGTGATCCCGATCAGCTGGCCGTTCTCCATGACCGGCAGGCGGCGGAAATTCCGCTCCTTGATGATCCGCAGGGCGTCCATGACGGGCGTCTCCGGGGTGATGGTCACGGGGTCGTGGGTCATCCAGTCGCGTACCAGCATGGGGGTAGTGTAGATCACCCGGAGGCGGCCGCTGGCTCATGCGGCCCTGCAGAGCGGTTCGGACGCCCCTTCACCGGGCTCCCCCTCGAACACCCCGCGAAGCTGACTGAAGCGTGACGGCGCATGTGAAGCGGCTGTGAAGGACTTCATTCGGCTCAGGAAGGTGCGTGGTAGCGTCTTCCTCATGAAGATGTCCGCCAAAGCACTTGCCCCCATTGCCCTCATGGCCGCGTTCGGCCTGGGAACCCTCGCCCCCCACGCCCAGACCACCCCCCAGAAGGTCGGCTTCGTGGACGTGTCCAAACTGCTGGCCGCCCACCCCAACGACAAGGAAATCCAGGACGTGCAGAAGAAGGCCGACGCCGAACTGGTGGGCCTCGATAAGCAGGTCAAGGCCATCGACGCCAAGGGTACCGCCGCCACAGCCGCCGAAAAGCAGCAGCGCGAGCAGCTGGTCGCCACCATCAAGTCCAAGGCCGAGGCCTACGACAAGCAGATCCAGCCCAAGATCGCGGTCGTCGAGAAGGCCGTCGATACGGCGGTCGGCGCGATCGCCAAGTCCAACGGGTACGCCATCGTCATGGATCGCTCGGTCGCCCAGAAGAGCGGCCTCGTGATCTACGCCGACGCGACTACCGACATGACCGACGCGGCCGTCAAGGCCCTGAAGCCCTGATCCGCCGCTCCCCACGCAGCTCAAGACCTGGGAGCCCCGCCCTGCGGGGTTTTCCATTGCCCAGGCCAAGCCCCATCCACACCCAAGAGGGGACACCGTGAACAAGGTATTGATGCTCCTTCCCCTGGCGCTGCTGGCCACCGTGCCGCACGCCCAGCAGAGCAAGAGCCGCGTGGCGATGGTCAACGTGCAGACGCTGATCAAGGCCATGCCCGGCAACGCCAGTTATCTGGCCCTGATGACCAAGGTCGACAAAGACCTCAAGAGCCGGCAGGCATCGCTCCAGACGCTGGCCGCGAAGGCCGCCACGACGCGCTCGACCGCCGATCAGCAGGCGCTCACCAAGGCCCAGCAGGCGTACACCGCGCAACGGGCCGATTACGACAAGCAGATCCAGACCGCGTTCAAGCCCCTGGGCACCCGACTGAACACGGTCGTGGCCCAGGTCGCCCGCGCCAACGGCATCTCCGTCGTGATGGACGACACGGTGGCCGCCCAGACCGGCCTGGTCGTGTATGCCGACCCGACCGCCAACCTGACGAACGCGGTGCTCAAAGCCCTGAAGTAAGGGCGTTCAAGGGATCGGAAGCGGGCCGCCCGGGCGACCTGAACATAGGCGGAAGGGCGGCCGACTCCGGTGGAATGCCGCGTCAGTGAAAAGAGAGACCCCAGGAGCAGTCCGTCCCTGGGGTCTCTCTTTTCGCTGTCTCCGCCTCCTACAGCTTGACCGTCTCGTTGCTGCCGGGGTGGGCCTGCTTCCCGGTCACGGCGCCCTTCGCCATCTGAAACAGTGTGCGAATCTTGCCGTCGCTCTCCCAGTATTCCGCGCCGTTCGCGTGAATCTTGATGAGCTGGATGTTGGGGTCTTCGCGGCCACCCTCGAAGTAGGCCTTGTAGAAGTCGCTCCACAGCTCGTCGAGTTTGGCCTCGTCGGTGGGCAGGCTGGCCTCGCCATTCAGGCTGACGTACTCGCCCTTGTCGGGGCGCGAGTAACTCACGTTCACCTGGGGCCGCGCGGCGATGTCCTGCACGGCCTCGCTGCGCTTGTCGCCGATGAACCAGAGGTCGCCGTCGAACTCGGTCTGCTGGGTGGTCATGGGCCGCGAGTGCATGTGGCCCTCGGCGGTGACCGTGGTCAGCATGGCGAATTTCACGTCCCCAATGATGCTGGCGATCTTCTTCACGTTGTCCTGATGGCTGGGTTCACTCATGGCCTGACCGTGGCACGCCCGCCTGCCCGTGTCTGGAACGGGCCGCACCGTCTGAACCTCCCGTCAAGGCGGTGTGAGCCCACGCTCAATTCCGGGCCGGAGCAGGCGATCTCAGGCCGGGACAGGGGCGCGCACCCGGTCGGGCACGTTGCGAACCAGGATCACGCCCAGCGCGAAGAACACGGCGGCGATCCCAAAGACCAGCGTGTAGCCCAGGTTGCCCCCCTGCGCGTTGCCCCAGTCGAGCAGCGCACCCTGCGGCCCCCCGATGAACTGCGGCGCCACGAACGCCACGTGCCAGATGCCCATGTCGCGGGCGTAGGAGGCGCTGCTGGGCATGGCGTCCGAGCCCAGCGCCCAGTCCACGGACGTGAAGGCGCCGTAGCCGAGGCCGAACACCACCGCCAGGGCCAGCGCCGCCCCGAAGCCCGGCGCCACCAGGAACAGCAGGGCGGTGGTCGCCATCGTGCCGCCCGCCACGTAGATCACCGGCTTGCGGCCCACGCGGTCGCTCAGCCGCCCGCCGACCAGCGCCGAGACGATGCTCGCCACGATGATGCAGGCCAGCATGTACAGGTTCGAGCGCACCGGATCGGCCTGCTGCAGCACGTCCCGGTTGTAGAACTGCAGGAAGGGCTGCACCGAGTACTGCCCCAGCGCGAACAGGGCGCGGGTCACGAACACCCACAGGAAGGGGGAGTGCGCGAACAATGCCGTCCACGAGGCGGCGGGCTGGGCGGTCTCCGCCGGGGTCTGTGCCGGGCGAACGTCCTGTGTCCCGACGCCCCGGATGGTGATCAGCGCGGGCAGCAGCAGGGCCACGCCGACCATCAGGAACAGCGCGGCGTCGGGCAGCTTCAGCAGACTGACCACCAGGGCACCCACCGCGCCCAGCAGTTGCCCCGCCGCCTGCAGCATCCCCATGGAGCCGCTGTAGCGCCCACGCTGCTCCACCGGCACGAGTTGGGGAATCAGGGCCGAGTAGGGGGCCGTGGCGTAGTTGTTGCCGAACTGCACGAGCAGGAAGCCCAGCACATAGACCCAGAAGCCGCCCATGCCGCTCTGGGTGGCCACCGCGAAGGCCATGACCGCCAGACCGGCCAGATTGACCCCCAGGCCCAGGCGCAGGTAGGGAAGCCGCCTTCCCGCGCGGTCGGAGTGCGCGCCCACGATGGGCGGGATCACCAGGGCCATGACGGCGCCGACCACGGTCAGCAGGCCCACGAAGGTGCCCTTGCGCCCCTCCCCAACGAACTGCACCACGTTGGCGGGCACCAGACTGAGCAGGATCACCAGCCAGTGGAAGGCGGTGCCGAACCAGAAGGCGGACAGCACCCAGGGGCTCACTTGTACCCGGCCGGGAGATAGGGATGTCATTGCGGCGAGTATAGGCGGCTGGGGTGGTGTTCTTGGTCAAGGGATACGGGTGGGCGCCTGCGGCGGACTACCCCACCCCCAGCCCCCAGCCCCCCTGGGGTAGGGGGAGCGGCGCTCCGCTGAGGAAGAGTTTCGACTGTCGCGGCGTAACTGGGCTGGGCGCTGACGTGTCCGGCCTCGACGTCATCCTCTGCTTCGCAGATCTGCGAGTCCCGCCCCGCGCTAGGCCCGCGCGCTTCGCGCATGAGCGAGTGATACGCGCTGCGCTCAATTCCGGAACATCCAGGAAAGCACCGGATGTTCCTCCATACCGCACAGCACGTACTTTTTGCTCCTCCCTTTGGTCGGGTTGAATCGCTAAAGTTTTAGCGACTGGGCCGCAATTGGTATGAGCCTATATCGATTGGTCAAGATGAGTGAGGAGCCGTCCCCGAACGGTTTGGGCCATATCCCGACGGCCGGTGGAGGTCTGCCATGAGTTGATCGGCAGGACGCTTGGAACGGCTGATCGACTATTGAGAGAATCAGGGCTGAAAGCGTGCCGCTGGGGCAACTTCCTACGTTCTGCTACTCGACCTCTGCCGCCCTAAATACACCTCGCCCCGCGCAGTCAACTTCAGCAAAGTCAGGCTGGGAGCTGGTGAATCGGCGTTGCGGCACAGGCTTTTCAGGGCGCAGGGGCCGCAGGCGCAGCCTTCCTGTTCGGGCTGGGCTTCCTGCACGTAGCCGCCCGTATGCAGGGTCTGGAGCATTCCGCTCAGGGCGTCCTCGGAACTGTCCAGGGCGCGGGCCAGTTCGGCGGGGGTGCGGGGTCCGCCGGCCACCGCGCGCAGGATCATGGCCAGGGGGGCGGCGGTCATGCACGCTCCGAGGTCACAGCAGCCTCAGGGCGAGCTGATAGACCACGAAGGCGGCGACCCAGGCGGTGACGAGCTGGTAGGCCACGGTGATCCAGGCCACGCGCCGTCCGTACTCCTGGGCCAGGGCGCCCACGGTGGCGATGCAGGGGGTATACAGCAGCACGAACACCAGATAGGCCAGTCCGGAGGCCGGGGTGAACGCCTGCGCCAGCGCCGAGGCCAGCGGTGTTTTCGCATCCGCCGTGGTGTCGGTGCCCAGGCTGGGCAGCGCGATTACGGTCGGGATCGCCTGCAGGCTGGCCCGCACGGCGTCCCAGGTGGCGCCCAGGGCCTGCCGGGCGCCCTCCAGCACGCCGAGCGGCGCGGGGGCGGCCGCCTGCTCACCCAGGTAGATCTGCCCCAGCGTGCCCACCACGACCTCCTTGGCGATGAAGCCGGGCACCAGCGCCCCGGTAGCCTGCCAGTTGCCGAAGCCCAGCGGCGCGAAGAGGGGCGACATCGCCTGGCTGACGGTGCCGAAGAGGCTGTCCTGCGGGGCCACGGTGGCGAAGCCCTTGCCCTGCACTACTGGAATCGCCAGCAGCACCCAGACCACGGCCACGGTCGCCATGACGGTCGTGCGGGCGCGCCGGGCGAAGCTGGCGGTGCGGCGCCACGCGTGCTTCCAGAGCACCTTCCAGGCCGGGAATCGGTAGGGCGGCAGCTCCAGCAGCACCCCGCCGCCCTCGACCTTCAGGGCGGTGCGGCGCAGGCCGAGCGCGAAGGCGAAGGCGACCAGCATCCCCAGCACGTATAATGCCCAGACCAACACGCTACCCTGGCGTGGAAACAGCGCGGCGGCGAACACCACGTACACCGGCAATCGCGCCGAACAGCTCATGAAGGGCAGGATCATGCCCACCAGCACGCGATCGGAATGCCGCTCCAGCGTGCGCGTGGCCGAGACCGCCGGCACGTTGCAGCCGAAGCCCAGGATCAGCGGAATGAAGGCCCGGCCATCGAGCCCGATGCCGCGCATCACGCGGTCCATCAGGAAGGCGGCGCGGGCCATGTAGCCGCTGTCTTCCAGAAAGCTCATGGCGAGGTACAGCACCAGCAGCGTGGGCAGGAAGCTGAGCACCGTGCCCACGCCGGGAATGATGGCGCCCACCACCAGGTCGCGGCCCAGCGGAAACCACGAGAGCAGCGCCGAGGCCCAGCCGCTCAGGGTGTCCTGCAGCGGCCCGCCGATCAGGCCCACGAACGGGCTGGCGACGCTGAAGGTGAGCCGGAAGACCAGCAGCACCAGCGCCAGGAACAGCGGGATGCCCAGCAGCGGGTGCAGCGCCAGCGAGTCCAGCCGCTCGCTGAAGGTGCGCCGGGCCTGGGCCCGCGGCACGGCCAGCCGTGCCAGATCGCCCGCGCGGGCGTAGCGGGCCTCGGCAATCTCGATCAGGGCGTCCTGCCCGCCTGTCTCCAGCGCGGCCAGATGGGCGTCGGCGCTGCCCAGCAGGCCCTGGTGCCCGGTGGCGGCCAGCCGCCCGCGCACGCTGGGATCGCCCTCCAGCAGCGCCAGCGCCAGGTAGCGGTGGGCGTGGGGCGGCAGGGTCGGCAGCGCCCCCATACGGGCCATCAGGTCGGCCACCGCCGCCTCGATGGGGGCCGGATAGCGCACGCCGATGCCCAGGCTCGCGCGGCCCAGCACGCCGCTCAGCACCTCGGCGGTGCCCTGGCCCCGGCTGGCGACCGTCTCGACCACCGGCACGCCCAGGCCCCGGGCCAGCGCCCGGGCGTCCACGCTCAGGCCCTTGTCTCTGGCCTCGTCCACCAGATTCAGGGCGACCGCCACGGGCAGCTGGAAATCCATGAGCTGCAGGGTCAGGTACAGGTTGCGTTCCAGATTTCCGGCGTCCAGCACGTTCAGCACGGCGTCCGGGGCCTCGTCCAGCAGGGCGGTGCGGGCGACCAGCTCCTCCGGCGTGTGGGGGCTCAGCGAGTAGGCGCCGGGCAGGTCGAGCAGGTACACGCTGCGGCCCCCGTGCTTCAGGTGAGCCTCGCGCTTCTCGATGGTCACGCCGCCCCAGTTGCCGACCTTCAGGTGGGTGCCCGCCACCGCGTTGATCAGCGTGGTCTTGCCCACGTTGGGATTGCCGACCACCACGATCCGGGGCTCGCGTGCGGCCTGCAGGCGGGTCAGCGTGTCGAGGCAGGCGGCCTCGTCGGGCATCAGGCTCTGGCCCAGGGGGGTCGGGAGGGCGGGGGCGCTCACACCCGCACCCGGATACCGCGCAGATCGGCCTGCCGGAGCGCCAGATCGGTGCCGTTCACGCGCAGCTCCATCGGGTCGCCCAGCGGCGCGCGGCGCACCACAGTCACCGGAGCGCCGCGCACGAAGCCCAGTTCCAGCAGCCTTCGCCGCAGCGGGTGCCGGGGGTCGAGGCCCAGCACATGGGCCGTCTCGCCGGTGGAAAGTTGATCGAGGGTTCGTTCATCCATGCCCGTCTCCCTATACCCGAGCAGAATAGTCGGATTTGGGGATTTGGCAAGGGCAGAAGCCGGGTTCTGATTGAGTCTCACCGGCGGCCTCTCGGCAGGCGATCACGAGCGCTGTTTCGGGTTCACAGGGGCAGGCCCCAGCCCAGTTCCATCAGCTCAGGCACATCAGCTCAGGCCCAGATGAACCTTCAGCCGCCGGTCGAGGTCGGCCAGTTGCGTGGGGGTGAGGCTGCCCAGGTATGCGCCGATGCGGGTGCGGTTCAGCCCACGGATGTAGTTCAGTTGCACCCTACTCGACTCCGGCAGGCCGCAGCTTCCGGCGGGGAGCATCACGTCGAAGGGGTATTCCCGGCTGACGTTGCTCGTGATCGGGGCCACCACCAGATGCGGCAGACTCTCGTTGGCGAGGTTGTTGGTCAGAATCACGGCGGGCCGTGTCCGGGCCGGCTCACCGCTCACGCTGGGCTCGAAGTTCACGGCGTAGAGGTCGCCGCGCCTCACTGGATGTCCTGTGGGTGCTCCTGCATGGGGAACTCCAGCCACTGCTCGGCCTCGGCCTGCGCCTGCGGATCGCTGGCGTAGTCCTGGGCGTAGCGGGCGTAGGCGTCACGGCGTTCCTGCTGCTCCAGCGCCTTCGTGGCGGCCTCGATGGTGGCGCTGAAGGAGGGAAGGCCGTGCTCGCGTTGATACCGCTCGAGAAACCTGAGGACGTGATCTGGAAAGACCACATGCTTGCGGTGGGTCTCCGTCATGTCCATGAGTCTACCCATCGTCGGTGGGCACGATTGTGCACACCTGGGTGTGTCGATCTAAGCCAGCCCCTCCCAGTACGCCCTCAGATCCTCCGGCAGCTCAACCTCCGCCACGACCTGCGCCCCGTCCCAGGGAAAGGCGAGGCGCGAGGCGTGGAGGGCCTGGCGATCCAGCCCCAGCCGCGCCGTCAGCTCGGGCGTCTGCCCGGTCTGCATGAAATCCAGGAACACGGCGGGGTCGCGGCCGTAGATCTTGTCGCCCACCATCGGCAGGCCCAGGTGCGCGAGGTGGGCGCGGATCTGGTGCAGCCGCCCGGAGCGCGGGTAGGCCTCGATCAGCGTGTGCCCGGCGCGGCGGGAGAGCACGCGGAAGTGGGTCACGGCCGGGCGCCCGTCCGGCACGACCGCCTGACGGATCAGGATGCGGTTGGCGCCGCCCAGGCCCAGCTCGCCCAGCGGCGCGTCCAGCACGAAGTCGTCCCAAGTGGGCTGCCCGTGCACGATGGCCTGGTAGGTCTTACCAACCAGATGGGTCTTGAACAGCGTGAAGAAGCGGCGCGCGGCGTCGGTGTCGCGGCTCAGCACCTGGGCGCCGCTGGTCTCGCGGTCGAGGCGGTGGGGCGGCGACAGGCCCTCCTCGCCGGTCTCCTGCTGCATGAAGCTCACCACGTCGGGCACGGGGAAGGCCGAGCGCACCGGGTGGGTCAGCCAGCGCGCGGGCTTGTGCACCACGTAGAAGTCCGGATGCTCCAGCACGATATGGGGTCGTTCTGGAGGGGTCAAATCTCCCACACGCTTCTGTAGTCGCGGCCCCGCAACCGCGCCGAGAGGTCGGTGGCGCGGTCGACAGTGCGTTCCAGGCGGGCGGCCAGCCACTCGCCGGGCACCTCCGGCGCGTCCCAGTGGGCCGAGGTCGCGTAGACGAAATGTGGATTGACCACGCAGCGGAAGTCGGTCATCAGGCCGAAGGCGAAGGCCCCGTGGCTGAGGTAGCCGTGATCCAGCCCGCCCGATACCAGGAAGGTGACGGGGCGGTCGAACCAGGCGCCGTGCAGGCCACGTTCCACGTCCGAGGAGCCGGTCAGCTCCACCAGCGCCTTCACGCCCGAGCCCAGGCCCCAGGTGTACACCGGCACGCCCAGCAGCACGCCGTCGGCCCCGGCGATGGCGGCGTGGTACAGAGCGGCGTGCGGGTGCTCGTAGCAGCCGCCCGGCCCCTGCACGTTGTCGAACGGGGGCAGGGGTGTGGCCCGCAGATCCAGAGAGGTGACCTCGTGGCCCTGGGCCCGCAGCTGCCCGGCCGCCAGGGCACACATCCAGGCGCTGCGGCTCTCGGGGTCGAGGCTGGTGGAGATGACCGTGAACTTCACGCCCCGCAGGGTAGCGCGGAGTTCTCCGTCTACTTCCCGGCCCCCCCCTCGTCCTCGATGGCCTTGAGGTGCGCGATCCGCTGCGGGGTGCCGGGGTGGGACTGCAGCAGGTCGAAGACGCTGGGTTTCTGCGCCTCGCCGTCTCCCCGCTCCTTCTCCAGGCGGCCCAGGATGTCGCGCAGCGGGCGGGTCGTGCCGTACTTCAGCAGCAGGTAGCGGCCCGCGACCTCGTCGGACTGGGTCTCGGCGGCGCGGGAGTAGCCGCCGCGCAGCAGGGCGGCCGGCACCGCCGCCGCGAAGGTGCTGGCACTGACCAGATCGCCGGTCAGGACGGTGGTGACCAGGGTCAGGCCCAGCGCCTGATACACACCCGCCAGCCCGTGCCGGTGGGTCACGTGCCCGGTCTCGTGGGCCAGCACGCCCATGAGCTCGCGGTCGCTGCGGGCCAGGGCGACCAGCTGGTCGGTCATGACCACCGTGCCGCCCGGCAGCGCGAAGGCGTTGGGGCCGATGCCGCTCCCTATGCCGCCGCTCTGTCCTGCCGGCTCGCCGTCGCGCAGCAGCAGGCGGTAGGGGTAGCCGCCGCCCGCCCAGGCGGTGACCGCGCGGAACTCCTGCTGAAGCTGGGCCTGCCGCGCCGCACTCAGGCGGCTGGGGCCGACATAGTCGCCGCTGGACAGCACCTTCAGGGTCTCGCGGTCGAAGGAGGCCAGCACGCTGCGGGGCGTGACCGCCGCCGCCTGCCGGCTCATCGCCGGAATCCCGAACACCACGAACAGGGCCACGGCCGCGGCGGCCAGCCCCAGGGCGGCGAGCGCCGTGCCCCAGCGCTGCTCCAGCCAGCGCACCCCGCCCAGCGCGCGGTTGCGGCCTGCCCGCCGCTCCCACGCGCTGATCGCCGGGTCGTCGGTCGTCTCGAAGCGGCCGCCGTCCGGGAACTTCAGGGAGCGCCGCACGCCCGGAATGGGCGGGTCAAGGCTGATCTCGGTGCTGGCCCAGCTGCGGTTCAGGCCCAGGTCGGGCACGGTCAGGGCCACGCCCTGGGGGCCCAGGTGCAGGGTCGCGGCGTGGTCTCTGGAGCTGCGGCCATCGAAGTACACGCCCGCCACCGGGGGAGACGTATCCTCCAGCCCCGCCGGGGTCATCAGAAGCCCACCTGGATGTCCAGCAGTTCGGAGGCCGCCTCGCCCAGCGCGGATTCACGCTGCAGGGCCCCGGCCGCGAAGTCGTCCAGCGGGGCGATGGCACGCACCTGAATCCCCTCCAGCACGTAGCGCGAGCGGCGGATGGCGGCCCAGGGCGTCGCCAGTCCCAGCGTGAGCACGGTCACGACCGCGTTCGAGACGCCGATCCAGACCAGCCGCCAGGAACTGAAGGTGGCCCGCGTGCGAACCACGCCGCCCAGTTCGCCGTGGTCGAGCACGTATTTCATGGTGGCGCCGCGGATGTACTGCCACACCACCGTGTACAGCAGGATGAAGGCCACGTAGCCCACGATCAGCGCCGGCAGCAGGGTGCCTGGGTCGAGCGTCTCGACCGAGAGCGCGCCGCGCCCGAACGAGGCGAAGGCCACGGCCGCCAGGGGCAGCAATACCAGCAGGCCCGCCCCGATCGCGATGCCCACCGCCGTCACGGCGATGATGTAGAAGGGGGCCACGTCCCCCCGGAAGTGGCCGCGCGCCGTGCCGTAGGCCACGTGGTCGAGCTGGTAGCGCCGCTGCATGAACCACGCCCAGGGCAGCGCGAACAGGCCCCCGATGCCCCCGATCACGTTCGCCACGCCGTAGGCCACGTAGGAGTCGCGCACGGTGCCGCCGAACCCGAAGGGCAGCCCCCGGTGCAGGGTGTTGGCTGCCTGGAAGCGCAGCGACTGGCGCACCAGCCAGGGATAGAGCCCCACGTAGAGCAGCAGCAGCGGCCCGGCCAGCCAGTAGTACTCGAACTGTGCCGAGAGCGAATACGCCACGAACAGCGCCCCGACCAGCAGGTAGCCGCGCAGCAGCGCGACCGGGTTGGCGCGGTACTCGAAATTCTGCCCGTCCAGCCAGGTGTGGCCGTAGAAGTACTGCCGGGTTCGCACCCGCGCCCACGGCAGGTAGATGCCCAGCGTGAGGAGGGTCAGCGCCACGTTCACGATCCACAGCCGGAAATACTCGCCGGCCGTG
Organism: Deinococcus koreensis; assembly: GCF_002901445.1. Lineage (NCBI taxonomy): Bacteria > Thermotogati > Deinococcota > Deinococci > Deinococcales > Deinococcaceae > Deinococcus > Deinococcus koreensis. The sequence goes on from NZ_PPPD01000001.1 coordinate 2,764,705, forward strand.
CCCGTGAAGGTCACCGGGTATTCGGTCACGGGAGACGCGGTGTGGGGCGCTGGGAGTGCCGGTTGGAGGCCCTGGCCCGCGTTCAGGGGCCCAGCGCTCCGGGGTTCAGCGCTCAGGGGCGCGGCGTGCCGGCCGAGGCCGGAGTCCGGGCCCGGCGGAGACTCAGGCCTGGGGGCGTCGGCGTCGGTCATGGTGACATCCTACGGGGGTCGCGGGGTCGTCGGGCGCCACTCTGGGGGCCTGTGGGGGTGTCGCCGGGGGCTCCCGGCCGGCCCCAACACGAAGCGGACGCTCTGAGGCGCCCGCTGTCACGGAGACTTCGGAAACGGGAGACCGCTTACCAGCGGCTGCCACCACGGCTGTCGCCCATGCCGCCGCCCATCGGTGCGGGCGCGGCGTTGGTCACGACCACGTTCTTGGCCTGGGGGCCCTTGTTGCCCTGGCCGGCCTCGACCTCGAACTCGACTTCATCGCCCTCGTTGAGCTTGCGGAAGCCGCCGCTCTGGATAGCGCTGTAGTGCACGAAAACGTCGGGATTTCCCGGGTGCTCGATAAATCCGTAGCCTTTTTCGACGTTGAACCACTTCACTCGACCTTGAGCCATAACTCTCCTTGCATCCCTAAGACCGCCGCCCGGTTACCCGCCCTCTGGGCCAGAACCACGAAATGGAGCGAGACTTGAGACGAGTGCATTATCGCACGTTCGCCCCGCGCATGTCACATTTCTGCCCCCCGTGGCGGGGCTGGGCGTGGCCCCCCACGGGCCGCGCTGGCACGGGCCTGAGCCCCACTTCGGCCGGGTCTCCGGGGATGCCGGCCGGCCCGGATCCCCCCCCAGGTGGAGGCCCCCTGCCCCCGGCACAGCGGCCACCCGTGCCCCCGACCTGGGCCCTCCCAGGGGCAGGGCGCGTGATAACCTTGACCGCAAGTTCACCCCGCTGTGTGCCGCACTGGAAGCCCCCCGCCCGCCGGGCCCCTGGCCCTCCCGTGTGACGCGCAGCCCCTGGAGGAAGGCATGTCGCGCTACGCCCTGGACGGGCACGTCCCCGAAATTCACCCGACTGCGTTTGTCGCTCCCAGCGCCGATCTGATCGGCCAGGTCAGGGTCGAGGCGCAGGCGAGCGTGTGGTTCGGCGCGGTGCTGCGCGGCGACCTGGAGGGCATCGTGGTCGGCCAGGGCAGCAACGTTCAGGACGGCGCCGTGCTCCACACGGATCCGGGCTGGCCCTGCACGCTGCACGACCACGTGACCGTCGGGCACCGCGCCATCGTGCATGGGGCGACCTGCGGGCCGGGCAGCCTGGTGGGCATGGGCGCCGTGATGCTCAGCGGCTCCAGCCTGGGCCCAGGCGCGGTGCTGGGCGCCGGCGCGGTGCTGCCCGAGGGCGCGCACGTGCCCGAGGGGATGCTGGCGGTGGGCGTGCCGGCGCGCGTGGTGCGGCCCGCTCCGGGCACCGGGAACGCCGTGCGCTACATCCAGAACGCCGCGCGCTTCCGCAGCGGCCTGACCCTGATTCCCAGCGCCCTGGACTGCGCCGCCCTGGATGACCCCGGTGCAGTCAGCGCCCACCCGGCCAGTGCTCAGCCGGCCAGCCCCCATCCAGACAGTGCCCACCCAGACAGTGCCCAGCCGAACGGCGCCCTCCCCAGTGGCGCCCCCTCCGTGCTGGAGGGCGTGTGAGCGACGATCTGCGCCCCGCCCGCCCGGACACCGACGACGCCGCGCCGCCCCTGTCCGACCCTGGCGCCGAACACGCAGCGGCCCACGACCTGCCCCTGGAGCTGGACGCCGAGCTGTCGGCCGGGTACGACGGGAACCACGAAGCGGACTATGAGCCCGGCCCCCTGGAGGCGGGGGAGGAACTGGCGGAACTCATTCCGGAGCTGGGCCCCATGTTCCCCGGCGCGGCCCCGTTCCTGGCCCGCTTCCTGCCGTACTCGCCCCCGGCCCACGCCGGGCTGAACCAGAATTTCTGCGACCTGCACGCCTTTTTAAAGTACCTGCACGAGCACTCCTGGTACGGCTACCTGCACGCCCTGCTGGGCGACCAGAGCGCCTACGTGCTGCTGTTCGAGGGCCGCACGGTCACGGCCGCCGCTGCCAGCGCCACGGGCGAGCAGGCGCTGGGCGAGCTGCTGAACCTCTACGAGCAGGGCGCCTCCCTGAGTGCCCACCCGCTCTCGCCGCACTACGCGCACGTGCTCAGCGGGATCGGCTCGCGGGCCTGGAAATTCAACCTGACCGAGGACTTCACGGGCCTGCACGCGCGGCCCACGGGCGCGATCTTCTACGTGCGCGGCGAGATCGTGGCGACCATGCCCGCCACCCTGCCCTACGAGGGCGCCTTCCCCGCCCCCCTGCGCCCGCAGACCCTGATCCTGCCCAGGAGCCTGGCGGGCTGGGCGCACCACCACTACGCCCTGACGCTGCGCGGCAAGGACGCCCTGAACGCGATTACCGGCGTGCACCAGAACTTCCGGCTGCAGCACGGTCAGGGCGGCCTGTATTTCCTGCGCTCGCTGGGCGAGAACCTCACGCCCGCCGAATACGCCATGCGCTCGGACGTCGCCCTGCACGACCTGGAGCCCATGATCCAGGACTTCCTGAAGACCGGCTGCATCAAAGAGGGGTAGATCGGGCGTGCCCGGCTGGCCGGTGGGGGAGGGCCTTCCCCCCGTTCAGACGGACACTCCCTGGGGTCTGGACGGCTCCCCTCTACGGGGAGGCCGCGTCCGACGGTGAAGGCGACACGCCCTGTCCCGCTGAGGGGCGATCCACGTAGGCCTCGCTGAGCTGCCACAGACGCAGCGCCGCGCTGTCGTCGAGCGCCTGCGGTCTGGGAGTGGCCCGGCGGGACTTCTCGAAGTACAGGCCGCTGTCCTCCAGCGGGTCGGCGGCGAGGTGGATGCTGGTCTGGGCGCCCTGCACGGCGCTCAGGGCGAAGCGGTCGATGATCCTGTAGATGCCGCTGAACAGGCCCCCCTGGTGGCTGCCGAAGCCGCTGGCGACCATGCCGGGGTGCAGGCTGTTGGCCTGGAGCCACGCCTCACGCCGCGCGAGTTCCCGCGTGAACAGGATGTTCGCCAGCTTGCTCTGGGCGTAGGCCGCCCAGCCGCTGTAGCCGCGCCGGAACTCCGGGTCGTCGAAGCGGATGCGGCCCATCGCGTGCGCCGCCGACGACACCGTGACCACCCGTGGCGCGTGCCCGCGCCGCAGCAGGGGCAGCAGCTCACGGGTCAGCAGGAAGGGCGAGAGGTGGTTGAGCGCCCAGGTGCGCTCGATGCCCTCGCGCGTCTCCTGGCGGGTATTGAACAGTGCCCCGGCATTGTTCAGCAGCACGTCCAGGGTATCCCCGCGTTCCCGGAACTCGGCCGCCGCCCGGCGCACCTCGGAGAGTTCCGCCAGGTCGGCGATCAGCGTGCCCGCCGCGCCGATCTCCCCGGCCACCCGCCGGGTCTTGCCTGGGTCACGGCCGACGATGGTGACCTGGGCGCCGCGCCGAGAGAGCTCGCGCGCCGCCTCCAGGCCGATGCCGTTCGTGGCGCCGGTGACCAGCACCACCCGGCCGTCCAGGCGTCGTGTGGAGAGCGCTGTGGATGGTGTGGCTGTGGATGTCGTGGCGGTGGGCTCGGTCATGCGCCCAGCATAGGCGCGCAGGCCGGGGGCGACCTGTACCGCGTCCCACAGCCCGCTGCCCGGAACCAAAAGGAAGGGCTGAATCTCATCGACTCAGCCTCTTCCGCGCTGCGGACTTCACCCGGCCCGCTTCCAAGTTGTTCGCGCTGATGGGTGAAGTGTACGCGCCGCCCTCTGACAGGGCTGTCACAGCGCTGTCACGCATCTTCCCCCTGTCTGGGGGTGCGGGTCAGGGGTGACCGGGGGACGCCTGAGCGGCACGGTGGCCTGAACCTTGAGTCACAATGCATCCAGCACGAGGGGCCGGGGGGCTGTCCACAGAGGGGGCCCCGTGCCCTTCCCAGGGGCGTCGGGGCGGCCAGCGGCCCTGCGAACAGGGGGACTGCATGAGGGGAGATGTCGACACCACCTTCCGGACTGGCCGACCACGGCCCGTACACCTGCTGGCGCCGCTGCTGCTGCTCGGCGCCGCCCAGGCCCAGAGCGGGCCCAGCAGCGGGCCCAGTTACGTTCAGCTGATTCTGGACGCCTCGGGCAGCATGTTCACGCGGCTGGAGGGCGGCCAGACCCGCATCGCGGCGGCTCAGGCGGTGCTCACCGACTTCATCGGCCGGCTGCCGGACGATCCCGGCCTGAACGTGGGGCTGCGCCTGTACGGCGCCCGCACCCAGGCGGCCGAGAGCGGCGCCTGTCAGGACAGCGAACTCGTGCTGCCCATGCGGGGGCTGGCCCGCCAGGAGCTGCTGGGCACCGTGAACCAGACCCGCCCCAGGGGCGCCACCCCGATCGCCTACTCGCTGACCCAGGCCGCCGCCGACTTTCCCACCACCCCCGGGCGCAAGCTGATCGTGCTCGTCACCGACGGCCAGGAGTCCTGCCGGGGCGACCTGAAAGCCTCGCTGGACGCCTTCAAGGCGCGCGGCATCGAGGTCGATCTGCGGATCATCGGCATCGACCTCGATGCGCGGGCCCAGCAGTCCTTCGCGGGCGTGGGCACCTTCGTGAACACCCGCTCGGTGCCCGAACTGGCGGCCGCGCTGGGGCAGGCCGTGGGGCCGGTCGCGGCCAGCGCCCCGGTGAAACTGCCCGTGACCGTGACCCTCACCTCTGGCGGCGCCGCGCTCGCCAGCGGCCCCACCGTGAGCTTCACGGCGGCCCTGGGTGGGGCCAGCGAGGCGTTCGGCAACGCGGGCGGCGTCTACAGCGCCCAGGTGCTGCCCGGCGCCTACACCGCGACCGTCCAGACCAGCTCGGCCACTCAGACATTCGGCGGCCTGACCGTCAGCGTGGGTGCGCCCAACCGCTTCACCTTCGACGTGACCCCCGTTTCAGGGGTGAGCCTGAAGGTGGAACCGGCCCAGCCCGTCGCGGGCGGGCGCGTGCAGATCAGCTTCAGCGGCGCACCCGCCAGCGGCACGCGGAACTGGATCACGGTGGCCCGCAAGACCGACCCCGACCCCGCCTACCTGGACTACAAGACCGTGCAGGGCGTCAGCGGCCAGCTCGACCTGACCCTCCCCGACGACGAGAGCGAGTTCGAGGCCCGCTATCACCTCGCCAATCCCGACGGCAGCACCCGCGTGATCGGCCGCAGCGCGCCGTTCACGCCCAAACGCGCCACGGTCAGCGTGACCGCCCCGACCACCGCCGCCGCCGGGAGCACCATCCAGGTCGGCTGGACGGGCCCCAACAACCCCGGCGACTACCTGACCATCGTGCCCATAGGGGCCGCGCCCAGCGCCTACACGAATTACTTCTATACGCGGGACGCCAACCCCGGCACCCTGACCGTGCCCACCCAGCCCGGCGATTACGAGGTGCGCTACAACAACGACCTCTCGAACCGCGTGCTCGCCAGCGCCCCCATCGTTCTGAGCGCCAACACCTACGCCCTGCAGGCGCCCGACTCCGCCGTGGCCGGCAGCGTGGTGGAGGTGAGGTGGACAGGCCCTGGCAACCGCCCAGACTACGTCACTATTGTGAAAACAGGCGCCCCGGTCGGCACCTACCTGAACTACTTCTACACCCGCGACGGCAACCCTGGCAAGCTGAAAACCCCGGTCGAACCCGGCGACTACGAACTGCGCTACTCCACCGAGGCCGCCAGCCCGAACCCGACCCTGGCGACCCGGCCGATCAAGCTGACGGCCGCCAGCTACGGCCTCCAGGCGCCGCGCGAGGGCAAACCCGGCGCCAGTATCCAGATCAGCTGGACAGGCCCGAACAGCCCCGGCGAGTACGTGACCATCGTCAAGAAGGGCGCGCCGGTCGGCACCTACACGGTCTATTTCTACACCCGTAACGGCAACCCCGGCACGCTGAAGCTGCCCGCTGAACCCGGCGAGTACGAGATCCGCTATTCCACCGAAGCGGCGAGCCCGAACCCGACCCTGTTCAGCGTGCCGATCACGGTGAAGTAGAGGAGGTTACCCTGCTGGGCAGCCTCGGTTCAGGGCTGCCCGATACGTGTCTACATCCTGATCTTCACAGGAGAGTGGGTGAACCTGCACCAGCCGCCGCCAGGTGTCCACGGGTTGATCGTCCAGCATGACCTGGGGTTTTGGCAGGAATGCCGTGAACACGTCCTCCAGGCCCACCTCGCGCGCACTCTCCCGCGCATAGGCGGCGCCGCCGGAACTCCAGCAGTACAATTCCGCCCCCTGCTCAGCAAGGGCACGCACATGTCGGATAGCGACTGGAATGGGAATCCGCGCCCGGCCTGCGTTGCGAACAAGCGTCTCGTCCACATCGACGTAGATCACGAGTGTTGTCCCCGCCATCAGATCACCTCTCTGTACGCCACGCTCTGGGAGCGGTTCTGCAGTTCGCTCCGCAGGTACTGCAACCTCGGGTGCTCCAGCCGGGGGTCGTGGGCCAGGATGTGCTTGGCGAGTTCGCGGGCCTGTTCGATGATCTCGGTGTCGTTCGCCAGGTCGGCCAGTCTCAGATCCGGGATGCCGCTCTGGCGGGTGCCGCGCAGCTCGCCGGGGCCCCGCAGTTTCAGGTCGGCCTCGGCGATAACAAAACCGTCGGTGCTGCCCTCGATGATCTTGAGCCGCTTGCGGGTCTTCTGCGAGTGCTCGCCCGCGATCAGCACGCAGTAACTCTTGGCGGTGCCGCGTCCGACCCGGCCCCGCAGCTGGTGGAGCTGCGAGAGGCCGAAGCGCTCGGCGTTCTCGATGACCATCACCGAGGCGTTGGGCACGTCCACGCCGACCTCGATGACGGTGGTCGAGACCAGGATGTCGAACTCGCGGGCGCGGAAGCGGTTCATGACGTGATCCTTCTCGGCAGCGCTCATCTTGCCGTGCAGCAGGTCGATGCGGGCTTCGGGCAGGATGACCTTGAGGTCTGCGGCGAGCTGCGTGGCGGCCAGCAGTTCCAGCGTGTCGGACTCCTCGATCAGCGCGGTGACCACGAACGCCTGCTCGCCCTGGCGGATGCGGCCCATGACGAAGCCGTAGGCCTGCTGGCGGTGCGTGTCCTGCAGCAGCTTGGTCTCGATGGGCGTGCGCCCCGGTGGCAGCTCGTCGATGATGCTCAGTTCCAGGTCGCCGTAGGCGGTCAGCGCCAGCGAGCGCGGAATCGGCGTGGCCGACATGACCAGCACGTCCGGACGCCCGGCGAGGAGTTTGCGCCGCTGCTGCACGCCGAAGCGGTGCTCCTCGTCCACCACGGCCAGCCCCAGATTGTCGAAGCGCACGTTCTCCTGGATCAGCGCCTGGGTGCCCACCACCACGTCCACCTCGCCCTGCGCGATGCGGGTCTGCATCTCCAGCTTGGCTTTCGCGGTCATCGCGCCGATCAGCAGGCCCACCCGCACGTCCAGCTGACCCAGGTAGCCCAGCAGGTTGGTGTAGTGCTGCCGCGCCAGGATCTCGGTGGGGGCCATCAATGCGCCCTGGTAGCCGTCGCGCACCGCAAGGTACAGGGCGCAGGCGGCCACCGCCGTCTTGCCCGAGCCCACGTCGCCCTGCACCAGCCGCGCCATCTGCTGGTCGCTGCGCATGTCGTCGGTGATCTCCAGCAGCACCCGCCGCTGGGCGTTCGTGAACCGGAAGGGGAGGGCGCCTTCGAAGGTACTGATATCGCTCCCCGACGCCTGGAAGCGCTTGCCCTGCAGCACGGCGTCCTCGCCCTGCAGCAGCATTCGCAGTTCCAGAAAGAGGTATTCGTCGAAGCGCAGGCGGGCGTTCGCGCGGCTCAGGTGCGCCTCGTCGGAAGGCAGGTGGATGCCCCACAGGGCGTCGCTCAGGTCGGTCACGCCATATTTCTGGCGCCAGTGGGTGGGCAGATAGTCGCCCTGCGGCACGGCCTGCAGCGCCCGGTACGCCGCGCGGCGCAGGAACTCCTGCGAGATGCCGTCCTTGGAGTCGTAGACGCCCACGATCCGGCCCGTGCTCAGCGAGTCCTGGGCGTTCTCGACCGTTTCCAGGTGCTCCACGCCCAGCTGCACGGAGCGGCCGAACTTCTTGACCCGCCCGGTCAGCACCAGCCGGGCGCCCTCGCGCAGCTGCTTTTCCACCCAGGGCTGGTTGAACCAGGTCGCCTTGACCCGCCCGCCCGAGGGCGTTTCCAGCGTCACGTCGATGACCAGCATGCCGGGCCTGGGCGAGCGGCGCGACTTGGCGACCACTTTCCCCTCCACCGTGACCTTCTGGCCCTCCTCGACTTCGTTCAGATCGGGCAGCGCGCGGCGGTCTTCGTGGCGGTGAGGGTAGGCGTGCAGCACGTCGCGCAGGGTGTGCAGGCCCAGCGACTGGAGCTTGCGCGCGCCGCCGGGGCCGGTGTCCAGCCGCGCGACCTCGGCGTCCGCGGGCAGGCGTTCGCCGGGAGCCGCGGTGGGCACCGCCTGCCGGGTCGGGGCCTTCCTCGGCGCGCTGGGCGGGGGCGACGCCGCTCCGTCCAGCAGAGACAGCGCGGTTCGCAGGGCCTCGCCGCGCGCGTCCTCGGCCTTCTGGGCGTAGCCGCTCAGGGCCTCGCGCACTCCCGGGAAGGGGTTGCCCAGGGGCGAGGCCAGCAGCTTGTCCACGCCGCCCGCCACCACGCGGTTCTGACAGCCCGACGCCAGCTCGGCGGCGAGGGGTCGCCGAAGTCGCTCACGCAGTTCCGCCACCGTCGCCATCGCCCGTCAGGCTAGCAGAGGCCCCCGCCGGGCGTCCGTAACCCCCTGCCCGGAGTGGGCGCCTGTGGCCTGCGGGCTTGATAAACCCGGCCTCATCCCGTGGTCGCCGGCCCGTCCGGATAATGCTGCAGAGGTCACCATCGTGAAATGGTTGAACATCCTGCTCGTCTTTCTGCCCGTCGCCGTCTTTCTGGAGGTCACGGGTGGCAACCCCACGCTGATCTTCATCAGCGCCTGTCTGGCGATCCTGCCGCTGGCCGGGATCATGGGGAGCGCCACCGAACAGCTCGCGGTGCGCGCCGGCAGCACGGTGGGCGGCCTGCTGAACGCGACTTTCGGCAACGCGACCGAACTGATCATCGCGTTCTTCGCGCTGCAGGCGGGCAAGCTGGAGGTCGTGAAGGCCAGCATCATCGGCTCGATCCTGGGGAACCTGCTGCTGGTGATGGGCCTGGCGGTGTTCCTGGGCGGGCTCAAGTACAAGGAGCAGAAGTTCAACCTGAAGTCGGCCAGCACCATCGCCAGCCTGCTCACCATCAGCCTGATCGCGCTGAGCATCCCGACCATCTTCGACTACGCCGCCCGCGCGGTGGCCCCCGAACGGGTCGCGCAGCTCGACGTGAACCTCAGCGACGCCACGGCGGTCGTGCTGATCATCATGTACATCGCGTACATCTTCTTCACCCTGCGAACCCACAAGGACATCCTGAGCACCTCCGACGACGAGGGCGCCCGCGACGAGCACGACGGCCCGCTGTGGAGCGTGCCGCTGGCCGTGGGGGTGCTGGCCGGCGCCACCATCGGCGTGGCGTTCATGTCGGAGTTCCTGGTCGGCACGCTGGAGGCCGCCACCGCGACCCTTGGCCTGACCGAGTTCTTCGTCGGCCTGATCCTCATTCCGATCATCGGCAACGCCGCCGAGCACGCAGCCGCCGTGATGTTCGCGCTGAAGAACAAGATGGATCTGTCCATGACGATCTCGCTGGGCTCGACGGTGCAGGTCGCGCTGCTGGTGGCGCCGCTGCTCGTGCTGGCGGGGCTGATCGTGGGCAAACCCATGAATCTGGTGGTCACGCCGCTGGAACTGATCTCCATCGGTGCCGCCGTGCTGATCGGCAACTCGGTGGTGCGGGACGGCGAGACGAACTGGCTGGAGGGGATCCTGCTGCTGGGCGTGTATGTGATCCTGGCGTTCGCGGTGTTCTTCTACCCGGTGGCGTGAGGGAGCTGCGAACCCCCAGTCCCTCACCCAGACCCGTCAATCCGCTGAGCAGTGGGGCGGGAGAGCGGGCGCCCCGCTGAGGATGAATTTCTGCTGATGAGGCGCATTTGATCTGGACGCTGACGTATCCGACCTCGGCGCCGTTCCCCCCCATCTCTGCAGGCTCGTGCGCCGCGCCTGCGGGCGAGGGCGCCTACGTCAATGAGATGAAAGGCGTCAGAGGCTGCCCCAGAGGTGAGCGCCACTTCCCGACAACCGGTGATCCACAGTCCGGTGATCCACAGTGAGGTGATCGGCGGGATGCCTGGAAGGGCTGATCACTCTTGCAATGCCAGCACACGCCTCGCCTCCGTGTCGTGTTTCTCGCACGCCACGGGGGTTCAGCGTTGTCAGGAGTGACCCGCCCTCGACTGTCCTCGACCACTTCTACCCCTCACTCCACCGTCGCTGCCCTCTCGCTCGCCCGGCCGCTCTGGCTGGCGGGGACGATCCGCAGGAGCAGGCTCAGGGCGAAGGCCACGCCCACCATGCCCAGCGCCAGGATGTACGCCCGGCGCAGCCCCTCGGCCAGGTCGTAGCCCCCGGTCTGGATGGCGCCCGCGCCGATCAGCAGGGCCATCAGCGCCACGCCCAGGGCGCCGCCCATCTGGCGGGCGAAGAGCACGCCGCTGGTCACGGCGCCCAGCTCCTCGCGCGGGGAGCCCTCCTGCGCGGCCAGCAGCAGGCTGAGCATGGCAAAGCCCATGCCGGTGCCGACCGCGAAGCCCAGGACGGAGGTCACCCACAACGGCGCGTGCACCGCGAAGATCAATGCCGCGAACATGACCACCAGCACCAGAAAGCCGGCCTGGGCGATGCGCGCCAGCGGCACGGTTCTGACCAGCCGGGCGGTGACGATGGCGGTGAGCGTCCAGCCCACCAGCATGGGGGTCAGGATCACGCCGGCCGCCGTGGCGCCCCCGCCGCTGACGCCCTGGGCATAGAGAGGCAGGTAGGCGATCACGCCGAAGTAGGCGGCCCCGCCCAGCAGGTTGCCCGCAAAGGCCACACGCGGCAGGCGCTCCCTGAGGGCGCGCATGGGCAGCAGCGGATCGGGGTGGCGGCGCTCGACCAATACGGCCGCGATCAGGGTCACGGCGCCCAGGCCCACCAGGGCCCACTGCCGCTGCTCCAGGCCCCAGACGACCAGAGCGCTGCCCAGCGTGAACAGCCCGGCGCCGAACCAGTCGAGCCGCGCCGGGCGGGGGCGGCCGGTCTCGGGCAGCGAGCGCAGGGCGATGGCCAGGGCCGCCACGCCGAAGGGCAGACACGAATAGAACGTCCAGCGCCACGACAGCGTTTCGGTGAGCCAGCCGCCCAGCAGCGGCCCCAGCAGCCCCGACACCCCCCACACGCCGGAGATGAAGCTCTGCACGCGGCTGCGCTCGGCCAGCGTGTACAGCTCGCCGACCATGGTCAGCGTGAGGGGCAGCAGCGCCCCGGCCCCGATGCCCTGCAGCGCGCGGGCCGCGATCAGGCCGCCCATGCCCTGGCTCAGCCCGCACAGGGCGCTGCCCACCAGGAAGATCACCACGCCCCAGAGGTAGAGCCGCCGCCGGCCCACGATGTCCGAGGCACGTCCCCACAGCGGGCTGGAGACCGTGCTGGTCAGCAGATACACCGCGAACGGCAGGGCGTACAGCCGCTCGCCGCCCAGATCCTGGATCACGCTGGGCATGGCGGTGGCGACCACGCTGGCCTCCAGCGCCGCCAGAAACACGCCGATCACCAGGCCGGCCGTCGCCAGTCGGCGCACCTCTGGGGAGATGGCGGGAGGCAAGGCGGGGACGGGCGCGGTCATCCGGGCAGCGTACTCCGGGGCCAGTTCTAAAGAGCGAGACAATGGATTCACCAACTCTGAATCGTTACAGTCTGCCCATGACCATGCACCAACGGAAGCTCGGCCGCACCGGCCTGAACGTCAGCGAGATCGGCTACGGCGCCTGGGGCATCGGCGGCAAGCAGTGGATCGGCGCCGACGACGACACGTCGCTGCAGGCCTTGCGCCGCTACCTCGACCTGGGCGGCAACTTCATCGACACGGCCCTCGCCTACGCGGACGGCCACTCGGAGGAACTGGTCGGGCAGGTTGCGCGTGAGCGGGGCGGCGTGATCGTCGCCACCAAGATTCCCCCGAAAAACGGCCAGTGGCCCGCCGCTCCGGGCGCCAGCGCCGACGACGCCTTCCCCGGCGACTACGTGATCGAGTGCACCGAGCGCAGCCTGAAGAACCTGGGCATGGAGCGCGTGGACGTGCAGCAGTTCCACGTCTGGAACGACTCCTGGCTGGGTCAGGGCGACTGGCAGGACGCCGTGCAGAAGCTCAAGAAGGACGGCAAGGTCGGCCACTTCGGCGTGTCCATCAACGACCACCAGCCCGAGAACGCCATCAAGGCCATCGAGGCCGGGGTGCTGGAGACCGTGCAGGTCATCTACAACGTCTTCGACCAGACGCCGCAGGATCGCCTGCTGGACGCCTGCCAGGCGCACGGCGTCGGCGTGATCGTGCGCGTGGCGCTGGATGAGGGAGCGCTGAGCGGGCACATCACGCCCGAGACGGTCTTCGACAAGGACGACTTCCGCAACAGCTACTTCGGCGGCGACCGCAAGGCCGAGCTGCAGCCGAGGTTGCGCGCCATCGAGAGCGACCTGGGCATCGGCACCGACGACCTGGCCGCGACCAGCCTGCGCTTCGTGCTCTCGCACCCGGCGGTGTCCACCGTGATCGTGGGGATGCGGTCGATCCGCAACGTGGAGCGCAACGCCGCCCTGGCCGACGGCGCGGGCCTGCCGCCCGAGCAGCTGCAGAAGCTGTACGCCCACCGCTGGGATCGGAACTGGTACACGCCGGCGAAGTGAGGCCAATCGTTGATAGATGATGGTTGATGGAAAGGTTCAGAGTCGCGCTGGCTCAGGACTGTGGCAGGCGACGCCTCCGTTCCTCGCCGGATGCTCCGTGACCCATCGACGATCAACCATCAACCATCTCCGCCCACGTCTGCCAGACTGCCCCCATGGTGACCCGCGCCCAACTCGAAGCCCGTGAGGCGGCCACCCTGGCGCCCTACGCCACCCTGAGCGGCCAATCGCGGGGCCGCGAGCATCCGGAACCTGAGAGCGCCAGCCGCACCGCCTTCCAGAAAGACCGCGACCGGGTGCTGCACACCACGGCGTTCCGGCGGCTGGAGGCCAAGACCCAGGTGTTCCTGAACGCTAGCGGCGATCACTACCGCACCCGCCTGACCCATACGCTGGAGGTGCAGCAGGTGGCGCGTTCGGTGGCGCTGAACCTGGGCCTGAACGAGACGCTGGCCGAGACCATCGCCCTGGCGCACGACCTGGGGCACCCCCCCTTCGGACACGCGGGCGAGCGCGTGCTCAACGCCCTGATGGCCGAGTATGGCGGCTTCGACCACAACGCCCAGGCCCGCCGTATCGTGACCCGGCTGGAGCACCGCCGCCCCGATCTGCCGGGGCTGAACCTCACGCTGGACGTGCTCGACGGGCTGAACAAGCACGACCGCGCGGAGCTGCAGCGGCCCAGCCTGGAGGCGCAGGTCGTGGACGCCGCCGACGCCCTGGCCTACACCGCCCACGACCTCGACGACGGGCTGCGCAGCGGGCTGATCACCCCCGCCGCCCTGGCCGGGCTGCCGCTGTGGCGGGAGCTGACCCGCCGGGCCGGGGTGGACGCCCTGCGCGTCAGCGACCGCGAGCGCCGCCACCTGCACCGCGAACTGCTGGGCTGGCTGATCACCGACTTGACGGCCGCCAGCGACGCGGCCATCCGGGACAGCGGGGTTCAGACGGCGGCCCAGGCGCAGGCCCGGCCGGAGCCCCTGATCACCTACAGCCCGGATGTCCGGGCGCTCCTGCGGGAGACCAGCACCTTCCTGCGCGAGCAGCTGTACCGCCACTGGCGCGTGGAGATGCAGGTCGAGCAGGCCACGCGGGTACTCACCACCCTGTTCCAGGCGCTGGTCGCGCGGCCGTCCATGCTGCCGCCGCAGTACCGCGAGTGGGCGCAGGGCAGCGGGGTCGAGCGGGCCGTGTGCGACTACGTTGCCGGCATGACCGACCGCTACGCCCTGGAGATCCACGCCGGCCTGACGCCCCCGGCCGGCAGCGTGCCCTGGCTGCGCTAGCCGCCGCGTTCGCGCCCGTGGCGTTGACACCCTGGCGCCCCCCTGCTAAATTGACTGCCGCTTGTCCGCGAGGGCCGGCCCTGTGAAGGTGCGCGGGTGTAGCTCAGCTGGTTAGAGCGCACGCCTGATAAGCGTGAGGTCCCCAGTTCAAGTCTGGGCATCCGCACCACGGAAAGACCCCTGCCTCGGCAGGGGCTTTTGCTTGGAGTGAGGTCGAGTCAACGAACTGGAGTCGCGCTCAGCACGCTGTCGGCCACCTTCAGGGCGACCTCCACCGTTTCGCTCACCAGCGCGGGGTCGAGCACCTTGTCGCCGGGCTGGTGGTAATTCTTGTCCAGGCCCCGGTGGAAGAACAGCGTGGGAATACCGGCCTGGGCGAAGGGCACGTGGTCGCTGCCGCCGGGCTGACCGGCGCTGGCCTGCACGCCCGCTATCCCTCTGGCCGCCTCGACCAGCTTGCTGTCGCCGGTCAGCGACAGAGGCGTGACGTCCACGCCGACCATGTCCAGGTTGAACATGGCCTTCAGCGTGCCCACCAGCGGAGCGTTGTCCTTCACGAAGGCGCGCGAGCCGAGCAGGCCGTCCTCCTCGCCGTCGAAGAGCAGGAAGTAGGCCCTGGCGGCCAGGGGCGTGTTGGCGGCGCGGCGGGCGATCTCCAGTACCGACAGCGTGCCCGAGAGGTTGTCGTTCGCGCCGGGCGCGCCCTGCACCGAGTCCATATGGGCGCCGAACAGCAGCTCCGGAGCCGTCACGCCGCTCTTGTACGCGATCACGTTCGAGGCCTTCACCTCGCCCTCGCGCACGCGGACGCTCAGGGTCACGGCGGCGCCGTCTATGAGGGCCGCGCCCACGGTGGGGGAGACGCCCAGCACGGGCAGGGCCACGCGGTCGCCCAGGGTGCCCCGCAACTCGCCGTCCGCGTTGTTGACGATGACCAGCCCCGCCGCCCCCGCCGCCAGGGCGTTCCGGGCCTTCTGGGCGAAGGGGATCTCCCCACGGGCCACCACCGCCACCTTGCCGCGCACGTCCACCCGGGCAAACTCCTCCGTGGTGCCCACGCCCGGCACCCGCACCACCGGCCCACTGAGGGTGCCGCCGGTCGAGTTCTGCAGGGCGTTGCCGCCCAGCACCCGCTCGCCCAGCTTCACGTCCGAACCCAGGTCGTCGAAGCGCGGGTAGCTGAAGTCCTGGCGGCGGGTCTCGTAGCCCAGGGCCCTGAACTGCGCCTCCAGATAGGCGCGGGCCTGCTCGTTCGCCGGGCTGCCCGCCACGCGCGGGCCGAAGTTCAGGATGGTCTGGGCGTCGTTGTCCAGGGTGGCCGAGGCGCTGCCGAGCAGCAGAGGTACGGCCAGCACGGTCACGGCCAGGGCGGGCCGGATCAGTTGTCGCATGTCAGGAAGTACAGCACGACCTGGGTGCTGTGACCGTGGTGCTTGTGGCGATCCGGGGACTAAGCACTGGGCGCGGCCTTCAGACTGTGCCGAGCCGGCAGCGCCGTGAGGATCACGCTGCCGAGGATGAGCAGGGCTCCGGCAGCCTGCGCGGGGCTCAGGGCGTGGCGCACGATCAGCAGGTCGAGGCCCAGCGCCATCAGGGGGCTGAGTGGCCCCAGCAGACTGACCTGCTGCACGGGCAACAGGTTCAGGCCGCGCTGCCACAGCCAGGCGGTCAGCGCCGTGCCGATCAGGGTCAGGAAGGCCAGCGCCGCCCAGCCCCCGGCCGTGACCGACGCCAGCGCCTGCAGGCTTCCCAGGCTGAGCGGCAGCAGCATCAGCCCGCCCAGGGTCAGCTCCCACGAGGCCTGCTGCAGCGGGGTCGCGCCCGCCGGCCAGCCCCAACGTTTGAACAGCACGACCCCCAGCGCGTTCACGAAGGCGAAGCCCAGGGCGTACAGCAGCCCCAGCCCGCTGAGCGCCGCGTCGGCCCCCAGGCTGACCAGGGCCACGCCGAGCAGGCCCGCGCTCGCCAGCCCCAGGTGTAGCGCGCTGGGCCGCTGCCCCAGCAGGGGAAAGGCCAGGCCCAGCACCAGCATGGAACTGCTCGCGCCGATGGTGGCGGCGACGCCACCGGGCAGGCTCTGGGCCGCCGCGTACAGCAGCGTGAAAAACAGCCCCTGACGCAGCAGGGCCAGCACGCCGATCCGCAGCCACCACTCGCGCGGCGGCAGCCGGCGCACCGCGAGCAGCAGGAGCAGCCCCGCCGGCAGAATCCGCAGCACGCTCAGCAGCGGGGCGGGCACGCCGGCCAGGAAGCTGGAGGTCAGCAGGTAGGTGCTGCCCCAGATCAGCGGGGCCAGGGCAGTGGCGAGAAGCACCCGGTTCATGGCCCCAGTGTAGCAGATTTATTTTCACGTCTAAATACCATGAATGGCTTGGCTCCTGGTGTGCGTCCGGATGCTAGAACCCGGCTATGGACACCCACGCCCTGCTCACGCGCATCCGCTCGGACTGGGTCGCGACCCGCCCAGGGCTGGAGCCCACGCCCATGCTGCGCCTGATCCTGCTCGCCCGCGCCGCGCGGCTGGCCGCCGACCGGGTGGAACGCGTGCAGCACCAGCACGGCCTGAACCACGCGCATACCGATCTGCTGTTCACCCTGTACCGCAGTGCCCCCCCGGAGGGCCTGACCCCCATGGAACTGACCCGGCTGGCCGCCGTGACCCCCAGCTCCATCACCAACCGCATCGATGGGCTGGAGGCCCAGGGCCTCGTCGAGCGGACGCCCCACCCGACCGACGCCCGCTCGCGCCGCGTACGCCTGACCCCCGCCGGCCGCGCCCGCGTGGAGGCCCTGCTGCCCGAGCACCTGAACAACGAGACCGAACTGCTCTCCGGGCTCAGCGAGGCCGAACTGCAGGAGCTGGATCGGTTGCTGCTCAAGCTGGTCAGGCATCTGGAGGGTGGCTAGCGCGATGTCCGGGAGCCTGATCCTGATCAACGGGGCGTCGAGTGCAGGTAAATCGACTCTCTGCCGGGCGCTGCGGGATGCCCTGCCGGTGCCCTTCCTGCACTTCAGCCTCGACTTTTTCATGTTCGGTTCGGACGTGCTGCCGCGCACCCCGGACGGACGGATACGCGACTGGCCAACCATCCGCCCGCAGGTCTTCGGAGGATTCAACCGGTGCCTGCCTGCCCTGCTGGGTGCTGGAAACAACCTCGTCGTGGACTACATCATCGAAACGCCGGGGATGTGGCAGGACTTCTGCGAACTGTTGCGCGGCTGTGACGTCTTCGTAGTCGGTCTGCACTGTCCGGGAGAGGAGCTGGAACGGCGCGAAGCCGCCCGCGGAGACCGGCGCCCGGGGGACGCCCGCCGGGACGCAGCCACCGTCCATACCTTCACCGGCTATGATCTGGAACTCGACTGCCAGACGCCCCTGGCGCCGAACGTCCAGCACGTCATCTCTGCGTGGCAGGCGCGGAGCGGGGCAGCGCACCGGGCCTTTCCACCCCGTCCCCTGCACTCCTGAACCGCTGCCTCGGGCATGAGCGCCCGGTGCGGCTTTCCTGTATCCCCCTGAAGCGGGTGTGAAGCTGATGGTGGAAACCGCTTGAGCCGGCCGTAGGCCACGCTTCACGCCCCGTTGACAAAGCGGGATTTCGCCCAGAGTGGCCCACCGGTGCCCGCCAGGATGGCGTCCAGAGCCCAACTGAGTCCCACCCCAGGAGGAACCACCATGCCCACCCGTATTCAGCCCACCCTGACCGCCCTGCAGGGCAGCCTCACCGACCTCGACCCCAAGAAGGGCGCCGACCTGATCGGCAAGTGGACGGCCGACATGGAGAACGCCGACTGGCGCGGCGCCAAGACCATCCACGCCAACCTCACGGCGCTGCAGAAGCAGCTCGAGGGCGGCAGCCCGGACGGCGCCAGGATCAAGGAACTGCTCACCAAGCTCGGCGAGGAAACCGGCCGCGCCGCCTCGCACGCCGAGGGCAACACTGGCAGCCAGCTCAAGCAACTGGCCGACGCCCTGCAGCAGGCGGGCGACAGCCTGTAACGTCCAGAACCCGACGCAATAGGAAAAGCCCCCGCCGAGTGCGGGGGTTTCCAGTGGGAGATAGGGCTCAGATCAGGCTGAGTTCGCTGCCCGCCTCGAGGTGTGCCAGGTGCTCCGGCAGGGTTCCAGGCCGATCCATCACGATCTGCTCGGCCTTGTAGGAGCTGCGAACCAGCGGCCCCGAAACGATCTCCAGGAAGCCCAGCTCCATGCCTTCCTCGCGGATCTCGTCGAACTCCTCGGGGCTCACGTAGCGCTCGACCGGCAGATGGTGCATGGTGGGGCGCAGGTACTGGCCGAAAGTCAGCACGTCTACGCCGGCTGTGCGGCAATCGCGCATCGCCTCGGCAATTTCCTCCCGCGTTTCGCCCAGGCCCAGCATGATGCTCGTCTTGGTGATCACGTCGGGGCGCGCCCGCTTGGCGTGGGCCAGCACCGCCAGCGTCTGGTCGTAGGAGGCGCGGATGTCGCGCACCGGATGGGTCAGGCGGCGGACGGTCTCCAGATTCTGGGCGTAGGTGTCCACGCCACTGTCCAGCACCAGATCGACACAGTGCGTGTTGCCGCTGAAGTCGGGCGTCAGGGCCTCCACGCGGGTCTCGGGGTTGAGCGTCTTGATGGCCTGCACGGTCTTGGCGAAGTGGTAGGCGCCGCCGTCGGGCAGGTCGTCGCGGTCGACTGAGGTCAGCACCACGTACTTCAGGCCCATCAGGCGCACGGAATCGGCCACCCCGGCGGGTTCGTCCAGATCGAGCCGGCCCATCGGATTGCCGGTATCCACGGCGCAGAAGCGGCAGCCGCGCGTGCAGATGTGGCCCATCAGCATGAAGGTGGCCGTGCCGCGCGACCAGCATTCGCCGATGTTGGGGCACATCGCTTCCTCGCAGACCGTGTGCAGGCGGTGTTCCTTGACGATCTTGCGAACCTCGGTGAACACGCCGCCGGTGGGGATGGTCACCTTCAGCCACTCGGGCTTCTTCTCGCGCACCGGCACGGAGTCCTTGCGGTAGATGCCGTTCTTGATGAACTTCGGTTCAGGTGTGGTGTCTGGTCGTGTCATGGCTTAACTCCCCGCCCCGGCAAGCTCCGGCAGCGTCCAGTCGTAGGTGGCGAAGGTGGTCTCGAAGGCGTGGGCGAGGGCCGTCCTGGCCTCCTCCACGCTGGCCGCACGGCTCAGGCCGCGCCGCCCGTATTCGCGGGCCACGGAGGTCATCTGGGTGTCCTCCAGGCCACAGGGCACGATGAGTTCGAAGTGCTGGAGGTTCGTGGTGACATTCAGCGCCAGCCCGTGCAGCGCCACATGTCGCCTCACCGCCACCCCGAAGGAGGCGATCTTCTGGTCGTACAGCCGGCCGTTGATGTCCCAGGGCGACACGTAGACCCCCGCGTAGCCGGGATTCGGACGGGCATCTGTCAGCCCCAGGGTGTGCAGCGCCGCGATGGTGGCGTTTTCCAGCAGCCGCAGGAAATCCGCGACCTTGCGGCCGACCGGGAAGACCGCGTAGGCGACGAGCTGGCCGGGGCCGTGGTAGGTGACGTCGCCGCCGCGCTCGACCTCCAGCACCTCGATGCCCTGCGAGTCCAGGTACTCCCGCCTGACGACGATGTTGTGGCCCTCTTTCGCCTTGCGGCCCAGCGTGAGTACCGGGGGATGCTCGACCAGCAGGAGGGTCGGCGTGGCCCCCGCCACCACCCGCGCATGGATGTCCTTCTGCAGCGCCCAGGCGTCGCGGTAGGGCATCACGCCCAGGTCAAGGATGTCGAACGCAGCGCCGGCCATGCCCCGGATTCTAAACCCGGCGGCGGCGGATTCACCGTGCCCTGGACAGAATTCGGCCCCCCATTCACCACTGCCGCTGGTGACTGTCCGGGTTCCCGCTGGTCAGGACGCCGCTCGACCTGTCCGTCCCTTCCGGACGGCCCCGCCAGACGGCGTATTCCGGCCCTATCCCGTGCCGGGCAGACTGGGTCATGCCGGAACTCGTGCCTCCCAGTGCCCGCTATAAAGCCAGTTTCATCGACGCCGTGCGCGAGGCCCAGGCCCTCGGCAGCGGCCTGGGCGACACCCTGGAATTCGATGTGGCCGAGATGGAGCAGGACTTCGCCTCCGTGCTGGCCGAACTGCGACGTTTCGAGCCCCCGGCCGTGCCACCCGAGGGTTTCGTGAACTCCGAAGCTCTCTGGCTGGTTCAGGGGGACACCTACCTGGGCCGCGTGAGCCTTCGCCACCGTCTGAACGAGCGGCTGCGTGTGTTCGGCGGCCACATCGGCTACGAGATCCGGCCCTCGGCGCGCCAGCAGGGGTACGGCACCCTGGCGCTGAGGCTGGCCCTGGGGCGCGCCCGCGGCCTGGGCCTGGAACGCGTCCTGGTCACCTGCGACGCCGACAACCTGGGGTCGCGCCGCATCATCGAGACGAACGGGGGCGAGCTGGAGGGGGAATTCAGGCTCGACTTCCACCCGAAGGTCATCCGGCGCTACTGGATCGCGCTCTAGCCCTCTTTGCGGATGTCCCTGGCCTTGCCGGTCATGGTCTCGGCGAGCTCCTCCAGCGCCTCCGCCTTCTTCCGGGCATCGGCGCCGGTGTCGCCCACCCGCTCGGCCACCGCCTCGCCAATCCGCGACAGGGCCTCGATCTGCTTAGGCGCGGCCTCGTCGAGCTCACCGATCCGCTGCACGATCTGCTCGCCGGCTCCGGCCAGCGCCTCGGCCTCGGCGCTGGCGGTGTATTCCCTCAGGGCACTGATGCGCAGCTGGTGTTCGGCGATGACCTCATCGAGCTTCTGCACCTGTTCCAGCGTGTCGGCCTGTGCCTGGGCCGAGGCGATGATCGCGCCCAGCGCCTCGACCTGCTCCAGCACGCGGCTCTGGATGGCTCTCAGGCGCTGCGTGCTGATCTCCGCGACCGGCGTGCTGGCGACCTCGTCCAGCGCCCGGCAGACCAGATCGTTCACGGTATGGGCCACCGTCAGCTGATCCTCACCGCTGTGCAGCACGTTCTGCAGGGTGGCCGCGTGTCCGGCCCGCTCCCTGTCGCCCGTGCTCAGTGGCAGCGTGCGGAGCTGTTCGCCGGTCAGGCTGACCACCTGCCTCAGCGCCTCGGTGGCGACCAGCCCTTCCTGCCCGGCCCGGATGATCGCTTCCAGGGTGCTGGCCTGTGCCCACCCGGCGGCCCCCACATGCTCGCGGGCCCGCACCTCGGACACCCGCCGCCGCTGCGACAGGGCGGCGATCTGTGCATCGGCCAGGAGGGTGTCGGGGGTTGAGGACAATTCCACACAGGAGATATTGCCGTGAATACAGTGTCTGAAAAGTGAGACGTCTCGCCCTTAAGCCACGCACCCTTGCTGACAGCCCTGCCTTCGCGTATACTCCCACAGTCCGGTTTGCCGTCAGCGTGCGGCAGGCCCGTCACCCGGAGTAAGAACGCCTCTGCCCGCCCGCGCGGGATCGTGGGGCAGTCCGCTGCCCGAAGGGAGTGAGTATGCAGAGCCAGATCAAGACCAACCGTGGTGCCATCCTGCGCGCCGTCGAGCAGCCCCACATCAAGACCGACCACCCCGAGTTCCGCCCCGGCGACACCGTGCGCGTGGAGACCAAGGTCGTGGAAGGCACCCGCACCCGCAACCAGGCCTTCGAGGGCGTCGTCATCGCCATGAACGGTACGGGCAGCCGCAAGAGCTTCACCGTCCGCAAGATCTCCTTTGGTGAAGGCGTGGAGCGCGTGTTCCCCTTCTCCAGCCCGCTGCTGGCCAAGGTCACCGTGCTGGAACGCGGCAAGGTGCGCCGCGCCAAGCTGTACTACCTGCGCGACCTGCGTGGCAAGGCCGCCCGCATCAAGAGCGACCGCAGCCGCGTGATGAAGGACGCCGCCGCCAGCAAGGCCGCCAAGGCCAGCGCGGCCAGCGAAGCCCAGGCTCAGGCGACCGCCGAAGCGCCCCTCGGCGAGTAAGCCTCTCCGCGCGACACACCGCCCGCCCCCATGGTGGGCGGTTTCGTGTTGGGGGCCCGGCCGGGCCCCGGCGGTCAGGGCAGCCCTGCGAGTCAAGCCCCCCTGGAGTCGGGCGGGTTCCCCAGATGCTCTAAAGCAGTTCTCCGAATTCCGCTGTCGGGACAACAGCTTCCCGACAGCTCCATTCTGCGTCCTGCTGGGTACAATTTACTCGCTCCGCTCGGTCGAAAGAACGCCGTTCTTTTGACCGATGCTCTAGGCTGCCCCCCATGACTCCTGCCCCTGCCCCCACGGGCCTCCCCCTGCTGATGGCCTTCGACCTGGACGGCACCCTGATCCCGGAGCGCGGCGACCGGCTGCAGGACGACGTAGCCACCGCGTTGAGCCGCCTCCGTGCACAGGGCGTGAAGCTCGCTATCATCACCGGGCGGGACATGGCGCCAGAGGCCGTGAGGGAAGCCATGCAGCCCCACGCCGTCGCCAGCAACAACGGTGGCCGGATCGAGATTGACGGCACCCTGCACACCGAGGCGATCTTCACCCCTGACGACCTGGAAGCCGTGCTGGCCCATGAGCTGGACGGCGCGCGGGCCATCCTGTTCACCGAGGGTGGGCTGTACGTGGACATCCCGCCCGGCTACGAGCCCGAGCCCTGGATGGTGCTGCGTGGCTACCGCCCGCTGGCCGAGGCGCCGCGCGACAGCATCCAGAAGGTCGGGTATTTCCACCCGCACGTGGCGGGCTTCGCTGCCCAGCTGCGCGAGTCCCACCCCCATCTGGTGCTGACCGGCGCGCAGGAGCCCTACCCGCACTTCCTGACCGTCACACCGACCGGCGCACACAAGGGCGCCGCGCTGGCGCTGATCGCGGACGCGCTGGGCGTGCCGCACGAACGCACGGTGGCCTTCGGCGACAGCGACAACGACGAGGCCATGCTGGAGATCGCGGGCTACGCCGTGCAGGTCGGCACGCTGCCGCTGCTCTCTCGGCACGCGCACGTGCGGGTGGAGATGCAGGTGGAACTGGGGACGTTCCTCTCGGCGTGGGCGGATCGGCTGGGGGGATAGCTGGGCGCCGGCGGCGGGCTTCCCTACCCCCCCTACCCCGGACTCGCAGAGCTGCGCAGCAGAGGGCAGGGGGTAGCGAAGCGCTGCGCTCGGCATGTGGTCGCCACGGTTCCCCCGCTGGCGCTGAGTTGTGGCTTCGTTGGCGTGGGCTGCGGACTTGCCCTCTGCGGTGTCGCCTCGTTGCCCGCGCGCTTCGCGCACTACGGCTTTCGGTGATTGCAGGGTAGGGCGCTTCGGCTTTTCCAGCCATCTGCCCTCCGCCATCTGCTATCTGCCACCCTTCCCCCTCATCCAAAAGGTGGAATCAGCCCTCACCCTCTCCCCCTATGCTGGAGGACATGAGCTTCGTGCGGAAGCCCCGGCCGTATTCATCCGGCCAGAGTGCGGCGGCGTTGCCGTCTATGCCGACCTCCCGGCCCCGTCGTGAACCCCGTCCGGTGGCGCGGGGCGGGGCAGTGCCCAGCGGGCCGCGGTCGAGCTGGGCCTCGGCGGTCACGGCGCTGGCCGCGCTGGGGCTGGTGCTGATCCTGCTGGTCGGGGCGTCGGGGCTGTGGAACACGCTGGCCCGCGACTGGCAGTTCCGCTCGGCGGCGGCGGGCGTCTCGGATGTGGTGCGCTGAGATCGGCAACGGCCCTGCTCCCGGCCGCGTACCTCACCCCATGAACCACGGAACCACGCCATGATGGGCCGCTGGCCGCGCACGCCGTTTATCCGGGGGCCGCAGCCCTGGACACTGCGCCGCCTGCTGCGGGCTGGGCTGGCGGGGGTGGGGGTGCTCACGCTGGGCACCGTGGGGCTGGGGCTGGCGGGGGCGCTGAGCACCGGGGCCTGGGGCCGGGCCTGGAACCTGCGCTCGGAACTCCTGCCCATCGAGGTGCAGGATCGCCGGGGCGACCCGCTGGGCGTGATCGACCACTGCCAGGAACGCAGCGCCGTGAACGCCGTGCCCTGCCGCGAGTCGCTGAGCGTGCCGCTTTCGGGGGTCTCGCCGGCCTTCCTGCTGGCCTACGTGGCCAAGGAGGACGTGCGCTTCTTCTCGCACGCCGGGGTCGACCTGGGAAGATTGCCCCGCGCGCTTCTCAGCGGCGCGGGCGGCAGCACGATCACCATGCAGCTGCTGAAGAACAGCGTGCTGGCCGGCCACTTCGACTACGACACCGGCCGCGAGGGCCTGGGGCTGGTGCTGGGCCGCAAGGCCGCCGAGTTCGTGCTGGCGCCGCTGATCACCTGGCGCTACGGCCGGCGCGAGGTGCTCGCCATGAGCGTCAATTCGCTGCCCTGGATCGGCATCGGGCAGCGCAAGGGCATCTACGACGCGGCGCGGGCCGTGTTCGGCAGCGACCCGGCCGACCTCACGCTGGCGCAGAGCGCCTTTCTGGTGGGCCTGCTGCCCGCGCCGGGGCGCTACCTCGTGTCGGAAGACACCCCACCCGAGACCGCCACCGCCCGCTTCCGCGCCATGCGCCGCTCGCAGCTCGTGACCCTGAACATTCTGCGGACGCGTGGGCTGATCTCCGAACAGACCTATCAGGAGGCGGCGGCCACCCCGCTGGAGCCCCGGCTGTGGCAGGTGGAATACGCGGGCTCGGGCGGCGACCTGCGCGTGGTGAGCGCCGTGCGGCGCCAGGGTTACCGCCAGGAGCCCGAGCCGGTGTGGGCCATGCAGGAACTCGTGCGACGTGAACTGCGCTCGTCTGGTCTCGATCCCCGGCGGGTGGGGCGCGTGGTGCTGACCATCGACGCGGGCGCCCAGGCTGCGCTCTCCCGCCGGGTGAGCGGTGAGGGTGAGACCGGCGCCAGGCCCCCCGGCACCGCCGAGGGCGCGGCCATCGTGGACGTGCGGGGCGGGGGCGTGATCGCGCTGGCGAGCTCCACCGGCGGCGAGCAGAGCAGCCAGCCGGGGCGGCAGTGGGCGGCGGTGGCCCGGCGGCCGGTCGCCAGCACCGTCAAGCCGCTGCTGTACGCGGTCTCTTTCGGCGAGGGCCTGACCCAGCTTTCCACCTTCCGGGACGAGGCCACGCGCTACGGGGCGCAGGCCATCGGCAACAACTCCGGCACCTTCCTGAACCGCGCGGTCAGCGTGCGCGAGGCCAACACCCGATCGCTGAACACCGTGGCCGTGCAGGTCGGCAGCGGGCGCGAGGCCGCGCTGCGGCGCGTGCTGGCGGGGGTGGGCTACACCGAAGACCCCGGCAACCGCTCCAGCCCGGCGCTGGGCACCTGGCGGGCCTCGCCGCTGAGCGTGGCGGCGGCCTACGCCTCCTTCGCCTCTGCCGGCCAGCTCTGCCCGCCGCACCTGCTGGCCGAGGCCTACGACCGCTCGGGCCGCCCCCTCCCGCTGCCCCGCCGGGCCTGCGCGGAGCTGTGGGACGAGGTGGTGGCCGCCCAGACCTTCGACCTCCTGACCGGCGCGGTGCAGGATCGTGCCAGCCACGTCCGCTTCCTGCGGCCCTCGCTGGCTGACCGCCTGACGGGCCGCGCCATGCCGCTGGGCGCCAAATCCGGCACCACCGACGACGTGAACGACACGTGGTGCGCGGGCCTGACCCCGCAGTACGCGATGGCCGTCTGGCTGGGCGATCCGGACGGCCGCGTCAGCGTGCCGGTAAACCTCTACCGCGAGCAGGCCGCCTGCCGGGAACTCTCTTTGCTGCGAACCCTGCCCCACGACCTGAAGACCCCCCCGGCGCCGCCCGGCCTGACCCGCGTGGGCGGCGTGGCGGTGCCCCTCGCCGGCCTCAGACCCCGCAATCCCACCCCGCCCTCACCGCGCTGAGCCAGACTTTTTGCTGAGCCAGACTGTCGAGTGAGCCAGACCCTTCAGGAGACCCCATGCCCATCCCCGCCGCCCTGAGCCTGCTGCCCCTGCTGGTGCCCACGCCCCTGAGCGCCGCCTCCGTGCTGGGTCTGACCACCCCGCCCCTGCATCTGGTGCTGGCGGTGGACATGACCGGCAGCTCCAAGAACCCGGCCTACGGCTACGCCCGGCAGGCCCGGCTGCTCGCCCAGAGCGTGATGCTCAATCAGGTGCGCTCCGGCGACACGCTGAGCCTGCTGCGGGTGTGCAGCGGCGTGCAGACGGTCGCGGATTTCACCTTCCAGTCCAAAAGTGGCGCCCGGCTCGCCCGCGCCGACATCCTGCGCTACACCGACGCCCTGACGAGACCCTGCACCGGCAGGGGCAGCGCCATCAGCGCCGCGCTCTCGCAGGCGGGCACCCTGGCCGCCCGCACCACGGGCGTGCGCGACGTGCTGATCCTCTTCACCGACGGCGCCCTGAACGACGACCCGCAGCGCGCGAGCCTGGGCGGCCGGGTGCAGACCCTGCTGGGCGCCAGCGCGACCCGGCAGCTCTTCCTGGCCGGACTGAGCCCCGAGGCCGGCGCGGGCGGTACGTCCATCCGGGACGCCTTCGTGAAGGCGCTGGGCGCCGCGGCCGACGACCGCCGGGTGCTGATGGCCGGGGCCTACGACCTCCAGAACGTCTACCCGGTCTTCGCCGAGCGCGTGAAGAAGGCCCGGAGCGGCGCGTGACCGGCCCCGATCCGAATCAGAGCGGGCCGAATCAGGCAGGAACGGTGCAGCCTGGGCCGCCTACAGCAGCCCCGTCCACCCCAGCCCCATCCACCCCAGCGCCATCCAGCCCAGCCCCGTCCACCCCAGCCCTACCGACTGTTCCTCCCGATCCGCTCGACCTGACCTTCACCGCGCCCGATGGGATCAACCCCTACGAGCCGGCGCTGCCGCACCCCGACCCCCTGGCGGCCGAACAGTTCCTGCCGGTGCTGGCGCCCGCGCACTTCGAGACCCTGCTGGCCGAACTGAGCGGCGAGCTGCCCCTGGTGCGCGAGGAAGCGGCGCGCAGTCTGCTGGTCTCGCGGGCCCGGCTGCTGCGGCTGAATGTGGAGCAGTACCGCGTGCACCACGAACAGGCCCGCGCGCAGCTCAACCGCGTGCTGGCCGAGACCGGCCTGGGCGTGCGCGGCTCCTGGGCGCGGCAGCAGGAACACCTGGAGTTCATGAACGCGGCGAGCAGCGGCGTGGAGCACGCCTACACCCGCGCGTCCGAGCAGATCGAGGAGGCCCGCGCCGTGCGCTTCGAGGCGCTGGCCCAGCACGGCATCACGCCCGACACCGCCAGCGCCGAGGCCTTCTACCAGCAGCAGGCGCTGGCCGATCTCGCCCGCGAGGGTCAGGCGATCCGCCCGCCGGAAGTCCGCAGCGGCAGCAAGCGCGTGTTTAACGGCTTCGCCACCTTCAGCAAGTTCTTCGTGGGCGTCATCAGCGGCGTGTCGATCAACCTGCTGTTCAACCCCGAATCGCGCCTCTACCTGACCCTGATCGCGCTGACCGCCGGGGTGATGTTCAGCGTGCTGCTGCTGTGGCTGGTCGATGAACTCGCCTACCGCGCCAAGCTGGCCCCCGGCCGGGAGGGGCGCCCGTACCTCGCCTGGATCGCCGCCGTGGGCGCCCTCTATCTGGGCGTGGAGGGCTTCCTCAACTGGGACGGCATCCTGCGCGTGTCGGCGCAGATCGCCGCGAACGCCGCCCAGCAGGGCCAGCTGACCGACCTGAGCACCTCTGTAGATACCAACGCCGTGCCCCAGCACTGGTCGCTGCTGGTGTTCACCCTGGCGCTGGTCGCCATGGCCGCCGGGGCCGCGCTGATCCAGGGCCGGGAGCGCGCGCGCGGGGTGCTGGAGCGCGAGCGTCTGGCCGCCCGGGTCGCCCTGCTCAAGCAGACCGGCAACTACGCCGAGGTCGCCCGCCGCGCTGACCATGTGGCCTACCTGGAGGCCGCCCGCGACCGCCTGGCCCCGCCGCGCGACGTGACCAGCCCCGACCATGCCCGCCTCAACGAGCGCGTCCTGAGCCACTGGGAGCAGGAACGCGAGCAGGGCGTGCAGACGGTGGCCGCCAACCTGATCCGCGAGGCCAGAGGGGTGCAGGAGGCCCTGGAGGACTTCGCTGCCCAGATCCACGCCGCCCGCTTCCCGAAGCCCCAGCGCTGGCCCCGCTTCTCGTAGGAGAGGGGGTACCCACCACGCCCCTGCTCTTATCTTCCATCCAGCTGAGCGGGGAGCCGATCACCTCGACTCCCCGCGTGTGCTCCAGCCCTTATTTCAGGGTCAGGCTGGTCAGGATCGCGCGGCCGCTCTCCAGCAGTTCGGCGGGCGCGCCGACCGGCGTGACCAGCGTGGCGGTGAAGATGCGGTTGTTCTTGACGGTGAACACCTGCGTCCAGCGCACCTGGCCGCCCTCGCCGTTGCCGACCAGCGTCCAGAGGATGGCGTCCCGGCCGCTCAGCTTGATCGTCTTCTCGCCGACGATCTTCAGGCTCTCCTTGCTCAGCGAGGGCAGGTTCTTGACGTTGATGTCGCGCACGTCGGCCAGGGTCACCTTCAGGTCGGCGGGCACGTCGTTGACCACCACGGTCACCGTCGGGCGGATGGTGCCCAGCGGCTTGCTGACGAACGCCACGTCCGCGCCGGGCACGTTCTTGAACGGTGTCCAGCCGGCGGGCACGCGGATGGAGTAGCCCTTCTGGCTGGTGGCGGTGATGGCCTCAATCGTCCGCTCACCCGCGGCCGGGGGCGTGGTCGGAGAGGCCGGGGTGGCCGTCTGGGCCAGGGTCAGGGGAGACAGCGCCCCGCAGAACAGGGCCAGGGTCAGGGCAAAACGTTTCACGCCCCGCAGGCTAGAGCCTGAAAGTGAGCTGAACCTGACGAAGCCGGCGCTGCGCCGGGGTTTGCCTCCGCCGGGACTGCCCCCGCCCGGCCTGCCCTGAGGATTCCCAACCCACGCTAAAGCCGAACCGGATGGAAAGCTGACCTGAGCCCCATATAAAGGGGAGGTATGCCAAAACTCATGACTGCCGTGCTGCTGACCGCCGCCCTCGCCGCCTGTGGTCTCGTCAAGGCCCCCCTGGTGAGCACCTATACGCTGCCTGGAAACGCCGTCTATCCGGAAGGCATCGCGCACCGGGCGGGCAGCCAGAACTTCTACGTCGGCAGCACGACCGACGGCACCATCTTCCGGGGCACGCTGGGCAAGGCGGCCACCGAGGTCTTCCTCGCGCCCACCGCCGAGCGTCCCACCGCTATCGGCATGAAGGTCGATGAGCAGGGCCGGCTGTTTATCGCGGGGGGACCCAGCGGCAAGGTCTTCGTCTACGACACGGCCAGTAAGGCACTGATCCAGGCCTTCAGCACGCCCGCCGCCACCGCGACCTTCCTCAACGACGTGACCCTGACGCCGGACGCCGCCTACATCACCGATTCGCAGCGGCCCGTGCTGTTCCGCATCGGGCGCACGGCGGGCGGTCTGGGCACCCTGGAGTCCTGGCTGGACTTCACCGGCACGCCCCTGCAATACGTGGCGGGCTTCAACCTGAACGGCATCGCCTCCACCCCGGACGGCAAGTACCTGATCGTGGTGCAGTCGAACACCGGCAAGCTGTTCCGCATCACCGTGGCCGACAAGTCCGTGACCGAGATCAACCTGGGCGGCGCCGCGGTCACCAGCGGCGACGGCATCCTGCTGAGCGGCCAGACCCTGTACGTGGTTCGCAACTCGGCCGTGCTGATCGTGCCGGTCGCGCTGTCGGCGGATTTCAGCAGCGGCACCCTGGGTACGGCCTTCACCGATCCCAGCCTGCGCTTCCCCACGACCATCGCGCAGGAGGGCAACCGCCTGCTGGTGGTCAACTCGCAGTTCGACAAGCGCGGCCCGGGTCTGACGCCGGAACTGCCCTTCACCGTGTCCAACGTGGCTCTGCCCAGGTAGCCGGGGGCACGCAGCAGCGACAACATGATTCTCGGGGCGGCGCAGGTCAGGGCGGGTTGACCTGCGCCGCCGTCTGCCCCTTCGTCCAGATGGCGTCAGCCCGTTCCAGCCGGCTCGGCCGCCAGCGCCCGGACGAACTCCGCCGTACCGCCGCTCAGGTGGAGGTGGTGAGTCAGGCCCGCCGGAGCGTCCTCCGCCCGGTGCGCGACGACCATCAGGTGCGTGCCGCCGCGCGCCAACTCGGGCAGCAGGGCCAGGAAGCGGGCCCTGGAGTAGGTGTCGAGGAAGTCCAGCCCTTCGTCCAGGATCAGCAGGCGGGGCCGGTGGACGACCGCGCGGGCCAGCAGCAGGCGCCGGAGCTGCCCCTGCGAGAGCGTGGCGGCGCTGCGTCCCAGCAGCTCGCCCAGGCCCAGGTACGCGGCGATGGCCTCCACCTCCCCGCCCTGCGTGCCGGACAGCTCCGGCGCGAAGCCCTCGCTGCCGCTCCAGGCGCTGGCGATCACCTCCTGGCCCGTCCACTCGCGGCGCTGCCGGATGCCGGTCTCGGCCCCGACCAGCCCCACCGTGCGCCGCCGCTCGCTCAGCAGGTCGCGCCTCAGGTACGGGCGCGTGACCTCGCCGCCCAGAGCGGGCCAGAACTCGCCGGCCACCAGCCGGGCGAGCGTGCTCTTGCCGGAGCCGTTCTCGCCCGTGACCAGCCAGTGCTGCCCGGCCTGCCACGTCCACGAGAGCGGCCCCAGCGCCCGGTGCCCATTGCGGAAGATCTCGGCGCCGCGCAGCCGCACCAGGTCGCCGGAGCCGGGCGGGCGGGGCAGGGGAGACGGAATGGGCGGCCTGGAGGCGTGGAACTCGTCGGCCAGCCGGCCGTCCTCCACGCGCAGGGTGCGCCAGGGCAGCGCCGGGGCCTCGTCGGGTCGGTGGGTCGCCAGGATCACGGCGACTCCGGAGGCGTGGAGGTCTCCCAGCACGCCCCCCAGTTCCGCCCGCGCCCCCTCGCTCAGGCCGTCCGTGAATTCGTCGAGCAGCACGAGTTCGGGCGAGGGCATCAGGGCGCGGGCCAGCACCACCCGCCGCCGCTGGCCGTGGCTGAGGGTGCGGAAATCGCGCTCCAGCAGGGCGCCGATCCCGGTCAGGGCCACCACTTCGGTCAGCCTGGCCTCGGCGGCCGGACTGCCGCCCCAGAGGTTCAGGGCTTCGCCCTCGAACCCGGCCAGCAGCACGTCGCGCACGGTCTGCACCCAGTCGCGGGTCAGGAAGAACGCCTCGGCGTCCGGGCCGACCAGGGACAGCGTGCGGCGGGCCTGCACGGCGGAGCGGCGTGGAACCCCGCCCAGGCCGTAGGTGCGCCTCCCGCCGACCGGGGCGACCTCACCGGCCAGCACCCTCAGCAGCGTGGTCTTGCCGCCGCCGTTCGGGCCGGAGAGCCGGATGGCCTCGCCCGGCTGGATGTGCAGGGTGACGTGCTGGAGCAGGCTCCGGCCTCCGGCGATCACGGTGACGTCTTGCAGCTCGACCAGGGGCAGCATCGGGCCTGAGTGTAGCGGTGCGGTGGGCATGGTCGGGCGTGACGAAGTCCGGTTTCATCCACCCCCCTCCCGTGCTTCCATAGCCCCATGCCGCGCACCCTCCACCTCATCAAACATGGAAGACCGACGATCGTTCCGGGCGTGCCGGCGCACGAGTGGGCACTGGCGGAAGGTGCGCTGGACGGCCTCCCGGCGCTGGTCGCCCGGCTCACCCCCCGGCCCGACCTCGTGGTGTCCAGCGAGGAGCCCAAGGCGGTGGCGACGGCTCAGGGGCTGGCGGCGGCGCTGGGGGTGCCGCACCGACGCATGGTCGGCCTGCACGAACAGCTGCGCTACACGTCCCCCTTCCACGCCGATCCTGCCGACTTCGAGGCCGAGATCGCCCGGTTCTTCCAGCATCCGGATCAGGTCGTGTCGGGTGAGGAGAGTGCCGAGGGTGCCCGAAGCCGCTTCGGCAACGCGGTGAACGCCGTCCTGGCCGCCAATGGGCAGGACACCATCGCCATCGTCGCGCACGGCACGGTGATCAGCCTGCTGGCGGCCCAGGCGAACAGGCTCGACCCGCTGCCGCTGTGGCGGTCGCTGGGGCTGCTGGGCGTGCTCACACTCGACGTTCCTGGCCTGCGTCTGCGGGAACGTTAGGCGCCTGGGGCGCGTACTGGCCACTACAGGAGGCAAGACATGGGATTGACGATCGTGGTGGTGTTTCTGGTGTTGCTGGTGATCATCACCCTGCTCGCCGGGGTCAAGAGCGTGCCGCAGGGGTACCAGTGGACCCAGGAGCGCTTCGGGAAGTTCCAGCGCACCCTCAAGCCGGGGCTGAACCTGATCATTCCGTACATCGACCGGATCGGGCGCAAGGTCAACATGATGGAACAGGTCATGGACGTGCCCAGCCAGGAGATCATCACCCGCGACAACGCGCTGGTGACGGTGGACGGCGTGGTGTTCTACGCCGTGCTGGACGCCGCCAAGGCCAGCTACGAGGTTCGCAACCTGGAGCAGGCCACGCTGAACCTCACCATGACCAACATCCGCACGGTCATGGGCTCCATGGATCTGGATGAACTGCTCAGCAACCGCGACCAGATCAACGCCCGCCTCCTGAGCGTGGTGGACGAGGCCACCGAGCCGTGGGGAGTCAAGGTCACGCGCATCGAGGTCAAGGACATCAAGCCGCCGGCCGATCTGGTCGCCTCGATGGCCCGCCAGATGAAGGCCGAACGCGAGAAGCGCGCCAACATCCTGGACGCCGAGGGCTTCCGGCAGGCCGCCATCCTGAAGGCCGAGGGTGAGAAGCAGGCCGAGATCCTGAACGCCGAAGGGGCCCGGCAGGCCGCGTTCCTGCAGTCCGAGGCCCGCGAGCGTCAGGCCCAGGCCGAGGCCGCCGCGACCCGCATGGTGAGCGAGGCGATCGCCGCCGGCAACGTGCAGGCCATCAACTACTTCGTGGCCCAGCGCTACGTGGACGCCCTGAAGGAGTTCGCCACCTCGCCCAACCAGAAGACCCTGATCCTGCCGATGGAGGCCACCGCCATCCTGGGCAGCCTGCAGGGCATCGCGGAGGTTGCGAAGGAAGCCTTCGGCGGGCGCAAGGACTAGGGCCGTGGACTGGCTGCCGACCCTGGAGCGTGTGCAGCCCTGGCACTGGTGGGTGCTGGGCGCTGGCCTGCTGATTCTGGAGGTGCTGGCTCCCGGCATCTTCTTCGTGTGGCTGGCGCTGGCCGCCTTCATGCTGGGACTGATCGTGTTCGTGCTGCCGGTGCCGGTGGCCCTGCAGCTCCTGCTCTTCGCCGGCCTCAGCGTGGCCGCCGTGCTGGTCGGGCGGCGCTACGTGAACCGGCTTGTGCTGGGCGGCTCGGAGGGCGACGATATGAACCTGGGCGCGGGCCGCCTGGTGGGCCGCACCGTGACCGTGACCACCGCCATCCACAACGGCGTGGGCCGCGTGCGGGTGGGCGACTCCGACTGGCGCGCGACCGGCCCGGATACCCCGGTCGGCGCGAACGTCCTGATCGTGGACGCCGACGGCACGACCCTGATCGTCCGGGAGATCAATGGGACGTGGGTGTAGGGGAGAGAGGGAGAGAGAGGGGCGGCCAGATGGGATGTGTCTGGCCGCCTTGTCCTGTCATGCGTGTCCGCCTCAGCGGGCCGGATACAGCCAGCGCCGCAGCGTGCGCGAGAGCAGGGGCAGCACCGGCCAGTTCAGGAACAGCGTCGCCAGGAACGCCGAGGGCAGGATGGCGGCCCACCATACCCAGTCCTGGGTCAGCGGCCGCGCCAGCCAGGTGAACAGCAAAATGAGCGGGTACACGCCCACGAAGCCCACCAGGACGGTCTTCCACAGCGGCGGCGCCGGCAGGCTGGCCGGACGGTCGAACCAGGCCTCCAGTCCCCGCGCCTCCCGGTAATCGACCTCGGCGGCCGTGAAGGCGGGCAGTTCCTCCAGCATCTTGCGGTAGGTCGGGTCGTGGCGCCACGCGTCCAGCGCCGCCTGGGAGGCGAAGCGCAGCAGCGTGATGTATTCCGGGGTGGGCCGCGAGGGATCGCGCAGCACGTGCAGGCCCACGAAGCCCGGGTGCTTGGCGAGTAGCGCCTGTACCCGGTGCGCCCAGGCCTCGTAGGCGGGCACCTGCGAGGGCCGCACCCGCTCGGTGATCACCAGCGTCACTCCGTCCGGCGTGGCGGCCGAGCCGGAAGGAACGGTCATGGCAGAGGGGGCTTCTGGCGCAGACATCAGCGGACGCAGCTTACTGTAAGTCTGCCCGGTTCATCATCCGGCGCCTCTGATACCCATTGCGGCACAGTCGCTCAAACTTGAGCGACTGTGCCCGACCAAAGGGAGAAGCAACAAGGACGCGTGGCGCGACGTGGAGGAACCTCCGGCGCTCTCCCGGAGGTTCCGGAATGAAGCGCAACGCGTATGACCCAGCCGGGCCCACACGAACAACCCCCTCCAGTGCGGAGGGGGCCAGGGTGAAGCGGAGTGGACTGAAGATCAGCGCTTGCTGAACTGGGGCGCGCGGCGCGCCTTCTTCAGGCCGTACTTCTTGCGTTCCACTTCGCGCGGGTCGCGGGTCAGCAGGCCCTTGGGCTTCATGGTGGCGCGGAAGTCGGGGTTGACCTTCAGCAGCGCGCGGGCGATGCCCAGCTTGATGGCGTCGGCCTGGCCGGTGGGGCCACCGCCGGCGACCGTGATCACGGCGTCGTAGCGGCCGGCGGTGCCGGTCTCGCGGAAGGCCTGCAGGGCGTGGACGGCGCGCAGCAGCCCACGGAAGTAGGTCTGGAACTCCTTGCCGTTCACCATGATCTTGCCTTCGCCGGGGCGGAGGAACACGCGTGCGACGGCCGTCTTGCGGCGGCCCGTGCCGTAGAACTGTTCAGGTTGCTGGATCGCCATGGTTATTTGACCTCAAGTGTCTGGGGCTGCTGGGCGGTGTGGGGATGCGCGGGGCCGGGATAGACCTTCAGGCGGCTGTGCATCGCGCGGCCCTGGCGGCCCTTGGGCAGCATGCCGAACACGGCGTGCTCGATGACGCGCTCGGGGTGCTTGGCCAGCGCCTGACGGGCGGTTTCGGTCTTCAGGCCACCCTGGTAGCCGGAGTAGCGGGTGTAGACCTTGCCGTCCAGCTTGTTGCCGGTCAGCGCGACTTGCTGGGCGTTCACGACCACCACGAAGTCACCCTGGATGATGTTCGGGGTGAAGTCCGGGCGGTGCTTGCCACGAATGCGGCTGGCGATCAGCGTCGCCAGTCGGCCCAGGGGCACGTTGGTCGCGTCGACCACGACCCAGTTCTGCTCGTCATTTTTGGGGATGTAGGTTTTCACCTTGAAACTCCATAAACAGTGGGATTTGGCTGGCGACCTCGGCCCACGCCGCCGGGGAGACGGCGCGTCCGTGTCCGGGAGCCTCCCGGTCATCTCGGCCCTACCAAGCGCGAGACACTAAAGGCCAAGGTATCAGATGTGGGGGTCTTGGGGCAAGGTCAGGACAGTGGCCTAGGATGAGTCTAATCAGCGGGCAGGCGGCATGGGCGGGCTTACGGGTGGACGTTTCCCACCGGGTTTGAACCAGCCGACGTTGAGTTTGGTCTGGGGGATGGGAACGGCAAGAGTTGCGAATCTGCCCGGCTGACCGCCCATATCCTGGGCAACCCGAATCTTCACGACTCCCCTCAGTGTCTGTTCGCCGGACGATACCGAGCCCAGATACTCCATTGACCTGACGGTGCCGACTCCCCAGCGCTCGGGTGGCCGGAGTTCGGCGGTGCAGACGATCCTGGCGGGCGGGAGCGCTGGCGCCTCCAGAACGAAGAAATCGAGCCTGCAACGAGTACCTGGGTCAAACCAGACGTTCCCAGGCCCTCTGTTGACGACATCCACGCGCACCAGTCCGGGATTGTATTCATACGCCCGGTTGACCCGAAGTGTCGCGGCGAATTGCTCAGGCGTCTGGGCCAGCCCCATAGACGTTGAAAGCAGGATCAGACACGCCCACCTCATCCCACTCCTTCGGTCAGGTATTCCAGCGCCAGGCGGTAGCCGAAGAAGCCCAGGCCACTGATCTTGCCCCGGCACACGGCGGCGGTCACGCTGGTGTGGCGGAACTCCTCGCGGGCGTCCACGTTGCTGATATGCACCTCGACCACCGGCAGGGGCTGGCTGGCGATGGCGTCGCGCAGGGCGTAACTGTAGTGAGTCAGCGCCCCGGGATTGATGGCGATGCCGGTGAAACCCTGCTCCTGCGCCTCGTGAACCCACTCCAGCAACTGGCCCTCGTAGTTGCTCTGGCGGCAGGTGACCGACTCGCCCAGCTCGGCGCCCCAGGCTTCGCACTGGCGTTCCAGATCCTCCAGCGTCTGCGCGCCGTAGACCCCCGGTTCGCGCAGGCCGAGGCGGTTCAGGTTGGGGCCGTTCAGCACGAGCAGCATGGCTCAGCCTAGCGGGTTTAGGGCCGAAAGGTGACGAAGCCGACCAGGGCTGAACTCACCAGCCCTGGGAGACCTCGGCCTGCCACGCGGCGAACTCCGACTTCAGAACGCCGCTCTCCACGCGTGTCAGGTACGGCCGGACCAGCTCGCGCAGCAGCACGAAGCGCACGCCGTCGGCGTCGGCCTTCTTGTCGCGCGCCATGAAGGGCATCACGTCGTCGAAGCTCAGCCGGGGCAGGGGCGCCGGGCGCTGCCAGCGCAGGAAGGCCAGCGTGTCCGGGGTCAGGTCGGCGCCGCCCAGGGCGCGGCCCAGGTGAGCGGCGTAGTGCATCCCGTAGGCCACCGCCTCGCCGTGCGGCAGGGCGTGGTGGGTCACCGCCTCCAGCGCGTGCGCCAGGGTGTGCCCGAAGTTCAGGAAGGCGCGCTCGCCCTGCTCGGTCAGGTCGCGGGTCACCACCCCGGCCTTCACCGCCACGGCGTCGGCCACGGTGTCCTCCAGCAGCGCGCCGCCGGGCCGGAACTCGGGGGCCAGCACGCGCGGCAGCAGGCTGGGGTCTTGAATCAGCCCGTGCTTGAAGGCCTCGGCGGCGCCCTCGCGGAACACGGCGGGCGGCAGGGTGCCCAGGGTGTCCGTGTCGCACCACACGGCTCTGGGCGGCCAGAAGGCGCCCACCAGATTCTTGCCTTCCGGCAGGTTCACGCCGGTCTTGCCGCCCACCGCCGCGTCCACCATGCCCAGCAGGGTGGTCGGCAGGGTATAGAACGCCACCCCGCGCAGGTAGCTGGCCGCCACGAAGCCCGCCAGATCGGTCGCCGCGCCGCCCCCGAGGCCCACCACGGCGCCGTCGCGGGGCAGGTTGGCCGCCGCCAGCTGCGAGAGCACGCGGCCCAGCACCTCTATGGTCTTGCAGTCGTCGCGGGCGGGGACGCTCACGGTCAGGGTGGGGGAGAGGGCCACCTGCACTCGCGCCACGAACTCGGCCGGCAGGTCGTCCGGGTGGATCAGGGCGATGTGGCGCTGCGGCAGGCTGACGGTCTCCAGCAGGCCGGCGCCGACCCTGACCTCGTAGCGGTGGGCCGGGCCGGCCCCGCCGACCTCAATCCGTCGCACGTTCCTCCAGCCCCGGCGGCAGCGCCTCCGCCTCGGCCCAGGCGTGCTGCGCGTCGGCCCAGTTCCAGAGCCGCTCGATCACCTCCTCCACGATCTCCTCGGAGGGGCGGCCGTCGCTGTGCACGTGGATGGTGCCCTGCTGGTAGACCGGGGCGCGCTCATCCATCAGGTGGCGGATACGGCCCATCGGGTCGTCGGTGCGGAGCAGGGGGCGGTCGCTGTGCTTGGTGCGGGCGTAGACGGTCTCGGGTGTGGCCCACAGCACGACCACCGGCCCGCGCCCGAGCAGTACCCGGCGGTTCTCCTCCTGGATGAAGGTGCCGCCGCCCAGGCTGATGACCGCGTGGTCGAGCCGGGTCACGCGCCGCACGACCTCCTGCTCGCAGGCGCGGAAGTACCCCTCGCCTTCCTGCGCGAACACCTCGGGAATGCTCTTGCCCACCACCCGCGTGATCAGCTTGTCGGTATCGACGAAATGCAGGGCCAGGGCGCGCGACAGCTCCCAGCCGACGCGGCTCTTGCCAGTGCCCATGAAGCCCGCCAGCGCCACCCAGTTCACCGGGCGGTCGATCAGGCTGGGGGCCAACATGGGGGACAGTGTAAGGGAAGCGCGCGCCGGGAGCGTGACCGATGCTCCTTCAATCCCCTGGCCGTGATCCCCGGCTGCCCCGCTCTGACCGCCTTCGCTGAGGTAAGCGCGGAGGCCCGCCTCGACCTGCCCGGGCAGATCGGGGTCGGGGGCCGGTTCAGGCCCGTGGGCGGGCGGCGGCCGTTCGGGCATGGCGGCGCTCAGTACGCCTGCGAGTAGGCCCGCGCGGCGCTGACCCGTTCCTGCACCTCCGCCATGGTGTCGCCCCCGAACTTCTCCAGCATCGCCTCGGCCAGCACGCAGCCGATCACGCACTGCAGGATCACCCCGGCGGCGGGCACGGCGGTGGTGTCGCTGCGCTCGCGCGCCGCGTCGGAGGGCTCGTGCGTGACCACGTTCACGGTCGGCAGCGGCTTCATCAGGGTGGCGATGGGTTTCATGGCGACCCGCACGATCAGCTCCTCGCCGTTGGTCATGCCGGCTTCCAGGCCGCCCGCCGCGTTGGTGTCGCGGGCGTAGCTGCCCTCCCGGTAGTACACCGCGTCGTGCACGCCGCTGCCCGGCCGCGTGGCGTTCTCGAAGGCCCGGCCGATCTCCACCCCCTTCATAGCCTGCACGCTCAGGCACACCTGGGCGATCCGGCCGTCGAGCTTGCGGTCGTAGTGCACGTAGGAGCCCAGGCCCACCGGCAGGCCCCGGAAGCGCACCTCCAGGATGCCGCCCAGCGTGTCGCCGTCCTTCTTGGCCTGGTCGATGCGCTCGCGCATCCGGGCGGCGGCGTCGACATCGGGGGTGCGCAGCTCAGAATCCTCGATGGCGTCCAGATCGTCCCAGGAGAAGGCCTGCCGGGTCTCGATGCCCGCCAGACTAGAGACATAATTCGCGCCCTGCACGCCCAGCTCCGAGAGCAGCTTGAGGGCCACCGAGCCCACCGCCACGCGCGCCGCCGTCTCGCGGGCGCTGGCCCGTTCCAGCACGTCGCGCAGATCCTTGTGGCGGTACTTGATGCCGCCGGTCAGGTCGGCGTGGCCGGGGCGGGCGTCGGTCAGGGCCTTCTTGCGGGGCTCGCCGCCCGGCTCGGGCGACATGATCTCCGTCCAGTTGCGGTGATCCCTGTTCTGGATGACCAGCGTGATCGGCGCGCCGGTCGTGCGCCCCGCACGTACCCCGCTCAGGATCTCGGCCTCGTCGGTCTCGATGACCATGCGCCGGCCGCGCCCGTAGCCGCCCTGGCGCTTCCTGAGCCACGGGTCGATGTCACTCTTCTCCAGCGGTAACTGCGCCGGCAGCCCCTCGATGATGGCCGTCAGTTGCGGCCCGTGCGACTCCCCAGCGGTCAGATACCTCATGCCTGCGACTGTAGCGCCCAGGCGGGCGTGCGGCCGGCCCCATGACCAAACAGCCGCGACCAGACAGCCGCGAGCAAACTGCGCGACCAGACAGCTGCAACCAAACAGCCATCAGAAAGGAGCGCCCCCCGGCAAAGGGAGCCGCTCCAGACAGGGGAAAGGCTTACTGGACGATGGTACCGGTGATGACCACCAGCAGCTGGGTCTGCTCCTTGCGGGTGGACTGCTTGCCGAACAGCGCGCCCACCACCGGCAGGCTCGACAGGAAGGGCACGCCGTCGTTGTTCTGCGTCTCCTTGGTCTTGAGCAGGCCGCTGAGCAGCACGGTCTCGCCGTTTTTCAGCGTCAGGGTGGTCTGGGCCTCGGAGTTGGTGAACTGCAGCAGGTTCGGCACGGTCGAGTTGTTGATCACGGTCGTCAGGTCGTTGATCTGGCCGCGCACGCGCAGGGTGATGCTGCCGTCCGGGGCGACCTGCGGGCTGAAGAAGTCCAGGTTCACGCCGTAGTCGATCTGCTTTTGGATGGGCGGCACGTTCGCGCCCACCGAGGGGATGTTCAGTTCCAGCCGTCCGCCGGACTTGATGCTGGCGGCCGCGCTGCTCGACGAGTTCTGGGTGTCGGTGGAGCTGCCCAGCGAGCGCTGACCGCTCTGCATGGTCACGGCGCCGTCGTAGACGCTCTTGCTCAGGCCCTGGTTCTGCAGGGTATTCAGCGTCGGCCCGAGGTTGAAGCCCACCAGGCTCTTGGTGGGGTCGAAGGCGGCCGTGAGGCCCCCCTTGCCCGCCGAGACGTTGAAGCCGCCGAAGCCCAGGTTCCAGTCCACGCCCAGGCTGCGGGCCGCCGTCTCGGTGATCTCCTGGATGCGGACCTGCACGTTGATCTGCGGCACCCGCACGTCCAGCCGGGGGATCAGATCGCCCACCTGCGCGACCTGCTCGGCCGTGCCGCGCACGATCACGGTGTTGGTGCGCTTGTCGGCGATGATCGTGACGGCGGAGGCGCCCGCGCTCGGGGCCGCCGTGCCCGCCGGCGCGTTGGCCGTGGTCTGGGCGCCGGTCGAGGCGCTGACCGGCGCGTTCGCCAGGGCACCCGAGGTGTAGGGCTGCCCGGTGAGCGGGTTGATCAGGGTGGCGCCCGGCACCAGGTTCGTGCCGTCGCCCGTGGCCAGCTCGCGGGCCAGCGTGCCCTCCAGGGTTGCCTTGATCTCCTCGGCGCTGGCGTTGACCAGCGTGAACACCTTCTGGATGGTGCCGGGCGCGGCGGCGGCGGGCCGGTCGACCTGCGCGAGCAGGCCCAGGGCGGCCGTGAGCTGATCCTGCGGGCCGTTGATGACCAGTTGCCCGGTCTGCCCGACCGGCGTGATCTTGAGGGCCGGGAACTGGGCGCCCAGCACGGCCACGGCGTCGGCCTGCGCGCCCTTGACCGTGTAGACCTGCTGCGAGGTCGCGGGGGCGGCGGCGGCCGGGGCCGGGGCCCTATCGACCTGGCCCAGCAGGCTCAGGGCGGCGTCCAACTGACTCTGCGGCCCGGTGATTACGATCTGGCCGCTCTGCCCGAAGGGCGCCACGCGCAGGGTCGGGAACTGGGTGCCCAGCAGCGTGACCACGTCGGCCTGGCTGCTCTTGACGGAGTAGATGCGCTGGGCCTGGGTGGGCGCCGCGCCCGGCGTGCCCTGCGCGGCCACGATCTGCGAGAGCAGCCGCTCGATCTGGGCGACTTCCTGGTTGGTGCCCCGGATGATCACCGAGTTCGAGGACGGTTCGGCCACGATCCGCATGGTCGTGGAGTCCAGCACGATCTCTTCCTGGGAGGAGGTGGCGGTGGCCGGGCCGCTTCCCTGCTGGGTCGCCTGTGCGGTGGCGGGCCTCAGCGTCCCGAAGGACAGCTTCAGCTGCCGCTCGACCGCGCCGGCCTCCAGGGTGGCGGGCAGCTTCACGATGCGCTGGATGGGCTTGAGGCCCACCCGCAACACCGTCTTGCCGCCGATGTTCAGCGACTCGTAGCTCAGGCCGTAGATGTCCAGCACCAGCGGCCAGACCTCGTTGAAGGGCTTGTTGCTGAAGGCGTACGACACGGTGGTGCCGGCGGCCGCAGAGGCGGAGGAGCTGCCCGCGGGGGCCGGGCTGGAGGACGCCACGCTGTTGGTTCGCAGCACCTCGTCGGCGTTGGGTTCGATGATCAGGTCGTAGCCGGCGCTTTTCGCCAGGGCCACGAGCACCGAGGTCAGGTCGCTGCCGGAACGCCGGATCTCGAAGGTCACGGCGGCGCTGGACAGGCCACGGTCGGCCACGGCTGTGCCCGCTGCCGGAGCGGCGGCCGGGGTGGAGGTCTGCGCGGCGGCCATGCCGAGCGCGGCGGTCAGCAGGAGAATTGCGTAGCGTCTAGTCATGGCTCACCTTTTATCCAGTTCGAGAATTTTCGAGTCGGTACCTAAGTTCAGCGTGGCGCTGGTCGGGGTGATGGCGCTCACGACCACCTTCGAGTCGGGCAGGGCCTGACCGCTGGACACCACCACGTAGCCGGATCTGCCCCGGAAGATCGCGGTGTTCACCGGGCCGAGCACCACGGCGTTGAACACCAGTTCCTGACCCTGCACGAACTGATCGAGGGGGCTGGCGGCCTGCGCCTCGGCGCTTCCCGCGTCGCCGCGTCCGAGTTCGGTGATCACCTGTGGCGTGCCCGGGGTGGGCAGCGCCGTGGACAGTGGGGTGGTCGGCGGGGTGGTCTGGGGGTTGCCGGTCTGGGCACCGCCGGTCTGCGCCGCCGGGGCGCTCGCCAGGTCGGGCAGGCGGGTCACGCTGGGCACGCTGACCCCGGCGATGGGAGGGGGAACCGGCTTGGGTTCGGAGAGCGTGACCGTACCCCCGGTCTGGGCACCGCCGTCCGGGGTGGGCAGCGGCGTGGGCCGGGGCACCACGACCGGCGTGGCTCCGCTGCCGGTGCCGCCGTCTCCGCCGGGAATCACCGGGATGGGCAGGGCGCCGCCACTGACCGCGCCGGAATCGACATTCACGCTGCCGTCGGCGCCGGGGATCGGGCTCAGGCCCAGCGGGCCGCCGTTGCTTCCCAGGGAATCGACCGGTTCAGGCGGGCTGGAGGGCACCACCGCCGTGACCGGGCCGGTGCTGGTAGAGCCGCCGTTGGAGGGGCCGCTGCTCACCGGGTTCGCCGGCGTGGTGGAGGGCACGGTGCCGGTCGCCGCGTCCAGGCTCAGCGGCCGGAAGGGGTTGCGGCCGGGAGCCGCGGCGATCACGCCGTCGGGGTTGATGCCGCTGGGCACTGCGGGCTCGGCGGGGGCGGGGGCCGGGGTGACGGCCGCCTCGTCGGTCGGGAAGGGCGGAATCACCTCGACGTCCACCTGGGCGTCGGGCTGCACCGTGAGGGGCGGCGTGGTGGCCGTGTCGCCGCCGGTGGTGCCGCCCGCCTGGCCGCCGGGCCTGGCGCCGGCCGAGGCGGTCGGCGCGCTGCCGGGGGTCACCGGCACGGCGTCGGGGTTGCTGCCGGCCGCGCTCCCGGAGGCGCTGCCTGATCCGCTGCCGGTGGTCTGGCCGGAGGGCTGGGCCGCCTGCTGGGCGAGTTCGCTAGCCGAGCGGTTGTTCGTCCACACGTACCACAGGCCGATCAGGCCGACCATCAGCAGAAGCATCAGCAGGAGCTTCATCTCGCGGGAGAGTTTCACGGGCGCGCGGGTCACTGGGTGCCTCCTGGGGCGGCCGGGGCGGCTGGAGCGGCGGGCGCCCCCTCGGTTCCTCCGGCCTGCGCGGCGGCCTGCGACGCATCGAAGGTGTAGACCGTCATGCCGAGAGAACCTTCCAGTTCCGGATCGAAGGAGCTGGCCGCCGGCAGCTGCAGGGCCACGTTGCTGACCGTGGTGAAGCGGCTCATGGTCTCCACGCTGCGCAGGGTCTGGAACATCTGGGTGAACTTGCCGCGCACGCCGATGGTCAGGTTCAGGGGCCGCACGCCGCCGGGGAGGTTGGCCACGGCGCCCGGCTGCACGGCGAAGTTGGTCATGCGGGCGCCGCTGGCGGCGGTGGTCAGGCGCAGCTCGTCCAGCACGGCGCCGAAGTTGGCGGCGCTGGGCAGGGCGGCCAGGAACTTCTCGCGCTCGACCCGCAGGGTGTCGACTTCCTCCCGCAGGGCGGGCAGGCGGCTGGCGGCCGATCTCAGGCTGGTGACCTGGGTGTTGAGCGATTCGAGCTGGCCGCTCAGCTCGCCGATCCGCTGCTGGCGGGGCTGGAAGCGCAGCGTGAACCACCCGCCGATCAGCAGGAGGCACAGCCCCAGCGCCACCAGGAACTGGTTGCGTGGAGAGAGTTTAGTCAACATGGCGCCCCCCGTTCGCGGAGCTGGTGGCGAGCGGAGCGCCCGGCGTCAGTGTGCTCGGCGGACTGCTGGCCGGGGCGCTGGTCGCCGGGGCGGGAGGCGCTGGCGGCGCCTGTCCGGGCGCGGGCACCACTTCCGGCGGGGCCGCGTCCGGGGCGAGGCCGACCACGCCCACGGTGGCGGTGAAGTTGTATTTGCCGGAGGCTTCGTCGTTCTGCAGGGTCTTGAAATTCACCCCGAAGTTCGGGTTGGTCTCGAAGGTCTTGAGGAAGGTCACCACCGCCTGCTGACTGTTGGCAATGCCGGTCAGGTCGATTTCCCGCACGACGTTCTTGCCCAGATAAATGCCGTTCTGCTGCAGGGTGCTCAGGGCGCCCGACTCCATGGGCCGGATGGTCATGCTCTTGACCGCCACGCCGCTGCCGGCGGGCAACTGCGCGCTGAAGGCGGCCAGATCGTTGATCCAGTAGGTCTTGGTGGCCCGCAGCTGCGTGGCGATGGCCGTGACCTGCTCCAGTTCGCGCTTCTCGGCGTTGAGCTTGTCGTATTCCAGCTTGGCCGGGGTCAGGGCGGTGACCTCGCCGTTCAGGGCGTCGATCTGCCGGTTCAGTTCGCCGATCCGGGTGAAGGTCACGACCTCGGGGATCAGGATCGCGGCGACCGTCACGGGCACCAGGGCGTACATGGCAAAGCGCCAGGCGCTGGGTTCACTCTGCTTGCGGTACTGCTGGGGCAGCAGGTTGATTTCAACCACGGCTGCTCACCCCCCGCAGGGCCAGGCCCAGGGGCACCGTGAACTCGGGGGCGTTGGTCTGCAGGTAGCCGGTATCCACGTTGGCCTGATCGGTCTGAACCGTCAGCCAGGGGCTGGCGACCTCGACCCGGAAGCCCAGCGCGTCGCTGATGGCGGCGGCCAGCCCG
The DNA here is from genome assembly GCF_002901445.1 of Deinococcus koreensis. Taxonomy (NCBI): domain Bacteria; kingdom Thermotogati; phylum Deinococcota; class Deinococci; order Deinococcales; family Deinococcaceae; genus Deinococcus; species Deinococcus koreensis. The sequence continues at coordinate 2,809,435 of NZ_PPPD01000001.1, forward strand.
CGCAGCTTGGCGCCGCCGCCGGCCAGGAAGGTGCGGTCGATGACCACGTCGCCGCTCTGCACGCGGTAGAACTCCAGCGAGCGGCGGATCTCGGTGATCAGGTCGCCCAGCACCGGCCGCACGACCTCGAAGACGCGGGCCGGGGAATACTGTTCACGCGCCAGATCGAAGTTCAGCAGATCCTCCTCGTCCTCGGTGGGGGTGGTGGCGGTCGCGTAGCCGAGCTTGACCTCCTCGGCGGCGCTGAAGTCCAGATCGAAGGATTTCTGCAGTGCGGTGGTGAAGTCGTCGGCCGCGACGTTGATGTTGCGGGTGAGCAGCACGCGGTCGCCGCGCACCAGGTTGATCACCGAGGAGCTGGCCCCGATCTCCATGACCAGCGCGACCTCGCCGGCCTCGGTGTAGTTGCTGCCGGTCAGGGTGCTCTTGGTCAGGTGCTCGCCCAGCAGGTTGCCGCGCAGGGCCCGCAGCGCCGCGAAGGACTTGAGATCCACCACGGTCGGCTCCAGACCGGCCAGCCGCAGCACCTCGACCTGCCGGGCGATCGCCTCGGTGGGCGCGGCGGCGATCACGATCTCCATCTGGCCGTCGTCGGGGATGGTGCTCGGGTCGTCCAGCAGATCGAAGTCCAGGCTCACGTCGTCGATGGGGTAGGGGATGTAGCGCTCGGCCTCCCACTTGATGGCCTCCTGCAGATCCTTACGATCCATCTTGGGCACCATGATGTTGCGCGTGACCGCCGACTGGTTGGGCACGGCGGTCACGGCGTATTTGGTGGTGATGCGGTGTTCGGCCAGCAGGTTCTTGAGTTCGGTGGCGACGGCCTGCGGTTCGACCACCAGACCGTCGCGCATGGAACCGATCGGCGTCGGCACCATGACGGCGTGCAGGAGGGACGGCGGAGAACCAGGCCGCAAGGACACCACTTTGATGGCGCTGGTTCCGATCTCCACGCCAAGGGCCATGGGACGCGGATTCATGAGGCGTTGCAGGAAACTTGACATTCTCCCTCCAGGGTCAGGCGGATTTTAACATTCACTCATCTGGTGAAAGCCAATCCAGAGGGGGAATGACAGCAAGTCGGGGCAGGCGGGAGGACGGGGGAGCATAACGGCCTCATGGAATCATGTGGGTGCTTACGGAACTCTGACATGTCGGCGACGGCGTTTCTGCACGCCAGCCCCGGAAAATCCGGGCCGCATGTCCCCGGCGCCGGTTCCCCGGATGGAGGGGGGGCTGCCCCTGGAGCATGAACGGCTCCGGACTCGCCCTGCCGGCACTTTCCGGCCTGCGGGCCGGCTCCCGCCGCCGGAGCCTGAGCGCCTCATCCGGCGTTCAGGAAGTCTTAGGGTGGCAGGCGGCCTACGGCCAGCCCCGCTGCTGTGGCCTGCAGCCCGTGATCGCGTGGGGGAGGGCTCCGACCGGGCGCTACCTCGCGAGTTCTGTGAGGTCGCTGCCGAAGACCCGCAGCGTGCCGCCGGGCGTGACGGTCACGAGTTCCTGGCCCACCACGCCGAGCAGCCCCGCCGGGTGCGGCAGGCTGCTCACCAGGCGCCCGGTCTGATCCAGCCGCTCCAGGCGGCCTCCGCTCAGGCGGTAGGTGCCGGCGGGCGTGACCACGCTGGGCACGGCGAAAGCCTGCGCGCCGCCGGGCGTGGCGCCCAGGTATGGCCCGGCCCGCTCGGCCAGCCGCGCGCCGTCGGCCACCCGGATCAGCCGGCCGGCCACCAGCACGTAGTCCTCGCCGTCTCCGCCGGTGATCGCGGCCGAGGGAGCCCCCAGCACCCGGCGCAGGGGCTCGCCCGCGTAGCCCACGGCGCTGCCGTCCTCGCGGTAGGCGCGGGTGGCACTCAGCGCCACGACCCGGCCCACGCCCACGCTGCGGGCCGCCCGGTCCAGCGTGACGGCCACGCCCAGCCCCGGCACGGCCGCCCAGGCGTCGGCCCCGTTCCAGGCCACGTCCACGGCGGCCGGCAGCCTGGGACACAGGGGCGTGTACGACGGAGCGCGCGCCACGCAGGCCCGCCCGCCCGAGACCCACGCCACGCCCTGTTCGCTGAAGGCCGCCCGGAAACCCGCCGGAGTCGTGGGCCCGGAGGCGGGCTGGGCGGCTGGAGCGGCGGCCGGGGCCGGAGCGCAGGCGGCCAGAATCAGCGGAACCAGAACAGCGGAGAGCAGGCGGCGCATGGTCGTCAGTTTGGGCGGCGGGCGGCTGAGTGGCGTGAGCCCGGACGGTGTGAACCAGGCCTGATGGATGTAACCACAGGAATTACTGGTCTTGATCGTCGATTCTTATGGGGCGAGTGGAACGAGTCACTGCGGCAGACAGCGGTTGGGGTGGAGTCGAGGGGGGTGCCTTCGACCCGGAGGCGGAACGGATGAGCGCTGTGAGTCGCCCCGGCCTGAACCCCTGCACGCTCTGGTGAGGCCCTGTGGCTCGTTAGACTGTCCGGATGCGCGTGCCCATCACCACCCTGCGCCGCACCCCGGCCGAACGCGCCGATGTGCGGCTGAGCTGGGCGCGCCCGGACTTGAACTTCTTCGCGGCCGGGGCCTGCCATATCCTGGCCTTCGCCTTCCTGGAGCGCTGGCCCCTCTCCAGCTTCCGGCCGCGCTTGCTGCGCCCCGCGCCCGGGCAGGGCGGGTCACACGTGTACGTTTCGGATGGACAGACTGCCTTCGATGCCCAGGGCTACCTCCCGGAGGCCGAACTGCTGGCCGCCCACCGCGCCGCGTTCCTGGCCCTTTCCCCAGGCTGGACGGCCGAGGTGCTGGACGTGGATGTGCCGCTGGCCGAGTTGTGTGCCGCCCACCAGCTCCGCGCTCCCTGGGACTTCCCGCCGGGGGTCTGGGCGCGGGCCCACGCCTATCTGGCTGCGTTCCCCAAACCGCCGGGCCGCTGAGCCTGCAGCTCCAGCAGGGCTTCCACCACCGTGTCCAGCCCCACGCCTTCCTGGGCGCGCTGTTCCGGTGTCCACGAGATGCCCCGGCTGGCCTTGACGAGGATCACGTCGCCGTCCTGCACCGTGGCCAGCAGGTCGGCGGTCAGCTCGGGCACGGTGCGGAAGGCGCGCTCCCCCAGTTCGGCGGCGAAGGCTCCCACGCCGTAGCTGAGGTCGGCCGCCTGCCGGGCCAGTGCGCCGACCTCGGCGTGCAGTGAGCGCTCGGTCTCACCCAGCTCCAGCATCCGGCCCAGCACGCTGATGCGGCGGCCCGCGAAGCTGCCCAGCGCCTCCAGCGCGGCCCGCACCGCGACCGGCGAGGCATTGTAGGCGTCGTCGATCACGGTGAAGCGCCCCGGATGCACCCGGTAGCGGCCGCCCGGCACCTGCACGCCCGAGAGCCGGTGCGCCGCCCCGGCCAGCTCGAGCCCGGCCTCCTGGGCCAGCCCCAGCGCCAGCACGGCCGCCTCGGCCTGCACGCGCGACGCCAGGGGCAGCTGCACCGGAACGCCGGCGAAGTTGAAACGGGCGCCCCCCGGGGTCAGCTCCAGGTCGCGGCCGGCCACGGTCACGTCCCCGAAGCCGTAGCTGTCCACGCCGGGATAATCCGCACCGGGGTAATAGGGGGCCGCCTGCGCCCCGACCAGCCCGCGCACGCCCCGCAGGATCATGCCCTTTTCCCGCACGATGTTCTCCAGGCTGCCCAGCTGTTCCAGATGCGCCGGGCCGATGGCAGTCACCACTCCCACGTCCGGCCGCACCAGACCCACCAGCTCGGCCATCTCGCCCAGGCGGTCGATGCCCATCTCGACCACCAGCGGCCGGGCGCTGCGGCCGTGTTCGATCAGGAAGCAGGCGATGGCCGGCATGGTGTTGAACACCGGCATGAAGTGAGCGTGCAGGGCCGCAGCCGCGTAGGCCTTGGCCGTGGTTTTCCCGGCGCTGCCGGTGATGCCCACCACATGCGGGTTGTGGGCCCGCTCCGAGCGTGCCCAGGCGAAGAGTGCGGCCTGGGCGTCCGCGACCCGCACGGCGCGCGGCACGTCCAGATCGGTGAGGACGAAGGGAGCCCCGGCGTCCAGCGCTCCCTGAACGAACTGGTTGCCGTGCATCTTCTCGCCCGGCAGGGCCACGAAGGCCACCTCGGGCGACGCCGTCCGCGAGTCCCAGGTCAGGCGCGTGGCGGGCCGGGCCTCGGGGTGGACGGCCGCTTCGAACGGCAGGGGCGCGTGGGGGTCGGGCATGGACAGAAGCGTAGCAAACGGGCGCAGACCGTCCGCCCCAGGGAGCTGTCCAGCAAGGCGGAACGGCGCCCCATCACAGAGCTGACAGTTGGCGACTACTCTGGTGAGGTCTATGAAAAGAATGCCCCTTGCGCTGATGACCGTGTCTCTGCTGCTGGCTGCCTGCAGCACCACCCCCACCCGCCCCGCCGCGTCTCCGGTCGACGTGACCGTGCTCGGCCTGAACGACTTCCACGGCTACTTGGAACCCACCTCGTTCCCCACCAACCAGCCCGATCCCAAGGACGCCACGAAAAAGCTCGCCATCAATGCGGGCGGTATCGAGGCGATTTCCGCCGAACTCATCGACGCCCGCAAGGCCAATCCCAACACCATCTTCGTGGGCGGCGGCGACCTGATCGGCGCCAGCCCCATCAATTCCGGCCTGCTGCGCGACGAGCCCGCCGTGTACGCCCTGAACGGCATGGGCATGAAGGTCAGCGCGCTGGGCAACCACGAGTTCGACCAGGGCCTGGACGAGCTGTTCCGGATGCAGAACGGCGGCTGCGAGAGCAACGACAAGGCCAAGGCCTGCAAGTTCGACCCGAACTACAAGGGCGCGACCTTCAAGTGGATCGGTGCGAACGTCAAGTACAACACGGCCTCCGGCAAGACCGGCACGCCCTTCGCCCCCTACTCCATCCAGGAGATCGGCGGCGCGAAGATCGCTTTCGTGGGCGCCGTGACTAAGACCACCCCCGGTATCGTCTCGCCCGAAGGCGTTTCGATGCTGGAATTCACGGACGAGGCCGACGCCGTGAACGCCGTGATTCCCGAGCTGAAGGCGAAGAAGGTGGACGCCATCATCATGCTGATCCACGAGGGTGGCGAGATTTCAGCCGGCAGCACCGACGACTACAGCACAGTGGGCTGCAAGACCCTGAACGACCAGAGCCCTATCGTGCAGATCGCCAAGCGGGTCGACGTGGCGGTCACCGCCATCATCAGCGGCCACAGCCACCAGGGCTACAACTGCCTGGTGCCCGATCCTAAGGGTAAAGACCGCATCGTGATCCAGGGTCAGCAGTACGGTCATCTGCTGCAGCGGCTGGATCTGAAAGTCGACAAGGCCAACCACGAGGTCATGACGGTGAGGGCCGCCAATCTGGTGGTGAACTACGACACGCGCAAGGCAAACAACACCCTGGACTTCGCCATGACCCAGATTGTCGGCACCGCCAACAACAAGGTCGCGGCCATCAAGAACCAGTTCGTGGCCACCCTGGGTGACCCGCAGATCCAGCGTGGCATCGGCAACGCGCGCAACACCGAGACGGCGCTGGGCGACATCATCGCCGACGCGCAGCTGGCCGCCACCCAGGCCCAGGGCAGCCAGATCGCCCTGATGAACCCCGGCGGCATCCGTGCCGACCTCCCCGACACCACCCAGATCAAGGCAGACAAGTCCGTCAACTTCGGCGACGTGTTCGCGGTGCAGCCCTTCGGCAACACCATGACCGTCATGACCCTGACCGGCCAGCAGATCAAGGACGTGCTGGAGCAGCAGTTCAGCGGCGCAAACGCGGGCACGGCCAACAAGCTGTTGCAGGTCTCGGCCGGCTTCAGCTACAAGTACACCCTGGCCAATCCCGACGGCCAGCGCATCAACATCGCGGATATCACCTTCAAGGGGGCGCCGATCAACCCGGCCGGCAGCTACCGCGTGGCCATGAACTCCTTCCTGGGAGCCGGCGGCGACAACTTCACGGTTCTGAAGGGCGGCACGAACGTCGTCCAGCTGCCCAACCTGGCCGACGTGGATGTGCTCGCTGCCTACCTGAAGGCCAACGGCCCGAGCCTGAAGAACGTCGTACAGGGCCGCATCACCAAGCTGTAAAACTCCACGCGACACGTGCCCCGGACAGTCCATCGTCCGGGGCACGTTCCTGTCTTCGCTGCCTACAGCTCTCCCCGCGCGAAGCCCGCCATCACGCCCGGCGCGGCCGAGTCGAAGCCCACGACGTCCAGCATGTCGGCCCGGTCGGGGTCAGCGATGGTGAACCCGGTGGCGGTCATGCCCACCACGATCAGGCGTGCGCCTATGCCCATCGTCTGGCGGTACCGATCCAGCGCCACCGTCGGGTGGACATCCCCGGCCCAGGTCTCGTTGTCGGTGTAGACCACGAAGGTATCGACCGCAAGCCCGTGCTTCGCCGCCCAGAGCATCGGCAGGGCGCAGTCGGTGCCGCCCATCGGGATCTTCTGCATGGCGCCCACCACATCGTCCAGGCGCTGCCGGGGGCTGATGGTCAGCGGGGTCAGGCCGGGGGTGCCGCCGCCCCAGCGTCCGCCGTAGCCCCCGCCCGCCGCGCTGAAAGCCAGCGCCGAATAGGCGCTCTCCGTGCGGGCCGTGACCAGCGCCATCGCGGCCGTGCCCAGCAGCGGGGTCAGCCCCGGCACGCCGCCCACCGTGCCCACCCCCATGCTGCCCGAGACGTCCAGTCCCAGCAGGAAGCGCTTCCCGGCCGGCTGCACCGCCCCGAAGGCCAGGTAGAAGGCGTCCTGCAGCGCATCGACCACCTGAGGCACGGGCACCCACTCGCCCTTTCCCTTCACGCCGCGTCCTTGCGCGTACACCAGATGGGCCTTCAGGGCGTCCAGCGGGTGTACGCGCCCACGCTTCAGCGCGTCGGGGTCGGTCACCCGCTCCACGACCGCGCGCACGACCTCGCGGTCATTCGTGCTGAGCACGCCCACGCGCCCCAGGTTGCCCAGGTTCCGCAGCAGCCAGGTCAGGCCGTTCGTCTCCATGGCGGCGCGGTAGACCTCAGCCCCGCGCAGGTGGGTCGGCACAGCCTCGATGGGCAGGCCATAGCCGCGCATCAGGGTCGCCGCGCCTCTATCGGTGGTCACGCTCTGCGCCAGCAGGTGACCCTCGATCACGCGCAGGGCGGGCTCGGTCAGCTCGCCCACGTCTGGCAGCACGCCGTCCACCATGAACTTCAGCACCGCGTTGCGGCCCGCGTCCGTGGTCTTCGGGTGGGCCTTGCGAAGCGCGTCGGCTTGAGCCCAGCCGTCACGGGCCTTGAACTTCACGGCCCACAGCGCCAGCCTGTCCAGCGGCGCGTTCTCGTACACGCGCGCCACGCCCTGACGGGTCAGGCGACCCCAGCCGCCCAGCGCGTCCGCGAAGGCCAGGAAGTGCAGCAGCATGGTGCCGGTGCGCGCGACCTCGGGCAGGGCGTCCCAGGCGGCCTTGCGGTGCGTGGCCTCCGGCGCCGTCTTGGCGATCAGCGCCAGCACGAGCAGCGCCGGGTCAGGTCGGGGCGCGCGGCCCATCCGCACGACGTCCAGCGTCACGCGCAGCGCCGCACCCGCGTCGAGGAGCACGAAGGTCTTGACGAACTCCGAGGCCTGCAGGGTGTGCCCCCGCTCGCTCGCGTAGAAGGTGCCGCCGTCGGTGCCCAGAACCAGGAAGCGCGTCAGACGCGCCTCGTCGGACAGCGCATACACATACCCGCCCGCGTGGTTGGCGACCTGGCGCGGGTCGAGCCGCTCGGTCTGGTTGCGCTTCAAAGGCGTGATGGCGTTCAGGTAGTTCTTCATGGGGTCGGCCCTCCTTTTCAACGGGGCGAGTGCATGGCGCTCTGGGCTCACAGCCCTCCCGGAGTCGCCGGGTGCGAAGGGGCGCGAGGGTGCGCCAGGTGGTGAAACGGGCAGGATTCGAACCTGCTCCTGCTGGGCTTCAGCCAGCCGCTCTGCCAATTGAGCTACCGGAACATGATGGGGAGAGTGGCAGAAATCGAACCTATGACCTCCGCCTTCACAGGGCGGCGTGCAGCCTTTACACCACGCTCTCCGTACAGTTGATGTTCTTCCCCGCGCCGGTTTCTGGCCTCCTTGTCGCGGTCTGTGTGGTGGACAAGGGGAGATTCGAACTCCCAATCTTCCCCGTGCAACTCTGAGCGGATCAGCCTACGTGTATGACATGCAAGAGAGGCGAGGGGCCGTCCCCGAGCCTGTGGCCCCGTTGGGGACGCGCTGCCAATTGCGCTACAAGCCCAGGTGGTCTGGACGGCAAGGGTCGAACCTGCGACCTCCTGATCCCACTTCAGGTGTGCATCCGCTGCACTACGTCCAGAGAGTGGTCATGAACAGCCGTGCGGTTCGGCCTTTCATGACTGGGGGTGGCTCCGGGAGCACGGATCGAACGTGCGACGTCCTGCTTAACAGGCAGGCGCTCTGCCACTGAGCTATCCCGGAATAGTGGTGAACCGGACAGGAGTTGAACCTGTGGCCTCCCCGTTCGTAGCAGGGCGCTCCTCCAGCTGAGCTACCGGTTCATGGGGGAACGGGTGGGACTCGAACCCACGACCTCTCGATCCGCAGTCGATAAGCCTTCACCAGCGGCCCTGTACCGTTTAACAGCAGGGCGAAGGATCGGGAAGGCAAAAGTGCTCTCACCACTGAGCTACCGTGCCATGGGGTGTTGAAGGCAGCCAACCGTGCCGACATATCAGAAGAAGCGGCGGGGCGGGAGTCGAACCCGCGTCCTGGCCATTAACAGTGGTAACTTTCGCACTTCGGCCCGCAATGCAGTGCATCAGGACAAGGGACGTGGAAAGCGGTTTCCTGCTCTACCGCTGAGCTACCCGCCGCGTGTGGTGGATGGGGTGAGAATTGAACTCACTTGCCCGCAGGCAAACGATTTACAGTCGTCCGCGACTCGCCGTCTTCGCCGCCCATCCAGAAGTTCGTGTCTGCATGGGAAGGGGATATCGGGCCTGTTTTAAACCTCGCCAGAGGAACGGGCACCGCAGATCACGACCGGCTCGCCTAGCATGGTTCAATTGTGTGCGCTGAGCGGGGGTGGGGTGCTGGAGTGCCTTGTTCATCCGTCTACCTCTGGTCGTAGATTCGTGGAACTGGTACTCCGAGTGAGATTTGAACTCACACTGCCACGCTTCTGAGGGGTGTTCCTCTACCGAGTTGGGATACCGGAGTGTGGAGCAGGCTGGACGGAATTGCACCGCCGTCACCCGACGGTTGCCGGGCATCTTGCTGACTAGAAGAAGCCTGCATGGGGCAGATAAGTGGACTTGCACCACCGTCTTCCCGCAGACAACGGGGCGTCCTGGCCGCTGAACGATGAAATCGTCCTCCATGACGGAGGGGTGGTACTTCCAGCCGGGGTTGAACCGGCGTTACCTGAGTGAAAGTCAGGCGTCCTGACCATTGGACGATGAAAGCGTACGGCGCTGCGGTGAAGAAGGTCGGGCAAGTGTGCCGCTCAGGGAGGTTGACCTTTCCGAGGGTAACCCTGGACGTTCGGCCCGGCCGGCAAGAACGGTGTCGTCCTTACCTGTGCCCGAGTGTAGGGGAGAGGGTGTGCAGGCCACATTCGCCGGATGGCGCATGGGTGCTGTAGGCCAAACGGCGAGGGCCGGAGCGTGTCTCCCCCGGCCCCCGGTGTTCCTCCCGCCCCTACTCCAGCGTCACGAGGTAGTCGTACAAGTCCGGCCCGCCCGCGTGGGCCTCGATCTCGACCATCGGGAACTCGGCGCCGATGCGCCCGGCCAGCGCGTCCAGATCGGCCTGGGTCTTCTGCGGCCCGCCGAAGATGGTGATGATCTCCTGGCCGGAGTAGGCCTTGTTCAGCATCTGCATCACGCTGTCCTCGGGCTTGCCGCCGGCCTGCACCAGTTCGTCGTCGCGCAGGCCGATCACGTCGCCTTCCTGGATCGCCAGCGTGACGCCCTCCCTGGTCGTGATGTTGGTCGTGCGGCTGGCGCGCGTGACCTCGAAGGTGGTCACGTTGTTCGCCCCGACCGTCATGGCGTCCTTCAGCTCCTCGGCGTCGGTGCCCTGCTGGAAGGCGAGCGCCGCGCCGATGCCCTGGCCGAGCGTCTTCGTGGGAATCACGACCGCGCGCCCCTCCATCAGCTCCATGGCCTTCTCGGCGGCCATCAGCACGTTCTTGTTGTTCGGCAGCACGATGACCTTCTCGGCGCTCACGCTCCGCACCGCGTCCACGATGTCCTGCACAGAGGGGTTGGCGGTCTGCCCGCCCGACACGATGCGCGCGCCCAGCGAGCGGAACAGCTTGACCAGCCCGTACCCGTTCGCCACCGCGACCAGCCCCGACGGCGGCACCTCCTCCTCGGCTTTCGCGGCGGCGCCGGCCATGCCCAGGATTTCGGTGTGCTGCTCGGACATGTCCTCGACCTTGGTCTTGAGCATCTTGCCGTAGCGGCCCACAGTGGCGAGCAACTGGTCGGGCTCGTTGGTGTGGATGTGGCCCTTCACGTAGCCTTCGGCGCCCACGACCAGCAGGCTGTCCCCGAAGGGCGTGACCAGCTCGCGGATTTCCTCGATGGGCCGGGTCGCCCCCGACATCAGGAACTCGGTGCAGAAACCGAATTCCTCGGTCTCGAACTGCTGCTGGGCGTAGGCCGTGATCTCGGGCGCGGGCGGCAGCGCCTCGCCGCGCAGCTGCGCCAGCATCCCCTGCACGATGTACAGGTAGCCCTGCCCGCCGGAGTCGATCACGCCGGCCTGCTTGAGTGCCGGCAGCATGTCCGGAGTTTTATCCAGATACTCCTGGCCTTTAAAGAGCGCCGCCTCCAGCACGGCCTCCACCGTCTCGCCCCGGGCGCCCTCGGCCACGCCGCGCGCCACGGTCAGGATGGTGCCCTCGACCGGCTTCATGACCGCGCCGTAGCCGGACTTCTGCGCCGCCTGGAAGGCCCGGATCAGCCCGGCCGCGTCCACCTCGGCGGCGTCGCGGATCGTTTCCGCGAAGCCCTTGAGGAGCTGCGAGAGGATCACGCCGGAGTTGCCCCGCGCGCCCAGCAGCGCGCCGTAGGAGATCGCGCGGGCCACGCTGGGCATGGAGGTCTGCTCGCAGGTGTCCAGCTCGCGGCGCACCGACTGCATGGTCAGGTGCATGTTGGTGCCGGTGTCGCCGTCGGGCACCGGGTAGACGTTCAGGGCGTTGACCTGCTCGCGGTACACGCCCAGCCAGTCGGTGGCGTAGCGGAGCATGCCGGCCAGATCGGCGGGCTTGAGGTTGCCGTGCGCGGAGGGTCTGGGATCAGACACGCTGTACCCCCACCGCGTGGATGCGCGTGGCGCTGAGTTCGATGCCCGCCTGGGTCTTCACGGTATGCGTGACCCGGTCGACGATGTTCTGCGCCACGGTGGGAATGCTGACCCCGTAGGCGGCCACGATGTACAGGTCGGCGGTGTACCTGCCGCCCTCCCGGCCGATCACCACGCCGTCGCTGGCGTTCGCACGCCCCAGCACCCGGCTGATGCCTTCCTTGAGGTTCGCGGGGGCCATGCCCACCACGCCAGGAATTTCGTGGGCGCTCAGCCCGATAAGCGAGGCCAGGGCCGCCTCGGTGATTTGAATGGAGCCAGTCACAGTAAAGGTGAGTATAAGGGAGCGGTCGGCAGGTTCACGGGCAGGGGGCCGGTGGGGGAGGGAATCCGGCCTGTTCCTGGCACCGGCAGAGGGGTTGGCGCTGCAGGCGGCCCCTCTCCATCGGCGCCAGCTTTCCCCGGTGAAAGATGGCAAGGGCGTTCCGGACGTGCTTTCCCCTCTCAGACGGCTCGTGGAGTGGCTCGGCACAGAGGTCATCCCTGTGCGGGTCGCTCGCCCCTGCCCAACCAGCCGTAGATCGTCTGGGGCCTCTTCCCCCGATCACGATCCACGCGGCCCTACTCGTCTCTCTGCTTGTCCGGCGCTGTGCCCCGCTCGCCCTTCACATCGCCGGATCCAATTTTCCCTTGAGCATCAGCTGTACCCGCTGCCCGATGCGTTTGTAGAGCGGTGGGGCGTAGTGGGCCCGGAAGTCCTTGGTGGCCTCCTCGCTGCCCACGTCGTGGCCGTACTTCTGGGTCAGGAAGTAGCGGTGATCCATGATCCACAGGTACAGGTCGGCCTCGGTGCGCCCCGGGAAGCGGAACATGACGTTGTGCAGTTCCAGGTTCTCCACGATCCGCAGGTACAGGCGGCAGTACCAGCTCTCGACCGCCTCCTCCCAGGTCACGGGCTCCCTGCCCTCCTGGAAGCGCTTCTGATCCAGAAAATACTGCCGGGTGCGGATGTGCTCCAGCAGCTTCTCGTAGCGGCCGGGCGTGGTGAAGAGGATCTGGCGGTGGTGCGGCAGGATGCGGTCGAGGTTGGTGGCCTTCAGGAACTGCGCGTACTCGCCCTTGATGATCAGATCCTTGAGGGTGTCGTTCTCGTCCGGAGGCACCACGACGTTCAGTTCGATCACGTGGGCGTCGATGTACATCTGGCCCTGCCGGCGCGCCACCGAGACGCGGTGGTTGCCGTCCTTGACGAAGTAGAGGTCGCCCACCTTGTAGACCTGAATGGGCGGCAGTTCCTTGCCCTGGAGCTGCGCACTGCGCACGCCGATCCAGCGCTCGTCGAGGTGCGACTCCTTGGGCAGGTAGTGACGGTCGAACTCACGGTAGCGGTCGACGGAACCGATGATGTGGTCGACGGGAATGGTCTGGATGCCCAACTGGTGCTCGCCGTCGGGGGCGAGGTGCTTGACCCAGTCGAAGGGCAGGAGTTCATTGGGTTGACGGCGCAGGATGGCGACCATATCGCGGATATCGCTCATGAAGCGGGCGCGCTCGACTTCTCCACGTGCCGTGTTGCGGTGTTGATTCGCGGACATGCGGCGTACTCCTTGCGCGGAACCTGACTCTCCAGGGGCGCGGATGGGGCCGGGGCATGGTGCGGACAGGGGAAAAGGTGAACGCCCCGGTCTTGCCCTGCACATTACACCAGCCGACTGTCAGGATTCTGACTTCTCTTACGGCGTCTCCACGCTTCCTTAAGGCCGCTGGCCGCTGCTGGGCGAAGCCCGATCGACCACCCTCGCCCGGGGCACGGCGGCCAGTCGGAAAGGTGCCCTGCGCGGATTCGCTCTCGCCCCGGCCATCCCAACAGGCCCCCCACGCTGGCGTAGGCCGCTATGCTGGCGCCCGCATGACCCACGCCACGCCCCGCTCGACCGTCCTGACCCCGCTGGTGCTGGCCAGTCTGGTCACCGTGTACCTCGTGTGGGGCAGCACCTACTACGCCATCAAGGTGGCCATCGAGACCCTGCCGCCCCTGGGGATGCTGGGCGTGCGCTTTCTGGTGGCCGGCGCGCTGCTCATGCTGGTGCTGCGGCTGCGCGGCGCGGCGCTGCCCAGTGCGCGCGGCTGGGGCGCCTCGGCCCTGGTGGGGGCGCTGCTGCTGGGCGGCGGCACGGGGCTGGTGACCCTGGCCGAGCGCGAGGCCAGCAGTTCGGTCGCCGCCATGCTGATCGCGGTCTCGCCCCTGTTTGCGGCGCTGTTCGCCCGGCTGTGGGGCGAGCGCAGCGCCGGGCACGAGTGGCTGGGGATCGGCGTGGGGCTGCTGGGCGTGATCCTGCTCAACGTCTCCGAGCTGCGGGCCACCCCGCTCGCGGCGCTGCTGCTGTTCCTGGCCCCGCTGTGCTGGACCCTGGGCAGCCAGTGGTCGCGCCACCTGCCGCTGCCCCCGGGCCTGATGGGCAGCGCCGCCGAGATGCTGACCGGGGGCGGGCTGCTGCTGCTGGCGGGCGCCGCGATGGGCGAGCGCTGGCAGCCGCCCTCTGGCCCCAGTCTGTGGGCCCTGGCCTACCTGACGGTCTTCGGCAGCCTGCTGGCCTACTCGGCGTACATGTACCTGGTGGCGCACACCCGCCCGGCGCTGGCGACCAGCTACGCCTACGTGAATCCGGTGGTGGCGGTGCTGCTGGGGGTGGGCCTGGGCGGCGAGACCCTGGGCCTGGGCGGCTGGCTGGCGCTGGGGGTGATCCTGGCGGGGGTGGGGCTGGTGGTCTGGCCCAGGGCCGCCCAGACGCCCGCGTCCGAACCGGCGGCCTGAGCAAACCTTAATGCAGGGGTTAATGGTAGCCCGCTCCGTGGCCAGGGTGGGGGTCAGCGTGTCCAATACCCTCATGCTCGGGAAATTCTTCAAGAAGCCGGCCGATGACATGAACGGGCGCGTGCCGCCCGGCCAGACCCTGACCACCCGGTTTCCGGTGCTCACCTACGGCCCGACCCAGCACTACCGCCCCGCAGACGTGGTGGTGCGGATCAGCGGTCTGGCCCAGGAACGCAGCTTCACCTGGGCCGACCTGCTGGCCCTGCCGCAGACCACCCTGACCTACGACATCCACTGCGTGACCCACTGGAGCAAGCTGGAGACGACCTGGACGGGCGTCCGCGCCACCGACCTGCTGGAACTCCTGCAGCTCGACCCGGCCGCCACCCATGTCATGCAGCATTCGGTCGGGGGTTACACCACCAACCTGAGCCTGGAGGACTTCGCCCGGCCGGAGAACCTGCTGGCGCACACCTTTGGCGACCAGCCGCTGGACGCCGAGCACGGCGGCCCCCTGCGGATGGTGGTGCCGCACCTGTACTTCTGGAAGAGCGCCAAGTGGCTGACCGGCCTGGAGTTCATGGACCGGGATCAGGCCGGCTTCTGGGAGCGCAACGGCTACCACATGCGCGGCGACCCCTTCAGGGAGCAGCGCTACGACGACGACGCTTGAGGCAGGTGGCTGAGGGCAGCACTGAAGCGCAGGCCGACCTCACGGGCGGCGGCGAGTACCTCGTGCCGGACGTCCTGCAGCCCGGGCTGACCCTGCTGCTGGTGGGCACCGCGCCCAGCCGGATCAGCGCCGCCCAGCGGGCGTACTACGCCAACCCGACCAACAAGTTCTGGCGGGTGCTGCACGAGGTCGGCCTGACCCCCCGGCGCCTGTCGCCCCACGAGTATCCGGCGCTGCCCGGCTACGGCATCGGCCTGACCGACGTGGCCAAACGCCACAGCGGCGTGGACTCGGCTCTGCCCACAGCGGCGTGGCGACCGGCGGAGCTGCTGGACAAGGTCGGGCGCTACCGGCCGCGCCTGGTGGCCTTCACCTCCAAGCGCGGGGCGTCCGAGACGCTGGGGGTGCCGACCGGCCGGCTGCCGTACGGCCCGCAGCCCCATTCCCTGCAGGGCGCGGAGGTCTGGGTGCTGCCCAGCACCAGCCCGCTGGGCCACACCCATTTCACGCTGGAGCCCTGGAGGGCCCTGGCCCGGCGGGTCGCGGAACTGCAGGCCCTGGAGGGAGCCTCCCCAGCCGCACTGCCGTAGGTTCAGCCTTCTGAGTCTCCTTGCATCGACAGAGAGGTCGGGTCGGCAGTGGAGGGCGACCAGGGTGGCCCGCTGGAACGATTCTCAGCCTGGGCGCGTACCCTGGGGTGTATGGCTCCTCCCGTCACCACTGTCCTGACTGTGGCGCGCACCGGCTCGAAGGTGGTGCGGTATCTCATCCGGCCCGCCGTGAAGCGGGTCTCATTGAGCCGGGAGGTTCGCGGCGCCGGGGGGACGCTCGCGGACTGGGCCGCCGACCCCTGGAGCCCGGCGGCCCGGCTGCAGCGGGGCGCCAGCCTGACCCGCCGCGCCCTGGGGCTGGGGGTGCTGGCCCTGCTGAGCGTGCTGGGGGCGGCGCTGCTGACCCTGTGCGTGGTGCTGCTGGGCCTGGGCGTGGCCTCGGGCAGCGACGTGGCCGGCTGGGTGCTGGGCTTCACGCTGCTGCTGGGGGTGGTGGGGGCCGTCTGGGTCGCCCGGCGGGCGGGGACGCTGCTGCGCGCCGAAGCCCAGGACGCGGGCACCCTGCCCCCACACGCCGACGACGAGACGCAGCTCCGCCAGACCCTGCGGGCGGGCGTGCGGGCGCTGCCGGCCCCGGCGCGGGCGGCCCTGCAGCGCACCGTGCTCGCCACCCGTGACGCCCTGTGGGCCTCGTCCGGCGATTCCACGCTGGAACGCGACACCTACGATGTGCGCCAGACGGTGCGCGAAGACCTGCCGGCCCTGCTGGACGCCTACCGGGCCGTGCCGCGCACCCGGCAGAGCGACGCCGAACTGACCCGGCAGCTGGCCCTGATCGAGACCCGCATGCAGCGCGTGACCCTGGCCCGCGCCGCGCAGCACGAGCGGCAGCTGCAGGCCCACGGCCGGTATCTGGACGACAAGCACAGCCCGGACAGAGACAACCCAGAGCCCTGATCCCGCACGGGACTCCTCCACACCGCTGATTCCGGCTCCCCTGGACGGCTCCCGATCCCAGTCCAGCGTGCGGACACTGAAGCGTCTCCCGCCGGTCGGGCCGCGTCCTGGCCCGCCGGCACCGGGGGCCGGAGCCTCCCTGCACCCTCCGGCAGATGAAGCGGGCTTTCAGGTTGCCGCAAGGCGCGCTGTCTGCGCGCGCACCATCGTCCTGGCGGGGGCCGCGCAGCATGGGGTCATGCCCATACCCCGGCGAGCCGCCGCCTGTGCCCTGCTGACCCTGACGCTGGCGGGGGCCCAGGGCACGCCGGCCGCCCGCCCGGCCGCGACTCCAGTCCCCGAGGCGGCCCTGAACCGGGTCGGCGCCGTGCGGGTCGTCCGGCCGGGGCTGACCGTTCCCGGCACTCCGCGTGAACTGAACGCCAGCATCACCATCCGCTACGGCCCGGCCCGGCCCCGCGCGGTGCTGCTGCTGATGCCCGGTTACCTGGGCGGTGCGGGCAGTTTCGACCGGCTGGCGCGGCAGATCGTGGCCCTCGATGGGGCGGTGGCGGTGTGGGCGGTGGATCGCCGCAGCAACCTGCTGGAGCCCCAGGCCGAACTGGCGAGGGCCACCCCGGCCGACCTGAGCCGCATCGTGCAGCGCGGGCTGCCGGCCCGTCCCCCCGGCAGCGTGGCCTTCATGCAGGACTGGGGGCTGGACGTGGCCCTGCGCGACTGGCGGGTGGCGGTGCAGGAGGCGCGGACGCTGACCCCCAACGTGTTCCTGGGCGGCCACTCGATGGGCGGAAGCCTGAGCGGCCTGTACGCGGCCTACGACTTCGCCGGCCAGCCGGGCGCCGCCGATGTGCGCGGCCTGGTCATGCTCGACGGGGTGCCGGGCCTGCTGGCCGACCGCCCCCTGACGCCCCAGCAGTACCAGCAGGGCGGCCTGAACGTGCTGGGGCCGCTGGCCGGACTGAACCGGCTCGCGGGGCGGCCCTATGTGGACTCGCTGGTCTTCGGCCCCTCGCTGGCGAGCCGCGCCGCCGCGCAGGCCCGGCTGGCGGCCCTGGCCCCGGACGCGCTGGCCCCGGCGGGCGGCCTCACCCCCTTCCCGGCGACCAATCTGGCGGCCGGACTGCTGCAGCTGGAGCGCCGCTACGCCCTGCTCCCGTTCCTGACCCTGCAGACCGGGCGCCCGACCAACGCCATCGAGGCCCCCAGCTTCACCGCGCTGGCCCTGGGCGGCCAGGACAGCCACTGGCTGATCGGGCCGCAGGATCGCAGCCGGCCGGTGGGCTGGCAGGCCGATCCCGCCGCCCCGACCGACGCGCTGGACTTCGTGCGCCGCTTCTGGACGCCGCTGAGCGACTACAGCGAGTGGTACTTTCCCAACCGCCTGCCGCTCGACCTGGCGGCCGCCCGCCTGAACACCCGGGGCACGCCCTTCGAGCAGCGTCTGCGGGTCTGGCATACCGCCGAGGTGACCACGCCCATCCTGGGCATCGCCGCGCAGCACGGCGTGGTCACGGAGGACGGCTTCCGCGCCTACGCCGCCGGCACCCGCGCGCGCCTGACCACCCACACGCTGGCGGGCGCCTCGCACCTGGACATCGTGGCCGCCCGGGGCGATCAGGTGGTGCGCTGGATCCTGGCCTGGATGGCGCCGCTGCGCCGCTAGGCCGGCAGGTCGCTCAGGCCGGGTCTGCGGCTCCCCGTAGCGCCTGGGCGAACCAGCCGGTGACCACGTCCGGGCGGGTGATCGCGCTGCCCACCACCACGAAGTGGGCGCCCAGCCCCAGCGCCTGGGCGGCCTCGGCCGGCGAGTTGATCCGCCCCTCGGCCACGAAGGGCAGGCCCGCCGCCCGCAGCTCGGCCAGCAGCGCCCAGTCGGGGCCTGTGAGCTGCCGGCTGTAGGGCGTGTAGCCGCTCAGGGTGGTGCCGACGATGTCCGCCCCGGCCTCCATCGCCGTCAGCGCCTCGTCCAGCGTGCTGATATCCGCCATGACCTGTGCGCCGGCCCGGTGAACCGCCGCGATCATGTCGGGCAGGGGCTCGGGCCGGGGCCGCCGGGTCGCGTCCAGCGCCACGATTCCGGCGCCCAGTTCGGCCAGGTTCACCGCTTCCGCGCTGGTCGGCGTGATGTACACGTCGGTGTCGTCGCGGTCGGTCTTGGTGAGCCCGATGATCGGCAGGGCCGTGACCGCGCGCACCGCCTGCACGTCCCCGAAGCCCTGAATCCGCAGGCCCCGCGCTCCGCCGGCCTCGGCCGCCAGCGCCAGCCGGCTGATGATGTACGGGTCGCGCAGAGGGCTGCCGGGATTGGCCTGACACGACACGACCAGGCCGCCGCGCAGCCGCTCCAGCGTGGAGGAGGGGGAGGTGTCGGACGGGGGCATGGGGCAGAGGATACCGCGCTGGGCGCGAGTTCCATGGCCTGGAAATCAGGGGGTCTGGAGAACCTCCCCAGGACGCAGATCCTTCACGCCGGTCGGGAGGACAGGGGAGCAGGGCCGACGCAGACCCCACCCCCCACGTCGTCCAGACAGAGACGGCGCCGGAACCGGGGCCCGACGCCGTCTCCAGTGCACACCGTTCTCTACATGTTGTGCAGCACGTTCATGATGTCGCCGTCCTTCATCACGTAGTCCTTGCCTTCCGTGCGAACCCAGCCCTTGCTCTTGGCCCCGGCCCAGCCGCCGGCCTCGACCATCTTGTTCCACTCGATCACCTCGGCCCGGATGAAGCCGCGCTGCAGGTCGGAGTGGATCTCGCCGGCGGCCTCGGGGGCGGTCTCGCCGTCGTGGATCGTCCAGGCGCGCACCTCCTTCTCGCCGGAGGTGATGAAGGTGATCAGGCCCAGCGTCTGGTAGCCGACCTTGACGAGCTGATCCAGGCCGCTCTCCTCGACGCCCAAGTCGTGCAGGAAGGCACGGGCCTCGTCCTCGGGCATCTCGGCCAGCTCGCCCTCGATCTGGGCGCTGATCTTTACGACCTGCGCGCCCTCGGCGGCGGCGAACTCGCGCACCCTGCGCACGTGGTCGTTGTCCTCGGTGAGGTGGTCTTCACCGACGTTCGCCACGTAGATCACGGGCTTGGTCGTGATCAGGCCGAATTCCCTGGGCACCGCGCCCTCGTAGGTTCCGGCGCGCGCGGGCTTGCCTTCGCCCAGCACCTTGAGGATCTGCTCGCCCACGGCCAGCTGCTCCCTGGCCTCGCGGTCGCCGCCCTTGGCCTTCTTCTGCAGGTTCTGCACGCGCTTTTCCAGCCCCGACAGGTCGGCCAGGATCAGTTCGGTGTTGATGGTCTCGATGTCGTCCAGCGGATCGACCCGGTTGGCGACGTGGATCACGTTGCCGTCCTCGAAGCAGCGCACCACGTGGGCGATCGCGTCGACCTCGCGGATGTTGGCCAGGAACTGGTTGCCCAGGCCCTCGCCCTGCGAGGCGCCCCTCACCAGCCCGGCAATGTCCACGAACTCCACGAAGGTGGGGATGATCGGCGGCACGCGCTCGCCCTTGGTGAAGACCTGGCTCAGCGCGCCCAGCCGCTCGTCGGGCACCATGACCCGGCCGACGTTCGGCTCGATGGTGGCGAAGGGGTAGTTGGCGGCCAGCGCCCCCGCGCGTGTGATGGCGTTGAACAGCGTGCTCTTCCCGACGTTCGGCAACCCGACAATTCCGATGGCTAATCCCATGATCCTTGGCTCCTCTACCCGCTCGCCGCCGGAGTGCTCGTTCGCAGCTCTGGCCCCCGGCGGGGCAACCCTGACAGTGTACGGGATGGGCGGGGAGGAGATGCCCTGCTGGCTGTGGGCAAGGAGGCGGGGGGCGGTGAGGTGAGGAACCGGGCGCCCGGCGCTACGGCCTCAGGCCCTGGCGGGGCCGCGACGGGGCCACCTGCACGGCGTTGCGGCCGGCGGCCTTGGCGGCGTACAAGGCGTTGTCTGCGGCCTGCAAGACCGCGACGGTGTCCAGGCGCCCGTCGAGCAGCGCCACCCCGAAACTACCGGAGGTTCGCAGGCCCGGGGCGATGGAGTCCCAGTTGGCGCCCTGCAGGGCGGCGCGCAGCCGTTCGCACACGGTGGCCGCGACCTCCACCCCGACATCGGTCATGAGCACCAGGAATTCCTCGCCGCCCAGCCGGGCCAGCAGATCCTGGTCACGCAGCTCCCGGGTCAGCAGGCGGGTGGCCTGGATCAGCACGGCGTCGCCCACCAGATGGCCGTAGGTGTCGTTCACATGCTTGAAATGGTCGAGATCCACCAGGGCGATGGCGCTGGGAAAGCCCTGCAGTGCGCGCCCGTGCAGGTCGTCGAGCATCTGCATGGCGCGGGTGCGGTTCGGGCCGCCGGTCAGGGGATCGCGCAGGGCGGCCTCGGCCAGGGCCTGGGCGCGCACCTCGGCCTCGCGGGCCTGCTGCTCGATCTGGCCGACCAGGGCGCGCTGCTGGTGGTAGGCGCGGTACAGGCGTTCCTGGCTGCGGGTCACGTCCTGCTGGGTCTCGAAGGCTTCCCGGTACAGACCGGCGCTGGCGTAGGCCCCGGCCAGCGCTTCACGGGCGCGGCCTTCCCAGAGGTCGTCCCCCGCTCCGCCGAAGTGCTCCACCGCCCGCAGCGCGTCGCCGATGGCGGCCGGCCAGTCGCCCGTGGAGGCCCAGACCCGGCTGCGATCCAGCAGCGCCCGGCCGTACAGCAGCGGGCTCTCGGCCTGCTCCGCGAGCCGGACGTGTTCGTCGGCCAGGTGCCGCGCCTCGTCGCGGTCGCCGCGCCACAGGGCGTGGCGGGTGAGCGCGTCCAGCACCAGCGACGCCTCCAGCGGCCCTTCCTCCCGGTCGGCGTCCAGCTGGCGCAGGAGGGCCACGGACGTCTCCAGCTGGCCCGTCACCGCCTCCCGCCGCGAGCCGCGCAGCCGGTCGGCCAGCAGCGCCTCGGAGGCCCCCACCACGAAGTTGATGTGAAAGCTCTCCAGCAACTGGCGAGACTGGGGCAGCTCCAGCCCCCGGGCGTGCCGGGAGGCCAGCAGCCGGGTCAGCAGGGAGATGGCCGCGCTGTGCTGCCCGCGTTCGAGGTGGTAGTGAGAGGCGTTCACCGCGACCAGCGCCACCCCCCGGTCGTCGCCGTGCTCACGCGCCAGGCGGTCGGCGATGCGGAACTGCCTGTCGGCGCCCAGATCGTCGTAGGTCTCGGCCTGCACCAGCGCCAGGGCCACGCGCGCCTTGACCTCCAGCGGCCCGTCGGCGCAGGCGCGGGCGAGTTCCAGACAGCGCAGGGCGTGGGTCATGGCGGCGGCAAGGTCGCCCAGATCGAGCGCGGTGTAGACCGCGTCGCGGTGCAGCAGGGCCAGTTCAGCGGCCGGTGCATCCTGCCGCTGGGCCAGCGTGTCCTCGATGGCCCGCAGTTCGGAGAGCCGCGAGGCCGGGCGCAGGGAGATCGGAGGCTCGCCGCTCATCGCCGCGCCGCCGCGTGCGTCCGGGCAGGGGCGCGCTGGAAAAGCGGCCCGCTCTCCGGCCGCTGAAGCTGGTGATCCTGTCCGGGCCACTCCATTGCCTCCACTCTAGAGGCCCGGGCCTTGCAGCGCTCTGACTCCCCCGCCGCGGCCAGCCTGCGGGGGGGTGCCCCCGCCCGCCCGACTGACGCTGACCCCCGAACAGCCGGGGAGTCCAAATGTCGCTTCTGCCACAGATCGTGCGCCATCGGACAGACGCCGGCCGGAGGGCAGGTCAAGGTCAGGGCATGTTGCCCCGACACAGAGCCGTGATCCTCCTCAGCCTGCTGACCCTGACCCTGGCGGCCTGTGGCCCGGCCCTGACCGGCCCCGGCGCCAACCTGAGCGCCAGCCTGCGTCCCGCGCTGACCGGCGAGCGCCGCGCCCTGCCCCTGAGCGGCTTCGGCACCGTGGGTGTGTACGCCGACCCGCGTGGCGCCGGGCGGCCCCTGATCCTGACCTCCTCGGTGAACGCCGCCGCCAGCGCCTACGAGATGAAGCCGCTGTGGGACGCCTACGCCGGCACCCGGCCGGTCTACGCCCTGGAATGGCCGGGCTTCGGCAGCAGTGATCGCCCCGACATCCGTTACACCCCCGAGTTGATGACCACGGCGCTCACGGCCCTGGTCGCCCAGATCGGTACCGATGTGGACGTGGTCTCGCTCAGCCTGGGCAGTGAGTTCGCCGCCCGCGCCGCGCTCGCTGAGCCCCGTATCCGCTCCCTGGCGCTGATCAGCCCCAGCGGCCTGGGGGCGCCGCGCGCCGGTACCCAGACGGCCAGCGCCCAGGACGGCGGCACCCGCCTGTACCGCACCCTGAGCGCCGTGGGCTCGCCGCTGTACGCTACCCTGCGGCTGCGCCCGGTCATCGAGTCCTTCCTCGACCGCTCCTTCCGGGGGCCGGTCGATCAGGGGCTGGTGGACTACGGTTACGACACGGCGCGCCAGCCGGGGGCCAAATACGCGCCGCTGTACTTCATCGGTGGCGGCCTGTTCACGCCCGACGCCTACGGCGAGCTGTATTCCAAACTCAAGGTGCCTACCCTGGTGCTGTACGACAAAGACGCCTTCGTGGGCTTCGACCGTCTGAACCTCTTCACGGCCCAGCCCGGCGTCCAGGCCGTGCGGATCGCCGAGACCGACGGCCTGCCCCACTTCGAGAAGCCGGCCGAGGTGAAAGCGGCGCTGGACGCCTTCTGGGGCGCGCAGCGCTGAGGTCTGGCCGGCCTGTGGGGGCGTCCATGCCCCCGAAAGCTGTGGTTCCGCTCAATCTCCGCTCCAGGGCGCATAAACCCCGGATCATCCCCCGATCATGGCCCCCCTGGCACACTGCGGGCATGGAACTCCTCCTCGCCCTGGCCGCCATCGCCCTGCCGCTCGTGCTGCTGCCCATGCTGTATGGAACGGGTGGGGGGGAGGACGCCGGCCTGGGCGCCGAGTCCTGAATCGACAGCTATTAGGGACGCGCCCGAGTCACTTTCGACTCGGGCGCGTCTCTGTGACCTGGCTCAGCCCTTCACGACGATGTTGATGATCCGCCCCGGCACGTAGATCTCCTTCACGGTCTCCTTGCCCTCCAGGAAGCGGGACACGTCCGGGTTGGCGCGGGCGGCGGCCATCGCTTCGTCCTGCGTGGCGGTCTTGGAAATGCTGACCTCGCCGCGTACCTTGCCGCCCACCTGCACGCCGATTTTTACGGTGTCGCGGGTGGCGGCGGCCTCGTCCACGGCGGGCCAGGACTGCGTGTGAACGCTGCCCTCGCCGCCCCGCCCCGTCCAGATCTCCTCCGCGATGTGCGGCACGACCGGGGCCAGCAGGCGGTTGAAGATGTCCAGCGCCTCGTCCCAGGCGGGCGTGCCGGCCACCGGGGCACGCCGGGCCTTGACCAGCGTGTTCGTCAGCTCCATCAGCGCGGCGACGATGGTGTTGAAGCTCAATCTCTCGAAGTCGCCGTTCACCTTCTTCAGCGTGGAATGCACGGCGTAGCGCAGCTCGGCCTCGCTGACCGTCTCGGCGGGGCCGGCGGCGTCCCCGAAGTACAGGTTCCAGACGCGGCTCAGCCACTTGGCGGGGCCGTTGATGCCCTGCGGATCCCAGGGGCCGCCCAGTTCCCAGGGCGCGATGAACATCAAATACGTCCGCACGGTGTCCGCGCCGTACTCGCGCACCAGACCGTCGGGATCGACGACGTTGCCGCGCGACTTGCTCATCTTCTCGCCGTCCTCGCCCAGGATCATGCCCTGGTTGCGCAGCCGGGCGAAGGGCTCGTGCTGCTGGGTCAGGCCCATGTCGCGCATGACCTTGATCCAGAAGCGCGAGTACAGCAGGTGCAGGATGGCGTGCTCGATGCCGCCGGTGTACAGGTCGACGGGCAGCAGCCCCGCCTTGCTGGGGTCGAACGGCCCCTGGTGGTAGTCCGGCGACAGGAAGCGGTACATGTACCAGCTCGAGTCCACGAAGGTGTCCATGGTGTCGGTGTCGCGCTCGGCCGGGCCGCCACAGACCGGGCAGGTCGTTTTCACCCATTCCGTGTCCAGTTTCAGGGGGCTCTGGCCGGTGGGCGTGAATTCCACGTTCTCGGGCAGCCGCACGGGCAGCTGATCCTCGGGCACCGGCTGCGCGCCGTGCTCCGGGCAGTACACGAAGGGAATCGGCGTGCCCCAGTAGCGCTGGCGGGCGAACAGCCAGTCGCGCAGGCGGTAGGTGGTTCGGGCCCTGGCGATGCCCAGCCCCTGCAGCGTCTCGATGACCGGCCCGATGTGCGCCTTGCCGCCCTTCATGCCCTGTAGCGGCCCCTCGTTCACGATCAGGCCGTCGCCGGTGTAACCCTCGGTGACCGTGCCCGTGTCCATCGGCTCGCCGCCCTCGGGGCGCACGGTCTCGACCACCTCCAGCCCGAAGGCGCGGGCGAAGTCCAGGTCGCGCTGGTCGCCCGAGGGCACCGCCATGATCGAGCCCGTGCCGTAGGTGACCAGCACGTAGTCCGCGATCCAGATCGGCAGCTGGTGGCCGGAGATCGGGTGGGTGGCGAAGCTGCCGGTGAACACGCCAGTCTTCTCGCCCTCCTGCTGGCGCTCCACGTCGGTCTTGCGGGCGGCGGCGGCCACGTAGGCGTCCACTCCGGCCCTCTGCTCGTCGGTGGTCAGCGCCGCCACCTTGTCGTGCTCGGGGGCCAGCACCAGGAAGGTCGCGCCCATCAGGGTGTCGGGGCGGGTGGTGAAGACGGTCTCCGGGCCGGCGGGCGTGTCGAAGGTCACCTCCGCCCCCACCGACTTGCCGATCCAGTTGACCTGCATCGTCCGCACCTTGTCGGGCATGTCGGTGTGCGTGAAATCCAGCAGCTCGTCGGCGTAGTCGGTGATCTTCATGTACCACTGGCTCAGGTTGCGCTTCTCGACGGCCGTGCCGCAGCGCTCGCAGTGGCCGTTCACGACCTGTTCGTTGGCCAGCACGGTCTGGTCTTTCGGGCACCAGTTCACCAGCCCGCCCTTCTTGTAGGCCAGGCCGCGCTTGTAGAACTGGATGAAGAACCACTGGTTCCAGCGGTAGTACTCGGGGTCGGAGGTGGCAAAGCGGCGGCTCCAGTCGATCATGGTGCCCATGCGCCCGAACTGCCCGACCATGTACTCGATGTTCTTGTACGTCCACTTGGCCGGGTCGGCCCGGTTCTTGATGGCCGCGTTCTCGGCCGGCAGCCCGAAGGCGTCGAAGCCCATCGGGAACAGCACATTAAAGCCGCGCATCCGCATCCAGCGCGCCCGCGCGTCGGGGGCGACCACGGCGTACCAGTGCCCGACGTGCAGGTTGCCGCTGGGGTAAGGGAACATGGTCAGCGCGTAGAACTTCTCGCCGGGAGCGTTCTCGTCGAAGGTGTACAGGCCGGACTTGGCCCAGGCCTCCTGCCACTTGCCCTCGATGGCGTGCGGGTTGTAGCGCTCGGCGCGCGGTTCCTGGATGTTGATGGGGCTGGTGGGGTCGGTCTGGGTCATGGAAAGCTCCTTGGGAGGATGGTGGATGGTCGATAGATGATGGAGACAGATGCTTTTGCCCATGCTGGAGCTGGTCGATCACCCATCGTCCATCAACGAAAAAGCCCCGGCACACAGCCGGGGACGGTCGGACGGGCCCTGTGGGCTAGCCGGGTCGTCCCCATCCTGAAAGCGCAGAGCGGATCATGGAGGCAGTTTAGCGGATGAGGTGCGGAGGATGCATCCGCCACCTTGCCGGGGCTCCGCCTGGGGGCAGCACGGCCAGCGGCGCCCACCCTTTAGACTGCCTTCATATGAGACTCACTCCACGCCGGACGCGCTGGCCCCTGCGAGTGCTGCTGGGCCTGCTGATCCTCGTGCTGGCGCTGACCGGCCTGGTCTACGCCCTGACCGACCACCCCAGGGCCGTGCAGGCGGCCGACGTGACCTGCCCCGCCAGCACGCCGGCCCTGAAAGCCGGGCAGGACGTGCGGGTGATGAGCTGGAACGTGCAGTACCTCGCCGGGCGCGGCTCCGTGTTCTTCTACGACACCCTGGCCGGCGACGGCCCCGACACCCGCCCCAGCCCCCAGTCCATCGCCCGCACGCTGGACGAGGTCGTGGCCGTGATCCGGGCCGAGAACGCCGACGTGGTGATGCTGCAGGAGGTCGACCGCGACAGCAGGCGCACCGACTATCAGGATCAGCTCCAGCTCATCGGGGCGAAACTGGGCGGCGCCTATCCCTGCACGGCCACCACCTACTATCACCGCGCCGCCTTCGTGCCGCACCCGAAGATCATGGGCAAGGTGGGCCTGAGCCTGAGTACCCTGAGCAGAACCAGGATCGAATCGGCCACGCGCTCCCAGCTGCCGCGCATCTGCGGCGACCCGGTCACGGTGGCCTTCAACTTCAAGCGGGCGGTGCTGGGCGTGACCCTGAGCGTGCAGGGCGGCGAACCCCTGAGCGTCCTGCAGACCCACCTGGACGCCTTCGCCCAGGGCTGCGACACCATGCGGCGGCAGGTGGCCGCCGTGCAGGAGGTGCTGGACAAGACCCCGGCCCCCTGGGTCATGGGCGGCGACTTCAACCTGCTGGGCACGCGCGGCGCCTACGACCGCCTGCGGGCGCGCGAGCGGGCCTATTTCAACCCGGATACCGAACTCGCCCCGCTGATGGCGAGATACGCCTCGTTTCCCAGCCCGTCCCAGATCGACTCGGGCGACTCCCGGATGTTCACCCACTTCCCGAACGATCCGGCGGTGGGACGGCCCGACCGCACCATCGACTACTTCTTCTATGCCCCCGGCCTGAGCCACACGGGCGACCGCGTCCGCCAGGACGAGCCCAAGATCAGCGACCACTTCGCGCTGCTGACGACGGTGGAACTGCCCTGAGATGCAGATGGCCCAAGGCAGATGGCAGATGGCTCAGGATCTTTAGGCCATCTGCCATCTGCCTTCAGCCCTCCGCGCCCTGTTCAGTCCTGGCTCGTGATGAACGGCAGGTTGCGGTCGTACTGCGAGCGGTCGAGGCCGTAGCCGTACACGAAGGCGTCGGGGATCGTGAAGCCCAGGTACTCCACGGGCACCTCGACCTTGCGGCGGCTGGGTTTGCTGAGCAGCGCGGCGACTTTCAGGGAGGCCGGGCCACGGCCCTCCAGATAGTGCAGCAGGTAGTTCATGGTGATGCCGGTGTCCACGATGTCCTCGACCAGGATGACGTGGCGATCCGAAAGCGGGAACTGCAGATCCTTGACCAGCCGCACCTCGCCGCTGCTCTGCTTGGCGTCGCCGTAGGAGCTGGCCTGCAGGAAGTCGATGGTGCAGGGCACGCCCAGCGCGCGCACCAGGTCGGCGTGGAACATGAACGCGCCGTTCAGGACGCAGATCAGGTGGGGCTCGCGGCCCCGGTAGTCGTCGCGGATCTTCGCGGCGAGCTCAACGATGCGCGCCTGAAGCTGCTCCTGGGTGATCTGGACGGGGCCGGTGCCTGGGGCGAGACTCATGAAGCTCAGGCTAGCGCATCGGCCGGGGGCGGGGCGGGCGTGGGCGCCGGCGGCACGGCTTCCAACCGTCTGGAACGTCAGTCCGCTCTCCGACGGCCCCCACGTATACTCCTCGGCATGACCCCCCCGCCGACCCTGACCCTGGAGAGCGTCCCCGGTGTGCTGGGCCGCATCGTCGCCGAGCGGGCCGCCGACTACCTGCACGCCGATCCGGAGGTCGGCCCGCCCCGCCCCAAGGCTCGCCGCTTCGAATCGGCCCTCGCCCAGCCGGGCCTGGTTCTGATCGCCGAGGTCAAGCGCGCCAGCCCCAGCCAGGGGGCCATCGCCCCCCTCGACCCGGCCCAGGCGGCGCAGGCGTACCAGGCGGGCGGCGCGGCGGCCATCAGCTGCCTGACCGAGCCGCGCCACTTCGGCGGCAGTCCCCAGGCGCTGCGGGACGTGGTGGCCGGGGTGACGCTGCCGGTGCTGCGCAAGGACTTCGTGATCCACCCCGCCATGCTGCGCGAGGCCGCCGACTGGGGGGCCAGCGCCGCCCTGCTGATGGTCAGCGTGCTGCACGGAGCGACCGGCGAGTATCTGCAACTGGCCCACCACCTCGGGCTGGACGCGCTGGTCGAGGTGCACGACGAACGCGAGCTGGACACCGCGCTGGAGGCCGGCGCCCGCATCATCGGCGTGAACAACCGCGACCTCACCACCCTGCACACCGATCTGCAGGTCAGCCCCCGCCTGATCCGCCGCGCCCGCGAGCAGGGGTTCACCGGCCTGCTGGTGGCCGAGAGCGGCTACCGCACCCCCGCCGACATCGCCAGCATCCGGGAACTGGCCGACGCCGTGCTGGTGGGCACCAGTCTGGCGGGCAGCCCTGATCTGGGCCGGGCCGCCAGGGAGCTGATGACGGGCTGATCCTGCCCCGCCGGATGCTCAACCTTTGGGCAGGCGCAACTCATCTCGGGCGTCCCTAGACTGGGGCGGATGACGACCGCCACGACCTCCTCTCCCCGGTACCTGCGCTGGCTGGTGCTGGGGGGCGCCGCGCTGCTGCTGCTGGGCACCCTGGCGCTGCCCGATGTGCGGGTGTTCCTGGCGCGCGGCTACGCGGCCCTGACCTCCACCGACAGGGCGGTCACGCACGCCTTCGTGGACTCGCTGGGCTGGGCCGGGCCGCTGGCCCTGATCGCGGGCTTCGTGCTGCAGGCGGTGCTGCCGGTGCTGCCCGCGCTGGTCATGATCGCGGTGACCGCCCGCGCCTACGGCCCCGTCGAGGGCTTTTTTATCGTGTACATCGGCACGCTGCTGGGGGCGGCGGCGGGGTACGGTCTGGGCCGGTATGTGGGAGACGCGCTGGTGCGCCTGCTGGCCGGCGAGACCGCCCGGCTCAAAGCCCACGCCTTCGCGGCGAGGTACGGCGTGCAGGGCGTGGTCATGATCCGCCTGATGCCCGTCCTGTCGTCGGACGTGATGAACCTGGTGGCGGGAGCGGCCCGAATGGGCTTCCGGCCCTTCATGCTGGCGACCGCGCTGGGCGCGCTGCCGGTCACGGCGCTGGTGGTGTGGCTGAGCGGCAACAGCCAGCGCATGGTGTGGGGCCTGGGGCTGCTCTCGGTGGCCGTGGCGCTGGTGGCCGGGTCGCGCTGGTGGCTGGCCCGGCGCCGGGCTGGCGCGGCCCCGGCTTCCGCGTCCGGCCAGACCACCCCGGGGAATTCCGAGCCGCCGGTCGGGTAAACTGCCTCCTGAACTCGTCGGGGCCCAGGCCCGCGGCGCCGGGTGGGAGGGTCATGACGGACAGCAAGGCAGCCGCCACAGGGTCGGCATACGAACGGGCGGGCGTGAACATCGAGGCCGGACACCGCGCCGTGGAACTCATGAAGGCGGCCGTGGCCCGCACCCACACGCCGGACGTGCTGGGCGGCCTCGGCGGGTTTGGCGGCCTGTTCCGCGCCGCCTTCGGGCACCTGAGCGACCCGGTGCTGGTCGCCAGTACCGACGGCGTGGGCACCAAGACGAAGGTGGCGGTGCGCCTCGGCCAGCACGGGGGCCTGGGCGCCGATATCGTGAACCACTGCGTGAACGACATTCTGGTGCAGGGCGCCCGCCCGCTGTTCTTCCTCGACTACGTGGCGATGGGCCGCCTGCGCCCCGAGATCGTGGCCGAGGTCGTGACCGGCGCGGCGGGGGCCTGCGAGGCGCTGGGCGTGGCCCTGCTGGGCGGCGAGACCGCCGAGATGCCCGGCGTGTACGTGGAGGGCGAGCTGGACATCGTGGGCACGGTCGTCGGGGTGCTCGACCGTCCGAAGCTGATCGACGGGACGCGCATCGGGGCGGGGGACACCGTGATCGCCCTGCCGAGCACGGGCCTGCACACCAACGGCTTCTCGCTGGCCCGCCTCGCGCTGGACGACCTGGACTGGCACGCGCCCCGCGCCGACCTGCACGGGCAGACCCTGGCCGAAGTGCTGCCGGTGCCCCACCGCGCCTACCTGAGCGCCTTCGATGCCCTGGAGAAGGCGGGCCTGGACGTGCGCGGTATGGCCCACATCACGGGCGGTGGGCTGGTCGACAACCCGCCCCGCGTGTTCCCGGCCGGGATCGGCATGGAGATCGATACCACGTCCTGGACGGTGCCGCAGCTCTTCGAGCTGATCGTGGAGCGCGCCCAGGTGCCGCGCGGGGAAGCCTTCCGCGCCCTGAACATGGGCGTGGGCTTCCTGTTCATCGTGCCGGAGGCCCAGGCGGACGCGGCGCTGGACGCCCTGCGCGCAGCCGGCGAACAGCCCTGGGTGATCGGGCGGATGGTGCCGGGCCGCGGCGTGGCCTTCAGCGGAGTGCCGTCTTGACGCAGCGGCCGTATCCCCGCCTGGCTCCGACCGGCTTCACGGCCCCCGACCGCGCCAGCGCCACCGAGTTCTGGGTGGTGCGCCACGGCGAGAGCACCTGGAACGCCGACGGCCGCTACCAGGGGCAGGCCGACGTGCCGCTGAGCCACATCGGCGTGCTGCAGGCCGCCACGCTGGCCGAGCGCCTGACCGGCCAGAGCTTCGCGGCCGTGTATTCCAGCGACCTCAGGCGCGCCTCGCACACGGCCGCCACCGTGGCCGAGCGGCTGGCCGGCGCCCCGACCGTGCAGCTCGACCCCGGCCTGCGCGAGATCGACGTGGGGGCGCTCTCCGGGCTGGTGATCGCGGACATCCGGGCCCGCCACGCGGACTACCTCCAGGCCCTGCAGACCGATCCCTGGGCCACCCGGCGCCCCGGCGGCGAGAGCATGGAAGACCTGTACGCCCGCTGCGGCGCCGCCTTCCACGCCCTGCGCGCCCGGCATCCGGGGGGGCGGGTGCTGGTGTTCACGCACGGCGGCGTGGTGCGGGTCGCGGTGGGGCTGGCGCTGGGCGGCGTGCCCGCCAACGCCTGGTCGCGCCTGAGCGTCACCAACACGTCCATCACCCGCGTGCTGCTGGGCGAGCAGAGCGGCACCCTGCTGGGCTTCAACGACGATGCCCACCTGGAAAACCTGCTGGAAGCCACCGAGGCCGACGACGTGCTGGGGCAGGCCCCGTGACTGCGGTGAACCCGTGACCCAGGTGAACCCATGACCCAGCCGGCCTCGCTGGAAGCCCGCTACCGCGCCGGCGACCTGCGCGCCCTGGCCCGCGCCGTCACTCTGGCGGAGGCGGGGCTGGACGCCGCCCGGCCGCTGCTGCGCGCCGCGCGTGCCATGACCCTGAACCGGGGGGCCGGGCGCGCCGTGGTGCTGGGCGTGACCGGCAGCCCCGGCAGCGGCAAGAGCACCCTGGTGGACGCCCTGATCGCCCGGCTCCGGGCGCGTGGGCAGCGGGTCGCGGTGCTGGCGGTCGATCCCAGTTCGCCTTACTCGGGCGGCGCCATCCTGGGCGACCGCATCCGGATGCTGCGCCATCACGCCGACTCCGGGGTGTTCGTGCGCTCGCTCGCCAGCCGGGGTGCGCTGGGCGGTCTCTCGGCCCGCACCATGGGTGTGCTGGCGCTGCTGGAGGGGGCCGGCCAGGAGGACGCAGGCTTCGACTGGGTGATCCTCGAAACGGTCGGCGTGGGCCAGTCCGAGGTGGACGTGGCCGCCGCCTGCGACCACACCCTGCTGGTGCTCACCCCGGCCGGCGGCGACGGCGTGCAGGCCTTCAAGGCCGGCATCATGGAGATCGCCGACGTGATCGCCGTCAACAAGGCCGACCTGCCCGCCGCCGACCGCACCGTGCGCGAGCTGATGGCCGCGCAGGGCCTGGGGGCCCACGACGAGCACACCTGGTTCGCGCCCATCCGCAAGACCGTGGCTTCCACGGGCGAGGGCGTGGACGCGCTGATCGCCGCCGTCGAGCAGCATCGCGCCCACCTGGGCGAGGCGGGCCTGCAGGAGCGCCGCGAGGCCCGCGCCGAGTTCGAGGTTCGCTCGCTGGTGCAGGAACGCCTGCAGCGCCGCGCCCGGGAGGTCAGCACGGGGCTGTACGCCCGCGTGGCGAGCGGCGAACTGGACGCCGAGGCCGCCGCCGACGAACTGCTGAGGGGATAGGGAAGATCGACCATCATCGGCGCCAGGGCTGAGGCACACTGGCCTATGGCAACCACCATCCAGCTCCACCCCGAGTTCCTGCGCCGCCTGCTGGGCGAGGGTGGAGACGACGTGGGCGTGCAGGTTTTGCCCGACGCGCTGCCGGACGACCTGCCGCTGACCCTGCCGGAGCTTGCCGGCACGCGGATCTGGGGCAGCACGACGGGCACGGCGACCCGCTGGACGTTCGTGTATCCGGGAAGCGCGCAGCCGCCCACGCCCCGTCCCCTGCGGCAGTGGTACGTCCTGCTGGACGTGCCGGGCACTGCTTCCGGGGTCATGGGGGTATACCGGTCGGTTTTAGGAGAGCAGGGCTGGCAGAGCGGGACGATGTTCGAGCCGGTCTTCGTTGAGGCCGGGCATCAGCAGTGG
Source organism: Deinococcus koreensis (assembly GCF_002901445.1). Lineage (NCBI taxonomy): Bacteria > Thermotogati > Deinococcota > Deinococci > Deinococcales > Deinococcaceae > Deinococcus > Deinococcus koreensis. Next base: position 2,842,094 of record NZ_PPPD01000001.1, read on the forward strand.
ATGGGTGTCCATCCAGAAGCGTCCCGCACGCTGAGCTTGACTCTCCGGCAGGTCGGGGACGTGAGCCAGCTCGGACTCCGCGTGCAGGACATCGGCCGCGAGGAATTGGGCCACTGGCTGGGGCAGCCGGGCCAGCCGGGCCAGCCCCACTTCGACCACTTCCAGCGCGTCCCCATGCCGACCCTGGCGGCGCCGATGGGCTGGAGGGTGCAGCCCCAGGGCGGGAACGGAGGCACCGAGCGCTCCGAGAACGCCCTCCTGGTGCCGGGCGAGGGGACGGCCACCGACCTCGAAGTCCTGCTGGTGGACTTCGCCGCACACCTGGCCTCACAGGGCTGGGAGGAGATCGAGCAGCAGGCCACGCCTGACCATGTCCGGCTGCTGGCACGCACGGCGCAGGGCTACGGCTTCCTAGGACTCAACAGGTTGGACGGCGTTGTGGAAGCTAAAATCGTACACGTCGCGCTCAACGGTGGATTGCCCGGGAGTCATCTCTCCTTCAACGTCATCTCCTCGTAAGCTCTCCCTATGTCTTCCCGCACCCTCGCCCCGTTCCTGCTGGCCTTCCTGACGTTGCAGCGGCTGCTGGAGCTGCGGCTGGCCCGCGCCAACGAACGTTGGGCACGCGGGCACGGCGCGGTGGAATACGGCCAGGAGCACTACCCGCTGTTCTTCGTGCTGCACCCGGCCTGGATGGTTTCTACGCTGCTGGAGGGCCGGCGCTCTCCCAGACCGGCCAACCTCGCCGCACTGGCGCTGTTCGTCCTCGCCCAGCCGCTGCGGTACTGGGTGATGGGCACGCTGGGACGGTACTGGAACACCCGCATCCTGATCGTGCCGGGCGGAGACCGCGTGACTGGTGGGCCGTTCCGCTACCTCAAGCATCCGAACTACGCGGTGGTGGCGCTGGAACTGGCCGCCGCGCCGCTGGCGGTGGGCGCGTGGCGAACGGCGCTGGCCTTCACGCTGCTGAACGCTGGACTGCTGCTGCTGATCCGCATTCCCGCCGAGGAGCGCGCCCTGCGGGAGTATGCCCGCAGCGCCAGATAAACACCGACCGCTCAGCTCTGCGGAAAGCGCCGTTCCATGACCAGGCCCCTAGGGGTATCCGCGATCTGCACGGCGGCGTTCACTTCCAGCCCCTGCAGTTCCAGGCGCGAGCGGCCCCGGTCGTTGGTCCGCTCGATGGCGCAGGCCACGGCCTCGACCAGATACCCGAGTTTGGACGCCTGCACCACGATTTCCAGCTCAGGCAGGCCATCGGTGAAGTGATCCGTGACGATCACGGCCTTCTGGGTCAGTTCGGCGGGGTCGGCGTCCATGACCCACCAGCCGGAAGCCTCGTCGCGGGAGGCCAGGATCAGCGGCGTGCCGCGCAGTTCCGCCAGGGCCTGCGCCAGCTCGCGCGCGCCCGGGAGGCCGATCACCACATCGAATTCGCGCATGGACACGCTGAAATAGTCCACGATGCTCTGGAGGTCTTTTTCGCTCAGTTCACGCAGGCGCGACAGCAGCCGCTCCTCACTGGGCAGCAAGGACGAAACCACGGAACGGAACGATGACGCCATGTCCTCATGGTACTCAATGCTGGCCCTGTGCAGGGTCTGGCCCCTTTCTGTACACCCCCAGTGGGGGCGGCCGGAGTGGGAGGGGCAGGGGTTCAGGAGTCGCAGCGGACAGAGGCTGGATCGTCCACCGCCGCCTGGCTGTCCATTGGCTGCCGATTGGCGGATTCGTCCGCCCCACCGGGCCGGAATCCGCCCTTCCTGGGGGCAGATACGGTAGCGTGAGCGGATGCAGGCCCCCCTCAGCGCGGCAGCCAGCCAGAGCGCCGCCCGTCATGCCACGGCCATCGCGCTGGCGGTCACCGCCGGCCACTTCATCAACGACGCCTACGGCGCCATGCTCACCCCCCTGACCCCCGCGCTGCAGAGCAAATACGGCGTGAGCATCGCCGCCGTGACCCTGCTGGCCTCGGTCTATTCGCTGACCAGTTCGGTCTTGCAGCCCCTGCTGGGGATCATCGGCGAGCGGCTGGATCGGCGCTACGCCGCCGCACTGGGGCCGCTCATGACCGGCCTGGGCCTGACCCTGATGGGCTTCGTGCCCTGGTTCGGCGCCCTGGTGCTGCTGGTCGCGGTGGCGGGCTTCGGCAGCGGGTTCTTCCACCCGGCCGGCGCGGCGTATGTGGCGCAGCACAGTCCGCCCTCCCGGCGCGGCCTGTGGGCCAGCCTCTTCAGCGCGGGCGGTACGGGCGGCATGGCGCTGGGGCCGGTGTTCGCGGGGGTGGGCCTCACGCACCTGCCCTGGTTCGCCCTGATCGGCGTGGCGGTGGCCGCCCTGACCTTCGCCGTCACGCCGCCCGGCACCCAGAAGGCCCGGCGCGTGGGGCTGGCCGAGTACGTGGGCATCTTCCGGGGGCCGCTGGTGTGGCTGTGGGGCATGGCGGTATTGCGGAGCCTCGCCTCCATGGGCTACAACGCCATGCTGCCCTTCATCCTGCTGGGCCGGGGCTACGGGGCGCGCGAGGTCGGCATCACCCTGGCGGTGTTCGCGGTCGCCAGCGCCGTCGGCGGGATCGTCGGGGGCCGCCTGAGCGACCGCTACGGCCGCACGCCCGTGCTGCGCGGCGCCATCCTGAGCACCATCCCCTTCTTCGCCGCGCTGATCCTGAGCAGTCCGGGCGACTGGTGGTTCTACCCGCTGACTTTCCTGGTCGGCGCCGCCGTGAACGCCAGCATCCCGGTGGGCGTGGTCACGGCCCAGGAATACGCGCCGGGGCACGTCGCGGTGGCCAGTTCGATCATGATGGGCTTCTCGTGGGGTTTCGCGGGTTTGCTGGTGTTCCTGGTGGGCGCCCTGGCCGACGCGACTTCCCCGACCACTGCCGCGCTGGCCGCCCTGGCCCTGCTGATCCCCAGCGCCGTGATCGCCACGCGTCTGCCCGAGCCGAAGCGGGCGGAGTTCGGCTGAAGCTGTAGACGAGTTCCTTCGTCCACCAGGGGCACCAGACCTGAGGACGGCTGATGTGCACAGCCACCGTGCGGTTTCACGTGTGTGCTCGGGGAAGGGCGCGTGAAAAGGTGGGCGCCGGCGGCGGGCTGCCCCACCCCCCAGCCCCCTACCCCAGAGGGGCAGGGGGAGCGAAGCGCTGCGCTCGGCATGTGGTCGCCAGGGATCCCCACTGGCCTTGCCGGGCGGATTCGTTGGCGAGGGATGCAGACTTGCCACCTGCGGTGCAGCGTTGTTGCCCGCGCGCTTCGCGCACGATGGCTTTCGGTAAAGGGGCAGGGTGGGGCGCTTCGGCTTCCCTTGCCCTCCATTCATGTGGAGGAGGGTCGGGAAGTGGAACAGGCCAAGCTGGCGGACATGCTATCTGGGCGGCAATGCTGCTGTCCCTCACCCCACCCCCGCTAACTCCTTGCTCTCCAGCGCCCGCACCGCGTCCATCACCAGCTGGTACGAGCGGCGCCGCAGCTCCGGATCGGGGAGGATGCTCGTCAGGATCAGCTCGTCCGCCGCCGTGTCGCGGGCCAGGGCGTGCAGGCGGGCCGCCACCGTCTGCGGATCACCGATGATCGCCCGGCGGCGCATCCCGTCGGCCAGGGCCCGCTCCTGTGGCGTGTACGGGTAGGCTTTCGCCTCCTCGACGGTGGGGAAGGGGGCAGACTCGCCCCGCGTCAGGCGCAGGAACATCAGGCCCAGGGGCAGGCTCAGCTCCTCGGCCTCGGCCGTGCTGGGGGCACAGACGACGCTGGCGGCGACCATCACCCGCGCCTGCGCGAGACTGCCCGACGGCTCGAATTCGGCGCGGTACACCTCTGCCGCACGCCTTGCCAGGTCGGTATCGGGGTTGATGTGCCACGCGAAAGCCAGCCCCGCGCCGGCCTGGGCCGCCACGCGCGCCCCATAGCCGCTGCTGCTGAGAATCCACAGCGGCGGGAACAGGCCCTCGCCCGCCGGGGCGGCCAGCACGCCCGCGAAGGGGTGTCTGGCCGGAAACTCCCCCGTGCCGAAGGCGATCAGGTCACTGAGCTGCCGCTCGAAGGGTTCTTCCATCATCCCGGAAGCGCCGCGCAGGGCCCGCGCCGTGCGGCCGTCGGTGCCCGGCGCGCGGCCCAGCCCCAGATCGACCCGGCCCGGTGCCAGCGCGCCCAGCAGGCGGTAGCCCTCGGCCACCGAGAGCGGCGAGTGGTTGGGCAGCATGACCCCGCCCGAGCCCAGGCGGATGCGCGAGGTGACCTGCGAGGCCGCCGCCAGCACCGCCAGCGGCACCGAGCCCGCCAGCGCGCCCATGCCGTGGTGTTCGGCCACCCAGTAGCGCTCATAGCCCAGCGCCTCGGCCTCCTGCGCCAGCCGCAGGGCCCCCTGCACGCCCGCCGCCGCGTTCGAGCCACGGGGCACGGGCACCAGATCGAGAACGGACAGCGGTAGGGGAGAGGGGGTGCTCATGAAGAGGAGTGTGCGCCTGGGAGGAGGCGGGAACTCGGATGTGGGTCACGAAGGGTACGAGTTATAGGAAGTGCCGGGCGCCAGAGCCGGTCATTCCGGGACGCGGCTCCCCCCGCTACCGCCCCTCTTTTACAGCGCCCGCGTCTGGAACACCATCACGTCGCTGCCCCGTTCCAGCGGGCCGCCCTGGAACGAGCCGGTCACGCGCGGCGACTCGAAGCCGGCGAAGCGCAGCAGCCACTCGACCTCGTAGCGGGTGTAGTAGCGCTGGGTCAGGGTGTAGAAGCGGCGCCTGAGCGTCCCGTCCGGCGCGGCGGTGTCCACCGTGTACTCGGTGGTGATGTGCTGGCGCACCCGGTCGTGGCGCTGCACCAGGGTGACATCGGTGCGTGAGCCGTCCGGCCCGTGGAAGGTCTCGCCCTCGTGGCGCACAGTGTTGGGTTTGCCGAAGCGCGGCACGTACAGGTCGAAGACGAAGCCGGCGCCGGGCCGCAGGTGCGCGTGGATGTTCTCCAGCGCCTGGAGCTGTTCATTGGGCGTGTACAGGTGCATCAGCGCATTGAAGGGCGCGATGGCCAGCGCGAATTTCGTGTCCAGCCGGAAGGTGCGGGCGTCGCCCTGCTGAAAGTGCAGGTTCAGGCCGTCCCTGGCGGCCCGCTCCAGGCCGCGCCCGATCATGCGGCCGCTGGGCTCCAGGCCGGTCACGTCCACCCCGCGCCGCGCCAGGAAGGCCGTGACCCGCCCGGTGCCCGCCCCGACCTCCAGCACCGGCCCGCCCGCGCGCTCGGCCACGCCCGCGTAGAAGTGCAGGTCGTCCCGGTACAGGTCGTACTGGTGGTCGTAGAGGTCGGCGAACTCGTCGTAATTCACGGCTCTGAATCTACCCTGTCAGCCGTAGAGCTTCAGAAAGGCCTCCCGGCTCAGCACGCTCAGTTTGGGGGCCTTCGCCTGCGGGGCGTTGCCGTAGGCGCGGCGCAGCACGTTCGCCCAGCGCCGCAGGCGGGCGGTGTCGGCCTCCGGGAGGTCGTGGGTCTCGAAGCCCAGCAGCGCCAGCAGCGGCGAGAGCGAACTCAGGCAGTACACCGTCTCCGTGCCCCGCAGATCCGGGCGCTCCTGCAGGTCGCGGGCGACGGCGCGGAAGTCCTCGCGCGCCTGGCGTACCGAGGCCCGTGGCCCGAGATCGACCAGGATGGGGTTGTTGACGTGGAACTCGGTGCCGGGCGTCCCCTTCGTCAGCCGGGTGCCGTCGGCCAGCGTCACGCCGCCCACCGGAAACGCCGCCGGCCCGATGCGGAAGAGGTTGTCGGCCCGCCCGCCGGCCGGCCGGATGTGGCCCAGGCGATCAAACACGCGATCCAGGCCGAGAAACCCCCGCCGGATCAGCGCCGGGCGCCCGACCGGGGCCAGCCCGTCCAGCGCCGAGAGCGTGACGGAGGTGTAGCCCCGCCCCCGCAGCTCCGCCAGCAGGTCCGGCAGCATCGGCGCCGTGACCCGCGCACCCGGCCCGGCGTCGTGCAGGACGATCACGGCGCCGGGAACGAGCCGCCTCAGCAGGGTGTCCTGCACGCCTTGTGGCGTGGCGCCCGCGCGCCAGTCACTGCCCTCCAGACTCCAGTGCGCGCCCCTCAGGCCGGCCCGGCGCTGGCCCAGCACGGTCGCCAGCGTGTAGGCGCCGTGCGGCGGGCGGTGCAGGGTCACGGGCTGACCCGAGAGAGCCGCGATCCGCCGCGCGGCGTGCCCCGGATCGAGGAACGCGCCCCAGGGAGAGCGGAACCAGGCATGGACATGCCGGAGCGCGTGGGCCTGAACCTCGTGCCCCTCGTCCACCATGCGGCGCACCAGCTCGGGGTGGGCCTCGGCCCGCTCGGCGAGCACGAAGAAGGTGGCGTGCATCCCGGCCGCCTGCAGCGCGTCCAGCACGGCGGGAGTGGCCTGCGGGTCGGGGCCGTCGTCGAAGGTCAGGGCGACCTCGCGCCGGGCGCGTTTCCCTTCTCTCAGCAGGCCCAGGTTCGCCCACTGGGCGAGCAGGTAGGGCAGCCCGGCGTAGGCCAGCAGCCCGGCCGCCAGCCACCCCCCGCGTTTCACGCGCGCCCCAGCCTGTCCAGCAGCGCGGCCGCCACGCGGTCGGCGGCGTCGGGGACGCCCACGGCGCGGGCGGCGGCCGACAGGCAGGCGTGCCGATCCGGGTCGAGCGCGGCCAGCACGGCGCCGCGCACGTCGCTCAGCTCGCGCGCCCAGATCGCGGCGCCGCGGCGCTGCAGGTACTCGGCGTTGTATTCCTCCTGCCCCGGAATCGGCTCATGAATCACCAGCGGAACGCCCAGCGCGGTCGCCTCCGCCACGGTCAGGCCGCCCGCCTTGCCCACCACCAGGTCGGACGCCGCCATCAGCTCGGGGAAGTCGCTGGTGAAGCCCAGCGAGTGGACGGTGGCGCCGCCCACCTGCGAGACGCCCGGCCTCTGCGCGCCACTCATCACCAGCACCTGCACGCGGCGCCCCAGGTTGCCCAGCTCGGTCAGCACACGTTCCTGGGCGGTATAGGTGCCGGTGCCGCCGCCCGAGATCAGCAGCAGCGGCAGATCCGGGCGCAGGCCCCGTTCGGCGCGCAGCCGGGCCTTGTCGGCGCCGATCAGGGCCCCGAAGCGCTGGGAGATCGGGATGCCGGTCACCACGACCTTCCCGGCTTCCAGGCCACGGGCGATCATCTGCTCGCGGGTCTCCTCGGCGGCGACCATCACGAGGTCGGCCTCGGGCCGTATCCAGTGCCGGTGCGCGCGGTAGTCGGTCACCACCAGCGCGTTCACGAAGGGCCGGCGGCTCTGCCTGCGAACCCGGTGGGCCAGCGGCACCGACGACCAGTAGCTGCTGAGCACCAGCTCTGGCCGGGTCTGCGCGATGTCGCGCCGCATGCCGCTCAGGCCCACCCAGCGGCAGAAGAACTCGATCAGGCTGAGGGGCCGGTCGTGATCCGTGCCGTGGTAGAACCACTCGTACAGCCACGGGGCGTGGCGCAGTTCGAAGGCGTACAGGTCGACCGTCCAGCTCCGTTCGGCGGCGCTGAGGTAGCCCACCACATCGCTTTCCCGGTCGTCCAGGGCCACGCCCCGCGCCCGCAGGGCCAGTTGCACCGCCATCTGCGCCTGGTGGTGCCCCGCGCCGATGGACGCCGTGACGAACAGCGCCCGCAGCGGAGCTGTTCTGCTGTACGGGGCGCTCACGCCCGCCTCAGCAGCCACAGGCCCCCGGCGGCGAAGACCACGTTCGCCAGCCACACCCCCAGTTCGGGCAGGGCCGGCAGCGCCGCGGCGACCGTCAGGCCCAGGAAGAACAGCAGGTAATACGCCACGGCGATCAGCAGGGCGATGCCCAGGCTGACCCCCAGCGTGCGTCCGAAACGCAGCGCGAAGGGCAGCGCCGAGAGCGCCAGCACGAGGTTGCCGAAGGGCAGCGCCAGCTTGCGGTTCAGGTTCACCCGCGCCGCCTGCCGCTCGGCCGCCTTCACGCCCGGGGCGGTGAGCGCCGTGACCAGTTCCGGCCAGCCCTGCGCGTCGGCGCCGATGGCGTCGGCGTACTGGGCCAGCGTCTGCTTGCGGCTCAGGCCGGTGTCCACGTTCAGGGCGTCGGTGGCGTTCGCGGGCGTGACCACGTTGGGAAACACCGCCTGCACCGCTTCCCGGAAGGCCCGCGGATCGTTCTCGGGCACCCGGCTCAGCCGCGCAGCCGCCGCGTAATCCACCGTGTACACCGCGTAGCCGCGCAGGCTCAGGCGGTTGTTCTCGAAGGTGCCCGTGTCCGCGAAGATCAGGGTGCCCTGTTTCGGCGCGTCCGCTGACCACTTCTCCACCCGCACGCCGCGCAGCTCGCGTTTCGCCGGGTCGTAGCCCCCCATCGCCAGCGTGAGGTTGCCGCCCAGATCGACCGTCTTGCCCACCAGCTGCTGCAGGCCCGCGCCGGTCAGGGCGTCCCAGTACAGGCCGCGCGTTTCCACGTTAGCGCGCGGGGCCACCCACAGGCTCAGCCAGATGCTGAGGGCCGTGACCAGCAGGGCCAGCAGCGCCACCGGCCGCGCCACCCGCCCCAGGCTGATCCCGCCCGACTGCACGGCCACCAGCTCGCGCTCGGTGCTCATGCGCCCGAAGGCCACCACGGTCATCAGCACGACGGCCATGGGGAAGACCTTGACCAGCGTGTCGGGCATCTGGTAGGCGATCCAGCGGGCGATCAGGCCCAGGGGCACGCCACCCAGGAACTGGCTGGAGATGAAGAAGTAGCCGAAACTGAGCACCGCCGTGAACAGCAGCGTCCCCGCCAGCAGCGGGGGGATCAGTTCAGCGGTCACGTAACGGGAAAGCCTGGTCATGCCGCCCTAGACCCTATCCCACCGGGCTGAGAAGTCGGGCCGGTGGGACTGCGGGGGAAACGCCCTGCGCCTCAACCGCGCTTAGCCCTTCCCGACCGCGAACAGGATGGTCGCCTCGGCCGCCAGGGCGCCGTCCACCTCGGCGCGGCAGGTGGTCTTGCCCAGGCCGCGCCGCGCGAATTCCAGCTTGGCGTGCAGGTGGAGCTGATCGCCGGGCACCACCTTGCGCTTGAAGCGGGCGCCCTCGATGCCCGCCAGATACCCGATCATGCCGGGCTCCAGCGCCTCCTGCATGCAGAAGAAGCTCGCCTGCGCCAGCGCCTCGACGATCAGCACGCCGGGCATCACCGGCTCCTGGGGAAAGTGGCCGGGGAAGAAGGGCTCATTGATGCTCACGTTCTTGATGGCGTGCACCACGCCGCCCTCCACACTCAGCACCCGGTCGACCAGCAGGAAGGGGAAGCGGTGGGGCAGGGTCTTGAGGATGTCCTGAATCAGAATGGCGTCCATGGGGGGCTCCTTCGGAGGGGCTCTGGGCTGTGGGCTATGAGGTCTGGGCTCTGAAAAGGAGAAAAGAGGGAGAGGCTGGCTGGGCCGTCTCCCATCTTTCCTCGAAGCTCACAGCTCAGAGCTCATAGCCAGATGTCTAGCGGCGCAGGTAGTTGTCGCTGGACACCAGCGAGTCGCCCAGCACGTGGATCATTTCCAGCGCCATGCCGGTGCCCACCGCCACCGCTTCCACGGCGTTCTCGGCGACCGCCACGGGAATCCCGGTGGTCTGCCGCAGCAGTTCGTCGAAGTTGCGCAGCAGCGAGCCGCCGCCGGTCATCACGATGCCGCGGTCGATGATGTCGCTGACCAGTTCGGGCGGGGTGATTTCCAGCACGCGCTTGACGCCGTCCACGATCTTGGTGACCGGCTCGGACAGGGCCTCCACGACGTCGCGGCTGTCCAGCGAGATGGTCTTGGGCAGGCCGTTCACGAGGTCGCGGCCGCGCACCTCGGCGGTCAGGTTCTCGGCGTCGTCGAGCAGCATGGCGGCGCCCACCTTGACCTTGATCTCCTCGGCGGTGCGCTCCCCGATCAGCACGTTGTGCTTGCGGCGCACGAAGCGGATGATGCTCTCGTCCATCTCGTTGCCGGCGATCCGCATGGACTCGGAGACCACGATGCCGCCCAGCGAGATCACGGCCACGTCAGTGCTGCCCCCGCCGATGTCCACGACCATCGAGCCGATGGGTTCGGCGATCTTGAGGCCTGCCCCGATCGCGGCGGCCAGCGGCTCCTCGATCAGGAAGGCGCGCTTGGCGTTGGAGTTCAGGGCCGCGCGCAGCACCGCGCGCTTCTCCACGTCGCTGACGTTGCTGGGCACCCCGACCATCAGCTGCGGCTTGAAGCCGAAGAGCCGGCCGGCGTTGCCCTGCACTTTCTGCAGGAACATGGTGATCATCTTCTCGGTCAGGCCCTCGTCGGCGATCACCCCGTCCTTGATGGGCCGCACCGCGACGATGCCGCCGGGGGTGCGCCCGATCATGCGGTAGGCTTCCTCGCCCACGGCCTTGACCTGCTTGGAGTCACGGGCCATGGCAATCACGCTGGGTTCCTGCAGCACCAGGCCGCGCGTCTTGCTGTAAATCAGGAACGTCGCCGTTCCCAGATCGATGCCGATATCTTCAGAAAACCTTCCCACACATCCCTCCGGTACAAACCATCCAATCGTAGCACGGTGCATGAGGGGGACTTAAAGCGTGTTTAAAGCCCGCTCAGCCCCCCTTTCCCTGCGCGTGTCCAAGGGCCGGTCGGTCGCCCCCGCTGTCCGGAGAAGCGTCAGGAACGGGGCTTGATATAGGCCGCCAGGGCCGCCACGACACTGGTCAGCAGGGTCAGGGCCAGCGCGCGGGAGAGCGGGCTCAGCCCTTCCAGGCCCAGGCTCTGGCCGAGGGTCGCGCTCAGGGTGCCCACCGAGCGCAGCGCCAGGGGCGCGCCCGCGCTCAGCGACGCGAAGGCCCCGAGCGTGAGCAGGCCCAGCACCAAGGCCAGCAGTCCCAGCCCGATCACGGCCAGCCAAGCGACGACCCTCACGGCCCCCTCACAGCCTGCCCGCTCCCGAGTTCACCGGGGCATTCTAATGATGGCGGCCCCGCCTGCCGTGAAGAACTTCACAGCCGCTATGCTGGGCGCCGTGAGCCTGCCTGCCCGCGTCCGCGTGACCCGCCCGCCCCTGCCCCTGACCCCGGCCCTGCGGGGCGCCGCCGCGCGGCTGTGCCCGGAGGCGCCGGTGGGCGCCCTGCAGGCCGCCGCCCTGGCGATCGCCGGGGGTGCCGTGATCGGCGCCTCGCTGCGCTGGGACGGGGGAGAGGCGCAGCAGATCGAGAGCGGCTGGCGCGGCCGGGGCATCGAACAGGCGCTGGCCGAGGCCCTCGGGGACGCCCTGAAGCCGCAGGCCGCGCCACAGTGAACCTAACGCCCGTTTGGTAAACTCGCGCCATGACCACCACCCAGGCCGAGCCGGGCATGTCGTTCGCCCTGAGCAGCGACCAGCGCATGATCCTGCAGCATGTCCGCGCCTACTGCCGTGAGCGCATCGCGCCGCACGCCGCCGCCTTCGACCGTTCCGGCGAGTACCCGCGCGAGCAGCTGCGCGGCCTGGCGGAACTCGGCCTGATGGGCGCCACGGTGCCTGAAGCGTGGGGCGGCGCGGGCCTGGACTCGGTGACCTACGCCCTGTGCCTGGAGGAGATCGCCGCCGCCGACGCCAGCGTGGCCGTGATCGTGTCGGTGCAGAACGGCCTGCCCGAGCAGATGATCCTGAGGTACGGCACCGACGAGCAGCGGCGCCGGTATCTGGTTCCCCTCGCCAGCGGTGAGCACATCGGCGCCTTCTGCCTGACCGAAGCGGAGGCCGGTTCCGACGCCGCCAGCCTGCGCCTGCGGGCCATGCGCGACGGCGACGACTGGGTGCTGGACGGCACCAAGGCCTGGATCACCTCCGGCGGGCAGGCGCAGACCTACCTGGTCATGGCGCGCACCGGGGGGCCGGGGGCGCGCGGCATCAGCTGCTTTCTCGTCGAGGACGGCCAGCCGGGCCTGTCGTTCGGCAAGCCGGAGGAAAAGATGGGCCTGCACGCGGCCCACACCACGACCGTCTCCTTCGAGGGGGTGCGCGTGCCCCAGGAGCGCATGGTCGGCGCCGAGGGCGAGGGGCTGATCATCGCGCTCGCCTCGCTGGACGCCGGGCGGATCGGGATCGCCATGCAGGCGCTGGGGATCGCCCGCGCCGCGCTGGAGCACGCGGCCCGCTACGCCAACGAGCGCGAGCAGTTCGGCAGGAAGATCCGCGAGTTCGAAGGCGTGTCGTTCAAGATCGCCCGCATGGCGGCCCGCATCGAGAGCGCGCGGCTGGTGGCGCTGAAGGCCGCCTGGCTCAAGGATCAGGGCCAGCCCTACGGCAAGGAGGCGTCCATGGCCAAACTCCTCGCCTCCGAGACGGCCGTGGACTGCGCCCGCGACGCCATCCAGATCTTCGGCGGCAACGGCTACAGCCGCGAGTACCCGGTCGAGCGGCTCTACCGCGACGCCAAGATCACCGAGATCTACGAGGGCACCTCCGAGATCCAGCAGCTCGTGATCAGCCGGGCGGTGTTCGCGGAACTGGCCTGACGCGCCCCCGGTGCGGAGGGTTCAGCCGGGCAGGCCGGCCGCGCTGCGGCTGTCCAGCGCCGCCCGGTACACCACCGCCCGGTTGCGCCCCGACGCCTTGGCCTGATACAGCGCGATGTCGGCCTGCCGGAGCAGGGTGTCGGCCGCCGTGAGCGTCTGCGCGGGGCTCAGGCCACGGGGCGGGATCAGGCTGCCGACTCCGGCGCTGACCGTGACCGAGCACGAGACCGAGGACGCCGGATGGGCGATGGCGGCGTCTTCCAGCGCGCCCTGCAGGCGCCGGAGCAGCCGCACGGCGCCGTCGCCGTCGGTGTGCGGCAGCACCAGCACGAATTCCTCGCCGCCGTAGCGGGCCACCAGATCGACGTCGGCGCGCACCGCCCCGCGCAATACCCCGGCCACGCCCCTCAGGCACAGGTCGCCCTGCTGGTGGCCCAGCTCGTCGTTGTAGCGTTTGAATTCGTCGACGTCGACCAGCACCAGCGACAGCGGCGTGGCGTCGCGGGCGGCCCGGCGCAGCTCGCGGCGCAGGGTGTCGTCGAAGGCGCGGCGGTTGGCCAGGCCGGTCAGGGGGTCGGTGCTCGACAGGGCCTGCAGTTCCTCGTTGAGCTGGCGCAGCTTCAGGTTGGCCCCCTCGACCTCCAGGGTGCGCTCGCGCACGCTCTGCTCCAGCTGCAGGGTGCGTTCCAGCAGCTGACGGTTGGCGCGCGCCGAGACCAGGCTGCTCCAGCTCTGGGCCAGCCGCGATCCCGGCGTGGGCCGCCTCACGCGCAGGGTCAGCACCCGCTCCACGGCCTGACCCTCGGCCGGCAGGCCCAGCAGGCGGGAGCCCACCTGCACCTCCAGCGTGTACTCGCCGGGCGGCAGGGAGGTGAAATGCACGCTCGCCTGCGGGCTCCAGGGCGACCAGTCTCGCTCGAAGCCCAGTAGCCGGTGGCGGTAGCACAGGTCGTCCTGATCGATGAACCAGGGGCAGGCCAGCAGCGCCACGACCCCCCAGCGACCGGGCGCGATGCCGTAGACGCCGGGGCTGGCGCGGTCCGGCCGGGCGCCGCTCCACTCCACCCCGGCCAGCTGCACCGGCGGCAGCGGTGGCAGGGCCCGCACCGCCTGTGGCTCGAGGGCCACCATGCCCCCGTTCACCCCGCACAGCAGCCGGCCGTCGGCCAGCGGGAGCAGGCTGCGGCTGGTGGTGAACTCCCAGGCGTCCAGCCCCAGCCACGCACTCAGTTCACGGCGCAGCCGGCCGTCCGGGCCATACTCCCGCAGTCCGGAGGAAGTGCCCACCCACAGCTGGTCACCCACCCAGCGGGCCGCCCAGCCGGCGACGCCCTGGGCGGCCTCGTCGAGCACCGTCACCTGCCCTTCAGGGCCCAGCAGCAGGGTGCGCTGATCCTGCAGCACCGCCAGCCGCCCGTCCAGGTGGGGGGCCAGCGCATACACATGGGTGCCGTGGGCCAGGGCGCCGCGCCGCTCGGGCCGCAGCTCGCCGGGTCGCTGTGGGTCTTCGTGCCACAGCCCACGCCCCAGGGTGCCCACCAGCACCCCCACGTCGGCCGGGCCGTGCTCCAGCGTGTAGACGTAGCCCAGCGAGACGCCCCCGCCCAACACCTCGCGCAGCCCGCCCGCGATGTCCAGCTCGTACAGGCCGTGGATGGTACCGATCCAGAGCCGCCCGGCCCGGATCAGCAGCGCCCGGCAGGGCTGGGCCGGCGCACTCGCGGCCGGTGGCCGGTAGGGGGCGAAGGTGCCGGCGCGGCGGTGGTACAGGCCCTGCCCGGTGGCGGCCCACAGTTCGCCGTTCCACTCCAGCAGATCCCAGACCTGCAGCCCCTCCAGCCCGGCCAGCTCCTCGGCCTCGCCGCTTTGCAGGTCGAGCTGCCAGCCGCCGCGCCCGCTGCCCAGCCAGACGCGCTGTTCCTGAGCCGCCGATCGGAGCGCCAGCACACCGCTGCCCGGGGCAGACAGACTCAGGCAGCTCCGCAGGCCGCTGATCCGCGCCACCCCCACCTGATCGGTGGACACCCAGAGGGTACCCAGGGCGCCCAGCATCAGCGAATTGACCGCCACGCCGGGCAGCAGATCCCCGTCCGGACGCAAGCCTCCCCCGGCCACCGCGAGCCGCTGCAGGCCCGCCGGGCGGCCGACCCACAGCTCCGGGGCGGCCCACAGCAGCGCGGTGACCGGCCCCGGGGGCACGTCCCCGATCTCCTGCACGTCTCCCCGCTCGCTCAGGAGCCACAGCCCGGTCGAGCTGCCGATCAGCAGGCCGCCATCCGGGCCGGGGCTCAGGCAGCGGATCGTGCCGGCCGCCGGCCAGCCCGGGAAGTCGGGGAGCCGGAACGTTCCGGCGTCCTGCACCAGCAGCCCCAGCTGGGGCCCGGCGACCCACAGCCGTCCCCGCGAGTCGCGCGTGACGGCGCCGACCGTCTGCACCCCCGTCCCCGGCAGCGCCTGGGCCTCGAAGCCCCCCTGGGGTGTCCAGCGCACCAGCCCGTTGGCGCAGCCCAGCCAGACCTCCTCGCCCGCGCCGAACACGATCTGCGCCACCCAGCCGAAGGCCCAGTCGTCCCCGCTGAGCGGCGTCACCGCCCCGGCGGTGTCCAGGCGGTCGACGCCCAGGTCGGAGCCGATCCAGACCGCGCCGTCCGGGGCGCACGCCACCGTCCGCAGCCCCTGGGTTCGCAGACCCTGCGCGCGGCCGAGCACCTGCACCCGCGCGCCGTCCAGGCCGACCAGCCCGCTGGGGCCAGCCAGCCAGACCCGCCCGGAGTGATCCTGGCAGGCGCCGTGGATCTGACCACTGGGCAAGCCATGACGGCGGTCGAGCCACTGGACGGGCAGACTGACAGGAAGGCGCACGGGTGAACGCTGGGAACCGGTCGAATGGGGCAAGGCATCCTCTGGAAGCGCTCTGATCCGCCTCTGTCCCCAGTATCAGCGAAAGCGGGGGCCGTTCATCACCCCTGATTGGCAGGGGGAGTGGGCGGGAAGGCGCCCGGCGCCGACAGGCGGATGATCGGTGTAGACCTGCTTGAGCTGTTTCGGGCGCTGTTCTTAACCGCCCGCGCCAGACTCGCTCCATGCCCATGCTGTCCATCCTGAGTGCCGCGGCGGCGTTGAGCCTCGCCAGCGCGGCCCCCTTTACCCTCCGAACCGGCCAGGGGAAGGACTGGTCGCTGTCCAGCGTGCTGGGCCGCGAACGCCTCCTGATCGTCCGCAACCCGCCCGCCGCGTACCTCGCCGCAATTCGCCGGCAGGACACCGAACTGCAGGTGCGCGACCTGCGCGTGGTGGCCCTGCTGCCCCCCGGCGACGCCCGCCTGAACGGCTCCGGAACCCTGATGCTGACCCTGCTGGCCGACCCCGGCGGCCGGGTGGGCGCCCAGTACGGCCCCGCCGCCCTGATCGGCAAGGATCGGGGCGTCAAGGCGCGTTACCCGGCCCCGCCCCCCCTGACCACCGTCGCCGCGCTGATCGACACCATGCCCATGCGGGCGCAAGAGCGGCGCGAGCGGGGGCGCTGAGTCAGCGCGGGGGGCGAACCAGCAGCGCGGTCGCCGCACTGCCCTCTGCAACACGTTCCCGTTCCACGAAGCCGAGTTTCCCCGCCAGCCGCAGCGACGCCCCGTTCTCCGGACGGATGAGGCAGAAGCTGTCGCCGCCGAGCAGGTTCGCGTCCCGCCACGCCAGCACCGCTGCCATCGCCTCGTGCGCGTAACCTTTCCCATGTGCCCAGGGGAGCAGCACCCAGCCGGCCTCGGGCACGGCGTCCAGTTCCGGGTGCCCACCCAGCAAGTCGCGTTTGAAGTGCCCCAGCCCCACCTCGCCCACGAAGCGGCCGGACGGGCGCTCCTCCAGCACCCAGTACCCGAAGCCCAGTAGCGCCCAGTGCCCCGGATGCCGCAGCAGCCGCGTCCACACGTCCTGGCGGGCCAGGGGTATGCCGGTCGTGTGGCGCGTGACCACAGGATCCTGCCAGAGTTCCACGCAGGCATTGAGGTCGGCGGCGCGGTGCGGGCGCAGGGTCAGGCGGGGGGTGAGGAGGGTAGGGGCAAGCGGAGGAATTATAACCCCTCGAAATACTCGCTATCCATGCGGTGGAGTCGATAAGTTTCGCGAGTTGTTACGCCCACGCCATAGTCGATCATTAGACGAGTTAAAGTGCCTCCGTCAAGAAGGATGATGTTGCCTATTTGAGCAGCTGTTCTCAACGCTCCATCGCTAAATGTTGATGTCGTAATGAACACGCCCTTCGACGCCTTATGGTAAGTTAAACTTCCAGAAAATGTGCGAATTTCCGGGCTATGAACAGTGTTTTGCCATCTTTTCGCCTGCAGATAAATGCGGTCAAGACCAAGAGGATCTTGCTTGATGAGTCCGTCAACACCATTGTCGCCGCTTCGCCCAAGGGCCTGACCCGCGTCCCGTACGGTGCCGCCGTAGCCCATTGCTACCAGCACCTGTACTACCAAACGCTCAAACTGGGTGGGCGTCAGGTCTTGAACCTGTTGCAATAGCTCAGCAGCTAGCGAATCGTTTAACTGAGTATATAGAGTCGCTAGTTGCTCTTCTGGGGACTCACCTTGATCTGAATTCGATGAAGGGGGATTCGGATTGGCCGGGCGGGCTTGCTTCTTGCGATAAGGTGCGCGGAAAGCCAGGAATTCTGGGAACTGATCCAGATCGTCTGACGTTATCCGTGACCCTGCGGTGGTTAATAGTTGGCGTCCACGATCAGTGATTTTGCCATAGCCTCGCTTCGTGCTTTCTAGAGCACCAGCCTTAGATAGGTATGTGATGGCCCAATTGATGCGATTGATGTAGCGAGGTTCGCCCCCACTCGGCACCAGCTCCTCACGATCCGCAGGAGTCAAGTTCAGCAGCACTGCAACGGGCTCTCGTAAGTCCCGCCAGCGAGACTCACGCCCATCTTGCAAGATCTCAAGGACAGGGCGAAAAAATGTTTGGAACTCGGGAACTGCCATGGATTAAGCTAGCTTATTGAGAACGGCACAAGTTCGCACACTTTCAAAAAGCTGGGAGTCCCTCCGATCCGTGTTTCAGAAGTCAGATGCTCAGAAATATCCGTACGGACTTTGGCCGTCATCCATAAGTCGAAGGACTGCCTACCCCCAGCTTGTGTCGCCCCTATCCATCGACCATCACCGACCAAGTATTCTCAATCCGTATATGCGCCCACGCTCGCGCTGCTGACCAGCTTCGCGTACTTCGCCAGCACGCCGCGCTTGTACCTCGGCTCGGGCGCGACCCACGCGGCGCGGCGGCGCTCGATCTCGGCCTCGTCGACGTGCAGGGTCAGGTTCAGCGTCTCGGCGTTCAGCTCGATGGTGTCGCCCTCCTGCACCAGGGCGATGGTGCCGCCCACGTAGGCCTCGGGCGCCACATGCCCCACGACCAGCCCGAAGGTGCCGCCTGAGAAGCGCCCGTCGGTGATCAGGCCCACGGAGTCGCCCAGGCCCTTGCCGATGATCGCGGAGGTGGGGGAGAGCATTTCCCTCATCCCTGGCCCCCCTTTCGGTCCCTCGTAGCGGATCACCAGCACGTCGCCGGCCCGGATCTGATCGGCCATGATGGCGTGCATACACTCCTCTTCGGAGTCGAACACGCGCGCCGGGCCGGTGATCTTGATGCTCTTCAGGCCGCTGATCTTGGCCACCGACCCCTCGGTCGCGAGGTTGCCGCGCAGAATGGCGAGGTGGCCCTCGGCGTAGATGGGCTGCTCGAAGGGCCGGATCACGTCCTGGCCGGCGTCGGGGGTGTCTTTTTCGTCGGTCAGATTCTCCGCGATGGTCTTGCCGGTCACGGTCAGGCAGTCGCCGTGCAGCAGACCCGCCTTCAGCAGCATCTTCATCACGCGCGGAATGCCACCGACCTCGTGCAGATCGGTCGCCACGTACTGCCCGCTGGGCTTGAGGTCGCAGAAGACCGGCGTGGCCTCGCGGATACGCTCGAAGTCGGCCAGCGTCAGGTCGATGTCGCAGGCGTGCGCGATCGCCATCAGGTGCAGCACGGCGTTGGTGGAGCCGCCCACCGCCATGATCACGGTGATGGCGTTCTCGAAGGCCTTCTTGGTCAGGATGTCCAGCGGGCGGATGTCCTGCTCGATGAGTTTCAGCAGCGCGCGGGCGGAGTCGGCGGAGCTGACGGCCTTCTCGGCGTCCACGGCGCTCATGGTGCTGGAAAAGGGCAGGCTCATGCCCATGGCCTCGAAGGCGCTGGACATGGTGTTGGCGGTGTACATGCCGCCGCACGAGCCGTTGCCGGGGCAGGCGCGCTTCTCGATCTCGGTGAAGTCCTCGCGGCTGATCTTGCCGGCGCCGAACGCCCCCACCGCCTCGAACACGCTCACGATGGTCAGGTCACGGCCGTCGTAATGACCGGGCTTGATGGTGCCGCCGTACACGAAGATTGCCGGAATGTTCAGCCGCGCGATGCCGATCATGGCGCCGGGCATGTTCTTGTCGCAGCCGCCGACCACGATCACGCCGTCGTGGCTCTGGCCGCGCGAGACCGTCTCGATGGAGTCCGCGATGACCTCCCGGCTGACCAGCGAGCACTTCATGCCCTCGGTGCCCATGGAGATGCCGTCCGACACGGTGATCGTGCCGTAGACCTGCGGCATCCCGCCGCCCTCCCGGATGGCCCCGGTGATGTGATCGGCCAGCTCGCCCAGCCCGTTGTTGCAGGGCGTGATGTTGCTCTGCGCGTGCGCCACGCCGATGATCGGCTTCTCGAAATCGCCGTCCTCGAAGCCCACGGCGCGCAGCATGGCGCGGTTCGGCGCGCGCTCGTCGCCCTGGGTGACGTGGTGGCTGTTCCAGTTCAGTCGGGTCTGCGGTGGGGTTTTGGGGGCCGTGTCGGTCATGCTTTACCCTACGCCCACACCGGCTCATATCGGGCGCAGAGGCACAGACAGGCTGGGGGCGGCCGACTAGCCTGCCCCCATGAGCTCCCCGCCCCGCCTGCTGTTCGTCTACAACGCGGACGCCGGTCTCCTGAACGGCCTGAAGGACATCTGGCACAAGGTGGTCAGCCCCGAGACCTATCCCTGCTCGCTGTGCGGGGTGACCTACGGCCCGCTGGGCATGAAGCGCGAATGGAAGGAGTTCGTGCGTGGCCTGGGCCGTGAGGTGAAGTTCCTGCACCGCGACGAACTGCGCGCCCAGTACGGCGTGCAGGGGGTGGCCCTGCCCGCCGTCTTCGAGGTGCAGGGCCAGGGGAAGCCGGCGCTGTGGCTCCCGGCCGAGGAGATCGACCGCGCTCGCAGCCTCGATGACCTGATCGCCCTCGTGCGGCGCGCCCAGCAGGCCGGGCGCCCGGAGCGCGCCGCCTGAGCGGCCGCTCGCCCTAGCCCAGGTTCAGGCCCACGTCGAAGGTGCCCCGGTACCCCCTGCCGGGCTCGCCCGTGATCTTGAGCAGAAGCTGGTTGCCCCCGTTGCGGTAGAGGCCGTCCCGCGCGTTGGGCGTGTCGGCCACCGGGCCCTTCTGGCGGTAGGGCGCCTGGGCGAACACGGCCGCGTTCACGCTTTCCGGAAAGAACAGCTGCGAGGTGAACTCGCCGGTGGCCTGGCCCGAGGCGTCCAGCGTCCGCAGCTTGAAGTGGATATGCACCGCGCGCCCCGGATACCAGCCGGGGTAGATGGTCGTGAAGCGGGCCCGGCCTGCCGCGTCCGTGACCTGTGCACCGCGCAGGAAGTCGCCGGTATTGCCCTGCACGCCGGAGTAGACCCCCAGCGCGTCGCAGTGCCAGACGTCGATCAGCACGCCTTCGCGGGGGGTGCAGCCACCGACCGCGACCCGGCTCACCACGAAATCCAGGGTCAGGGGAACGCCGGCACTCCGGGTTCCCGTCTTCGAATCCCCGCGGATATCCGAGCGGCGCGGCTCGCTCTCCACGAAATACGGCCCCTCGCTCAGGGCAGGGCGCACCACGCAGCCCGGCAGCCCGGAGGCGCCGCCGGTGCCCGCCCCCGTGCCCCCTGCGCCCGTGCTGCCCGCCCGCTGGGCCAGCACCCCTCCCGCTGCCAGGGACAGCGCGCCGCCGCCCAGCCCCAGCAGCCGCAGGGCGGCCCTCCGGCTGAGCAGCGTACCGATGGTCTCATCGTCGTCGTTGTCGTCCAGATGCGGAGCGGGGTGGGGGTCGCGCGTCATGGTGGGCCTCCGGGAACGGTGCGAGAAGGTGCTCGGTGAGGTGCCGGACTTCACAGTTCGTGCAGGGAGCATGGGGGTTCCGGGTCAACGCGGGGTGAGAGCCCCCACTCTGCTCTGCTCCGGCTTGAAGGGCAACAGGGCAAAGGGCAACGGGGGACGCGGCCCTGGCGCCGTCCCCCGTTGCCCCGGAATCCTGGCTCCGGCTTACTTCTTCTCGGGAGCCGGAACCACGGTCACGGCCTCGGGGAAGGACTGGGTGTTCAGCTTGGCGATCTGGGTGTTCAGGTACTTCTGCGCGGCCTCGCGGCCGAGCTGCTCGCGGATCAGGGGCGCGGCCTCGGTCAGCGGGGCGGTGCCGGCCTCGGTGCGCTTGCCGACCAGCAGCACGTGCCAGCCGAACTGCGACTGGACGGTCTGCACCTTGTTCAGCGGGCCGGTGAAGCTGGCCTTGTCGAAGCTCTCGACCATCTGGCCCTTGCCGAAGCAGCCCAGGTCGCCGCCCTGCGGGGCGCTGCCGGGATCCTGACTCTTCTCGGCGGCCAGCTTGGCGAAGTCGCCGCCGCCTTCGAGCTGCTTGGCGATGGCCTGCGCGTCGGCCTGCTTGGGCACCAGGATGTGCTTGACGCAGGCCTGGGCCTCGCGGGTGAACCTGGGGCGGTTCAGGCTGTAGTAGCTGGCGACCAGGGCGTCCCCGAACTTGAAGCGGCCCTGGATGCCCTCCAGGAACTTGCCGACCACGGCCTGCCGCTCCAGCTCGGTGCGCAGGTCGGCGCTGTCGGCGTAGCCGGTGCCCTGCAGGGCGTCCTGGAACTCCTCGTCGCTCTCGAAGTCGGCGCGGGCGGTTTCCAGCTGCTTGTCCAGCTCGGCCGTATCGACCGTGTTGTTCACGCGCGCGAGCTGGTAGATGGCCCGGTCGCGCAGGAACTGCTTGAGGAACTCGGGCCGGGCGCTGGCGAACTCGGCCAGGAAGCTGTCCTCGAAGGGCACGCCCTGCGAGTTCACGACCCGCGCGGCGGCCAGCCGGAAGGCGCGCTCGAACTCGCCCAGCGTGACCTTCTCGGCGCCGATCTGGCCCACCAGCGTGTTCGGATCGGCGGCGGGCGTGGCCGGGGCCGCCGCCGGCGCCGGGGCGGCCGGGGTGGCGGCGGGGGCGGGCGTGGCTGGAGTGGGAGCCGGCGCCGTCTGGGCAGAGGCAACGCCGCCCAGCAGGGCGATAGTCAGCAGGAATTGTCTCACGCCGAGTACTGTACCGCCTGCCGGTGGGGCCAGATTGAGGGCGAAGTGAACATCCTGGGAGGGCTGCTACAATCCCCACCGTGCGCCTGACCCTCCTCGAAACCAGCGATCCGCGCGTCTATGACGATGTGGTTGCCCGCCTGCCGCTGACCAGTGCCCTGCAGGGCTGGGGCTACGGTGAGGCCCGGCGTGCCCTGGGGCAGCTTCCCCAGCGCTACCTGATCCAGGAAGGAAGCAAGACCGTGGGCGCGGTGCAGCTGCTCCGGAAGAAACTGGTGCCGGGGCTGAGCACCCTGTACGCCCCGCGCGGCCCGGCGCTGGAGAGTCTGGATCTGCTGCCCGACTTCGCCCAGGCGGTGAGGAAGGTCGCCCGACCCGGCGACGCCATCCTGAAGATCGAGCCGCCCAGCCCGGTGCCCGCCGACGATTCCACTCCCATCCCCGAGAGTTACGGCGAGTTCCGGCGCGCCGAGACCGAGCAGCCCGAGCACACCATCGTGGCCGACCTGCGGGGCAGTGAGGACGAGCTGTTCGCCGGCCTGCACTCCATGGCCCGCCGCAACGTGCGCGCCGCGCAGAAGCTGGGCGTGGTCGCCGGGCGCGACGACGATTTCGACGCCTTCTGGGAGATCTTCACCGCCACCAACGAGCGCGCCAAACTGGGCGCCTTTCCCCGCAAGTACTACGAGACCATGCTGCGCGAGGCCAATGCCCACGGCGGCGAGGCGTACCTCGTGCTCTCGCGCTACCAGGGCCGGGCGCTGGCGGGCGGCTTTTTCGTGGGCATGGGCAAGGGCACGTCCTACCTCTTCGGCGGCTCCGTGCGCGACGACCGCACCGACGAGGCCGGGCAGCCCCTCAAGGACTCCAAGGCCCCCGACGCCTTCTACTGGAACGCCATGCTGGACGCCAAACGGCGCGGCTACGAGCTGTTCGACTTCTGGGGCATCCCGCGCACCCTGGACGAGGAGAAGCACTCCTACGGCGTGTTCAAGATGAAACTGAAGTTCAGCGAGCAGCGCGTGTGGTATCCCGCTTACGACCTGAACCTGAACCCGGCCGCGCCCGCCATCGTGAAGGTGCTGCGCTGGCGCAAGACGCGCAACAACCTCCGCAAGCGCGGCAACGCCGACGACGTGCTGTAGAGCGCCGTGCCGCAGGGGATCCCCTGCAAAAAACCGCGCCCAGCAGCTGCTCCGGGCGCGGTTCTTTGCAGGCGTCTCGAGGCGGGGGTTACGCCGGCACCAGCACCAGCGCGCTGCGGGCGGGCAGTTCCAGTGCCTGCATGGCCTCCAGATCGAAGGTCTCTCCGGTGATTGCGTCGCGGTAGACGCCGGAGGGTGCGCCGGAGAGGGGCAGGCGGGCGCAGCTGCGGGCCGTGTTGAAGGCCACGAGGGCGGTGCCGGAGTCGTGCTCGCGCAGATACACGAGCCCTTCACCCTGGGCGTGCAGCACGCGGAACTCGCCGCGCCGCAGAGCGGGCGTGGCGTGACGGGCGGCGGTCAGGGTGCGGGTCAGGGCCAGGGTCTGCCCATCCCAGTCCGCCTCGTTCCAGGGGAAGGCGCGGCGGCAGTCGGGGTCGGGGCCACCACTCAGGCCGATCTCGTCTCCGTAGTAGATGCAGGGCGCGCCCACGGAGGTCATCAGGAAGGTCAGGGCCAGGCGGTAGGCGCCGCTGTCACCGCCCACGGCGGTCAGGTAACGCGCGGTGTCGTGCGAGTCGAGCAGGTTCAGCTGGGCGCGCACGATGTCCGGGTGGTACATCCGGTTGACTTCGGTCATGCGGCGCGCGAAGGCGGCGGCGTCCATGGGCTCGACCCGCCCGGTGCCCGAGCGCTCGTTCATGGGGTGATCGAGGGTATGGGCGCCGAAGAAGGCCAGACAGGGCCGCGTGAAGTGGTAGTTCATCACGGCGTCGAACTGGTCGCCCTGCAGCCAGCGGTGCGCGTCGCCCCAGATCTCGCCCACGATGTAGGCCTCGGGGTTGATGGCCTTCACGCGCCGGCGGAACTCCTGCCAGAAGGAGTCGTCGTCGATCTCGTTGGGCACGTCCAGCCGCCAGCCGTCGATCCCGAAACGCATCCAGTGCTCGGCCACGCTCCAGAGGAACTCGCGCACGGCGGGATTGGCTGTATTGAACTTGGGCAGGGCGCGGTTGCCCCACCACGCGGCGTAATTGGCGGGGCGGTCATCCTGGTAGGGGTGCAGCGGCCAGGCATCGACGTGGAACCAGTCGCGGTAGGCGCTGCCCTCGCCCTGCTCCAGCAGGTCGTTGAACTGGAAAAAGCCCCGGCTGGAGTGGTTGAACACGCCGTCCAGCACCACCCTGATCCCGCGCGCATGGGCCTGGTCGATCAGCCAGCGCAGCGCCTCGTTGCCGCCCAGCATGGGATCGACCTGGGTGTAGTCGTGGGTGTGGTAGCGGTGGTTGCTGGCCGACTGGAACACCGGGCAGAAGTAGATGGCATTCACGCCCAGGCTGGCGATGTGATCGAGCTTCTCGGCCACGCCCCAGAGGTCGCCGCCCATATAGCCGTTGATGGTCGGCGTGTCGCCCCAGGCCTGCAGGCTGAGGCCCGTCACGCGGCCGCTGCGGGCGAAGCGGTCGGGGAAGATCTGGTAGAAAACGGCGTCCTGCACCCAGTCGGGCGTGACCGGGCGGGTGTCCTGGGAGCGGGAGGGCGTGGGCGTCATCGCGCGGCAGCATACCCGCTGCGGCGTTGCAGTGAACTTACTGAATGCTCCAGTCCTTCAGGAAAGCCCGTGCCCCCTCCGCGTCCGCGACCTCGCCCAGCGCGGCGGCTTCGGCCAGCGCCCGCAGCGCTTCCCCCACACGCGGGCCGGGGGCGAGGCCCAGCAGCGCCATGACCTCCTCGCCTCTCAGCAGGGGCTTCTCGGCGGCGGGCTGTTCCTCCAGCGCCTCCAGCACGCGGTTCATGGCCCGCGCGTAGGCGTGGCGGGTGGCCGGGGAGCTGCTCGGCCCACGCGCCGCCTCGCGGTCGGCCAGCATGACGCTCAGGAGTTCAGGCAGCAGCGCCCGGCGCCGGTGGGCGAAGCGCCGGGCCTCGCGCTCGGTGGCCGGCAGTTGGATCATGTGCGCGCCCACCAGCGCGGCCGCGAACTGCACGTCGTCGCCGGGGAGCCGCAGGCGGCTCAGGATCTGGCCGGTCAGGGCGGCGCCCACCTTGTCGTGGCCGTAGAAGGAGGCGCGGCCGGTCTGGGGGTCGCGGGCCAGGGTGCGCGGCTTGCCCACGTCGTGCAGCAGCGCGGCCCAGCGCAGGGGCAGGGGCGCATCCGGCACGCGGCTGAGCAGCTGGTGCAGCGCCTCGACGCCGTGGTGGAACACGTCCAGATGGTGAAAGCCGCCCTGCGTGAGCCCCAGCCCCTCGCGCAGTTCGGGCACGCTCAGCGCCAGCAGCCTCAGCGCTTCAAGCCGCAGGATGCCGCGCGCCGCCTCCGGGTGAGCCAGCAGGGCGTGCAGTTCGTCCCGCACGCGCTCCAGGGCGGGCATGGGCAGCACACCAGCCTTCAGGTCGGCGGCCACCCGCTTTACGGCTGCCTCCGTGTCCGGCACCATCCGCAGCCCCAGCGTGACCTCGAAGCGTGCCGCCCGCCACGCCCGCAGCGGGTCGCCCTGCAGGTTCGCCTCCGAGACCATCCGCAGCCGCCGCGCCTTCAGGTCGGCCTGCCCGCCCGTGGGGTCGAGCACCTTCCGGTCGGCAGTCAGGGCCAGGGCATTCACGGTAAAGTCGCGCCGGGTCAGGTCGGCGCTCACGTCGGGCGGCAGGGGCACGAAGTCGTGCTGCACGCCGCCGGGGGCATGAACGCGCCAGTACCCGCGTTCCTCGTCCAGCGGGAACACCGAGCCGCCCGATGCGTCGGCCAGGGCCCGCGCCGCGCCTGCCGGGTCGGGCACCGCCCAGTCGAAGTCCTTGGCCTCCACGCCGCGCAGCCAGTCACGGGCCGCGCCGCCCACCAGCATTCCCCCCGGTGGGAACGGAGGGAGCGCGGGGCGGCGGCGGAACATGGGGCCATGCTAGCGGCCCCATACGGGGGCATTGGGCCTGCGCCTTGTCAGCGGCGCCCACCTCTGCTACAGTGCGCGGCGCTGAGGGGGCTTAGCTCAGCGGGAGAGCATCCGCTTTGCAAGCGGAGGGTCTGGGGTTCGAATCCCCAAGCCTCCACCAGAAGAAACACCGCCAGGAGCGGTGTTTTCTGTTTTCTAGATTATTTGACCTGCGCTCTCTTTTGGCTTCGTGACTAACGCGCGACTAACCGGCCCATGTAGGCTGGCCGGAAGCATCAGTTGAAGTCTGAAGGTGGGAAGCGGTAGCAGGTGTGCTTGGTAATCTTATCTGACCTTGGATCGTAAAACACATCCAGGCGGTAAGTGTTGTGGCTGTCGCGTAAATACGTGAAGTTTAATCGAATTATCCATACGTTTAGGGAATCAACCGCCATCTGCCTTACCCCTTCGAAGCCAGGAAGGCGAATGTATTTTCGCGTTTCGCCAGCTTGAAAAAACGCATTTGGAGTTACGTCGATACCAAGGTCTTGGGGTATAGACAGAAAAGGTCGCGGCTCGGAGTCGGTCGGCGCATCAAGCATCTGCCAACTATCTATAATTATAGGGGCAGCACTTGAATTACTTAAATGAACTTCGAACATAGCGGCGTTTGTCTTGACAAGGAATGGGCTTATATGTGGCCGCTCAGCGGATCGGATGGTTTCAACAGCAAGCGCAGTTGTACGCTCCGAATGAGCCACTGCCGCTTGGCTGGCGTCAGCTTGGCGTCGCGTTAACGCTAGGGCCTCTCTAGCAACCCGAACAGCCCAGATCGCGCCGGCACCGGCTGCAATGCTGCCAAGCGCTGAGAGTGCTGACCAGAAGAGGGGCTAGTGCGAGGGTTCCACACCTTGATTCTGATGGATGTCAAAGGTAAAGAATGCCGGATGTGGTGGTTTACCGCATCAGTTCATTACCCTGAACCGCGCCTTGACCAGCTCACTCAGATTCCAACCCGCGCCTTATGCGCGCTCCCGTTCACTGTTCGGATGCGCACTTCCAGCAGTGTCAGGTTTATGCCTGCCCAGCCATGATCCCCACGCCTCAACCCCCTCTTCACAAAGCGAGAAGGCGCACCGAACGATTCCCAACCATTTGGCACCGTGCGGCATGGCGAAGAAATCAGCGGTCGATCTGAGCATTCCCGAGCAGGTGCAGGAGAACGCGCAGCGGGGGCTCAGGCTCCGGGAGGAGCACGGCTTCGGCGGTACGAAGGTGGGCGAGGCCACCGCGAAGTTACTTTCGGGGGGCGGCAGCGTCAGCGCCCGCAAGGTGCGGCACATCTCGCGCTACTTCCCGCGCCATGCCGGCGACAATCTCGACCAGACCGGCAAGTCGGGGAAGCCCTCGCGCGGCTATATCGCGTGGCTGCTGTGGGGCGGCGACGCCGGACGAACCTGGAGCGAGAAGGCCGTGAAGGCGCTGGACGCCGAGGCTGGCGAGAAGTAGCGGCTACGGTTTGGGGAAACGGTCGAGCCTGAACAGGGCGTCCACTTCGTAAGGCGCCAGGGCGCGGCCATAGAAGCGGATGTCGTCGAAGGCGCCGGAGAAGGGCAGGTCGCCCGCGCCGCTGGTCGTGCCGCCCCCCGCCTCGGCCACCGTCCAGAGATTGTCCGTGGAGAAGTTGAAGGTGCCTCCATTCACGGTGCCCAGCCTCTGCCCGTTGCGATAGAAGGTCAGGGCGGTGCCACTGCCCGACGCGGTCACCACGGCGGCGTAGTGCGTCCACTGGCCTCCCGCCAGTGCCTGCGGATCGGTGATCTTCAGATCGCCGCCGCCCGTGCCGGCCCCGGCCAGCGCGAAGCTCACCTTCCCGGCGGCCCCGCTGCGCCCGTGCGCCGAGCCCACGTAGGCCAGCGCGGCGTCGCCCTTCTGCCCCACCAGCCAGGCGTTCTGGCCGACCTTGGCGGCGTCGGGCCTGATCCAGAAGTTCAGGGAAAAGGGCACGCGCAGGGCGAGGTTGCCGGTGGTCATGCCGCCCGCGACCTGGGCACCACACGCCGCGCTACCGGAACTGTTGAACACGGTGGCGCGGTTCGCCAGGGAGTAGCGGTCGGGCGCCCCCGCCGTGCAGCCGCTCCCCGCGAAGGTGCCGCTCAGCTTGTTGCCGCTCAGGTCGGCGCCGGAGTTGTCGAGCACGAAATGCGCCCGCGAGCCGTCCTGAAAGCGTGTGACGGCGTAGGTCTGCGGGAGGGTGGTGCTGCGGCCCCCCGCGTCGGTGGCCGTGACCTTCACCGTGAAGGTGCCGCCCGCCGCGTAGTCGTGGCTGGCGGCGTAGCTGCCGGAGGTCAGCGCCGGGGCCGCGCTGGGCGTGCCGTCGCCCCAGTCCACCGACACGCCTTTCAGGTCGCCGTCCGGGTCGCTGACACTGCCCGTCAGGATCAGGCGTTCAGGGGTACCGGATACGCCCACGGTGGGGGTCGGGGTGGTCAGCACGGGGGCCCCCGGCTGCGGGGCGCCGCCGACGGTCGCCTGAACCTCGAGCGTGTACGGACTCTCGCCAGCAGCGGTGCTGACCTTCAGGCGGTAGACGTAGGCACCTGGGTTCGGCACCGTGTCGGTGGTCGTGGTGGCCGAGCCGTCCAGGGTTCTGACCAGCGAGAAGGCGGCGCTTCCAGATTTCCGCTCCAGCACGTAGCTGAGCGCGCCGCCCACCGGGCTCCAGCTCAACGTGACGCCAGTCGCGCTGATCGACACGACATTGAAGTCTGCCGGGGCGGCCGGCAGGGTGGGGGCCGGCGTGGGGGCCGAGCAGCCGATCAGCAGGCACACGCTCAGGCCGGCCGTCAGCCGCAGGGGGCCCGAGCCCGGCAGGGGGGAACGGCGAAGGGAAGAAGAGAGGACACGGCTCAGCAGGCGACGGTTCATGGATTCCCCCGGGAGGAGACGAGAGACGTCCGCAGGCCAGGAACAGGGCAGGCCACAGGACGGGGCGGAAGGCGGAGAGCATGCACAGGAGGACGGCGAGAGGGCTTCACGCTACCGCCTGCTCCCGCCCCTGGGTAGTGCCGTGATGTTCATGCTCGACGACCCTGCCCCGACTCCCCGGACGCCTCCCGCAGGAGCCCTGAATCGTGCCCCGCCATTCGTGACAAGTCGCAACCGAGGGGCTACTATTCTGTTATGAGCGAAATCCATCTCGCCCCTCTGCTCCTGATCCATGTGCCCGCTGGCCATGAGATCGACCCGCAGGCCCTGGAGGATCTCAAGGCCCACGCCAGCGCGCAGTACGGCGCCTCGGTACTGATCAACCCGCGCCAGACGCCCCTCGCCAGCAGCCGGCCGGTGATCCTGGGCCACTGGGGCCACACCCTGCCCGCCCAGGTGATGGCCGATCTGGAGCCGCGCATCGAGCGGGTGTTCTTCAACCTCGACTGGCTCGCAGACGTCATTTGAGTGGATCGGCAGCCCCCTCCAGGCACGACGGGCTGGAGGTAGGTGTGGGCGGTCTGGACGCCAGCTCAGGGCCGGCCGGGCTGTTCGGTTGCGCGGGACGGTGACTCAGGGAACAATGTGCCCCTCATGACGAGCCCCTGAACTGTCGGGTCTACTGTGGGCCCGATCTACCCGGTTCATCGTCCCGGCGATGAAGATTCCCAGGATCCCAGGAGAACCATGCGTCCATCCCTTGCTCTTTCCATCGCCTGTTCCCTGCTGCTCGCCTCGTGCGGCAGTACCCAGACGGCCCTCTCGCCCTCCGCCGCCATCCTGGCGCAGACCCAGAAGGTCGCTGTCCTGAGCGTGCCGGTGGCCGCCGAGGTCAAGTTCGTCGAGCTGATCCTGACCGACAAGAAGGGTGCCGCCCAGACCTTCAGCGCCGTGCCTGCCGACGGCTCGGCCGTTTTCCAGCTGGGCAAGGTGGGCAACGGTGACTTCCAGGCCGCCGTCCGTGCCTACGACGCCTCCGACAAGAAGGTCGTGCTGTACAAGGGGGCGGCGCCGGTCAACCTCAAGGCGGGCACCGCCGCCACCTTCCCGGCCCTGACCCGCGTGTCGGCCAGCGTGACGGTGAACGCCACGCCCACGCTGGACAAGACCGCGACCTTCACGGCGAAACTCGGTGAGACCAGCCTGCCCATGACGGTGGCCGGTGGCGTGGCCAGCGTGAAATTCGCCGACGTGCCCACCGCCCGCAGCCTGAGCGTGACCGTGCAGGGCAAAGCCAGCGACGGCCAGCCTACCCAGACGGGCTCGGCCACCTTCACGCTGGGTGACGGCGGCGCGACCGTGCCCGTGACCCTGAGCGAGATCGCCAGTTGCCCGGTGGTGGAGGGCGCCGTGACCGCCATCCCTGCCATCCAGGGCAGCGGCGCCGCCAGCCCCCTGGTGGGCCAGAGCGTGACCGTGCGCGGCGTGGTGACCAGCGACCTGCAGAGCGGTCTGGGCGGCTTCTACGTGCAGGACGCGGCCGGCGACAGCGACCCCGCGACCAGCGACGGCGTGTTCGTCTTCACCGGGCTGGGCAGCGCCGCCGCGCCGCAGCCCGTGGCGGTGGGCGACCTCGTGCAGTTCACCGGCACGGTCAAGGAGTTCAAGAGCCCCGCCACCGCCACCGAATCGGCCACCCAGCTCGATACGGTCAGCAACTTCGTCAAGTGCGCCCCTGGCCTGGTCGTCAAGCCTGTGGAGGTCAAGGCGCCCTTCAACGACCTGGAGCGCTACGAGGGGATGCTGGTTACCTTCCCCGAGAAGCTGACGGTCACCGACAACTTCAGCTACGGCCGCTTCGGCGAGCTGGGCCTGTCGGCCGGCGGACGGCTGTTCAACCCCACCAACGGCAACGTGAGCCCGGCCCCCAGCGCGGCCGAGCTGGCCGCCCGCCGCATCATCCTGGACGACCGCAGCAGCCGCCAGAACCCGGCCACCGTGGCCTACCTGGAGGGTGGCACCCGCCGCACCGGCGACACCGTGACCGGCCTGACCGGCGCGCTGCACTTCGCCAACAATGCCTTCAAGGTGCAGCCCACGGCCGACCCGGTGTTCGTGAACGAGAACCCGCGCAGCGCCACCCCCAAAGCGGTGGGCGGCACGCTGACGGTGGCCGGCGCCAACGTCCTGAACTACTTCACCACCTTCGGCGCCTCCACGGATCGCGGGGCCAGCTCGGCCTACGAGTTCGGCCGCCAGAAGACCAAGGTGATCGCGGCCCTGAAGGGTCTGGACGCCGACATCGTGACCCTGATGGAGGTGCAGAACAACGGCGATGCGGCCCTGAATGATCTGGTCGCCGGGCTCAACACTGCCTACGGCGCCGAGACGTACAAGGCCGTGCAGACCGGCGTGATCGGCACCGACGCCATCAAGGTCGCCATCATTTACAAGCCGGCGCGCGTGCGGCCCGTTGGCAGCTTCGCCATCGACCCCAACCCCGTCTACAGCCGCCCCCCGCTGGCCCAGAGCTTCCAGGATCTGGGCAAGGGGGGCGTGCTGACCGTCGTGGCGAACCACTTCAAGAGCAAGGGCTCGTGCCCGACCTCGGGCGACGTGGACACCGGCCAGGGCTGCTGGAACCAGCTGCGAGTGCAGCAGTCGCAGGCGCTGCTGAGCTTCGCCCAGACCCTCAAGACCCGCGTCAATGATCAGGACGTGCTGATCATGGGCGATCTGAACGCCTACGGCCAGGAAGATCCGATCAACACCATCGTCGCGGGCGGGTACGCCAGCTTGAACCTGCGGATTCCCGAAGCAGACCGCTATTCGTACCAGTTCGGCGGGCTGTTCGGCTACCTGGATCACGCGCTGGCCACGACCAACCTGAACTCCCAGGTGACCGGCATCACCGAGTGGCACATCAACGCCGACGAGCCGGTGTTCATCGACTACAACGTGGAGTTCAAGAACAACCCCAACTGCGTGGGCACGAACTGCACGAGCCCCGACCTGTACACCCCGGATGCCTTCCGCGCCTCCGACCACGACCCCGTGCTGGTGGGCCTGAACCTCAGCGCCGACACCGTGACCGAGCCCGTGACGCCGCTGAGCGTGAGCGCGACCGGCCCCGACACCGTGACCGCCGGCCAGCCCTACACCCTGAGCGTCGGCGCGGGCGGCACCCCGGACAGCCTGAAGGTGAACTGGGGCGACGGCAGCGCCGAGGAGACCCTGGCTGCGGGCGCCACCAGCGCGGCCCACACCTACGCCTCAGCCGGCCCCGTGACTATTACTGTGACCGCCACGCGCGGCGCGGAAACCAAGACCGCCACGAAGAGCGTGACCGTGAATTCGGCGCCTGTGACGGGCGCGGGCCGGCTGGTCATCAGCCAGGTCTACGGCGGCGGCGGCAATACTGGCGCGCCCTTCACCAACGACTTCATCGAGATCTTCAACGCGGGGAGCGGCCCGGTCAACCTGAACGGTTACTCCGTGCAGTACGCCAGCGCGACAGGAACGAGCTGGGCGGTGACGCCTCTGGGCACCGTCAACCTTGCGGCCGGTCAGTATTACCTCGTGCAGGGAGCAGCCGGAACGACTGTCACCAACGCCCCCCTGCCCACCCCGGACGTGATCGGAACCACGAACCTGAGCGGCACCAACGGCAAGGTGGCCCTGGCCTCCAGCACGGTGGCGCTCACGGGTATCAATCCTGTAGGCGGAGCCCTGGTTGACCTCGTCGGCTACGGTTCGGCCAATGGCTTTGAAGGGAATGCAGCGCCGGCGCTTTCCAACACCACCGCTGGTCTGCGCGCCGGGAACGGCTGCACCGACACCAACCAGAACGGCGCGGACTTCGCGGCTGGTGCCCCCACGCCGCGCACCACCGCCTCGCCCGCGAACATCTGCCCCTGAGGCTGAGGCCAGACTAAAGAACCACCTTTCCCGTGGGGCAGGCGCAAAAGCAGCCTGCCCCACGCTTTTCGTCGTCCAGATGCCGCCGCCCGTGTTAGCCTCGCGGGCGTGATTCGCTCTTGATCTCCGGGATGATGCTGGCCGTCATCGGTGTGGGCCTGCTGGCCGGTGTGCTAGGCGCGATCCTGGGGCTGGGCGGCGGCGTGGTCGTCGTGCCGGCCCTGGAATTCGTGCTGCCCTATTTCGGCCGCGAGATCACCATCCAGCAGGCGGTGGCCGTGAGCCAGATCGGCGTGCTCGCGGTGGGCCTGAGCGGCGCGGCCAGCTACCTGCAGCAGGGACTGGTGCGCGCCCGCACCGGCTACCTGCTCTCGCCGTACACCATCCTGGGCGGCGCGGTGGGCAGCGGCCTGGGCCTGATCCTGCCCGCTCGCGCCGTGGCGACCGTGTTCTCGCTGCTGCTGCTGTATTCGGCGTATAACCTGCTGCGCGGCCTGAAGCGCGTGGAGGTCGAGCGCACGCCCAGCCGATTAGTGCCGCCCGCCATGACCTTCGCGGGCGTGATGAGCGGCCTGCTGGGCATCGGCGGCGGCACGGTGCAGGTGCCGTTGCTGAACCTGCTGGCGGGCGTGCCGATCCGGCAGGCCATCGCCACGAGCACCTTCATCATGGGCCTGACCGCGGTGGGCAATGCGCTGGTGTATCAGGCGGGGGGCCTGCTGGACGTGAGACTGGCCGCCGGCGTGGCGCTGGGCGTGCTGGTCGGCGCGCGGGCCGGGGCCAGCCTGCAGAGCCGCATTCCCGCCGCACAGCTCAAGTTGTTCTTCAGCCTGCTGCTGATCTTCACGGCCGGGCAACTGCTGTGGAAATACTGGGGGAACGCATGAGCGGCCCACAGCCCGGCGAGAACCCCGAGCTGGCCGGGCTGCCCGCCTGGCTCTATCCGCTGGGCTTCTGGGTGGGCGTGGCCGCGCTGGCGCTGGGCATGCTCGTGCCGGGGCTGGCGGTGGCCGGCGTGGTCTGGGTGGCGGCGGTGCCGGTGCTGGCGGCCCTGTGGGTGGCGCTGGCGGCCTGGAAAGTGGATCGGCGCCTGAGTCTGGCGGCGCTGATGGCGCTGGCCGGGCTGGCCGTGGTGTTCGTGGTCAAGCAGTGGATCTGAGGGGCGGCTGTGGAGGCGGCCGCTTCGTAACGCCGGCACCTCCGCCCGCCCCCAGTCCCGCTAGCCTGCGCTATGCGCCTGCGCTCCTGGCTCCTGCTCGCCGCCCTGCTGGGCTCGCCCGCTGTGGCCCAGCGCACCCCCGAAGCGCTGGTACAGGCGCTCCAGGCGGCGGCGCGGGCGGGCGATGCCCAGGCCTATCAAGCTCTGCTGGGCGGATCGGGCACCTTCCGGATCGAGGGAGCGAATTTCGCGGCCGACCTGAAGCGGGTGCCGCAACCCAGCGTGACCTACCTGCTCTCTGAGGTCAGAATGGCCGGTGACCAAGCCCGCGCCCGCCTGACCCTGAGCTGGGAGCGAGTGAAGGGCGTTCCCTCCCGCGCCACGCTGCCCGTGCGCCTGGAACGGG
Organism: Deinococcus koreensis; assembly: GCF_002901445.1. NCBI lineage: Bacteria > Thermotogati > Deinococcota > Deinococci > Deinococcales > Deinococcaceae > Deinococcus > Deinococcus koreensis. The sequence continues at coordinate 2,876,394 of NZ_PPPD01000001.1, forward strand.
TGGGCGAGGTCTGGCGCTATGCCGGGGAGGATCTGCAGGCCATTCCCGCCGCGCCCTACGCCCTGTTCGCCGTGAACGAGGCGGGCCTGCCCGAGCGGGCTGCCCCCCTGGCCCCGCTGCTGGGCCGGGCCGCCGGCCGGGTGCGCGAGGCGCTGGGAATCGAGGTGCCGGCCACGGCCACCGTCAAGGTCTACCCGAACATGGACAGCCTCAGCGCCTCGGTGAACCTCTCGCTGCAACCCGTGGGCGGCTGGAACGAGCCCGGCGAGGCCATCAAGCTGATCCTCTCGGACGGCCCCTCCTTCGAGAGCAGTGCCCTGCGCCTGCTCGCCCACGAGTTCACGCATCTGAGCGTGTCGGCGGCGGTGGGGGAGGGCAGCGCCGCTGGTGCAGCGGATAGGCGCGTGCCCTGGTGGCTGCACGAGGGGCTGGCGGATCATGTGTCGCGGGCCTACTGGACACCGTCGGCCGTGACCTCCCGTCAGGAGCGCATGACCGGCTACGCCAGGGCAGGCTGGGTGCCGCTGGAGGAGCTGAGGGACTTTCCGGCTGTTCCCGAGGAGCGCTGGAAATATGTGTACGCGCAGGGGCTGGGGGTCGTGGACTTCCTGGCGGCGACGAAGGGGCAAGGCGCCCCGTTGGCGCTGGCTCGCGCTTTCGCGGCGTCCACCTCTGGGGCCGATGAGGCCGCCCGCTCGCTGGGCTACGCCTCCTTCGCCGCGCTGGAGGAGCAGGCCCGCGCGTGGCTGGCGGCCCGCTGAACCTTATTTCCTGCAGGTCAGATTCACGCGGAAGCTGGGATCTTTCACCGTGTACTTCAGCGGCGTGTTCGCCACCCCCTGCGGGTCGATAGGCACGACCAGTTTCACGGGCTTGCCGCTCTGCCCGTCGGTCTCGAAGTCCAGGGAGACCGTCAGCGCCTCGCCGGGCAGGAAGCCCCGGTCGCGCAGGTCGACCACGGAGCTGTTCACGCCGATGACCCGCCCGCTGTCGAGCTGCAGGTCGTAGCGCCCGCCGCCCGAGCCGCCCGTGCTGACGCCCGCCTGCGCGCTGCCGTTGCGCGTCTCCAGCCGCACGCGCCAGAGGGTACCCTCCTGCTTTACGTCCAGCACGCGCAGCCGCCACACGCCGTTGAAGAGGGGCTGGTTCAGGCAGCCCTCCACCGCGCTGATCTGGTTCGCGCCGCCCTCTGCTCCCTGGGAAGCCAGCAGGAGCACACTGCCCCTGAGAGTCACGCCGATGCCCGCCGCCTTCAGGGCGTCCACGCTCACATAGGTTCTGCCCCCCTGCACGATGGCGCCGCCCGGCACAGCCCGGCCGTTCCACTGCACGGTGTAGGTGGTGGCGGCGAGGGCCACGGCGCTCAGGGTCAGCAGGCTGGCGATCAGGACGGACGTGCGGCGCATGGGAACCTCCGGGGGCAGGGGAGAGGCGGCAGTACCTCGGCTCAGGCAGGCGAGGTGCCCCCAGCATGAAGCCTGGGAAGTGATCGAGCCATGACCGGGGCGTGGCCGTTTGTGGACAAAGCTCCCGCCCTCCCCTAAAATTTGAACCGAGTACAATATTTATGAACGCGGCCCCTCTCCCGAACCCGGCGGGCCGCGCCATACTCGAAGACCGACCGCAGGAGGCCCTATGAAGATTCAGAAAGCTGCCGTACTCGGCGCCGGAGTGATGGGCGCCGCCATCGCCGCGCAACTCGCCAACGCAGGCATTCCCGTGCTCCTCCTGGACATCGTGCTGCCGGACAACCCGGATCGCAATGCCCTGGCCAAGCAGGGCATTCAGCGGGCGCTCAAGGCCCGCCCCGCCGCCTTCATGGATGCCAGCCGCGCCGCGCTGATCACGCCCGGCAACCTGGAAGACGACCTGAAGAAGCTCAAGGATGTGGACTGGGTGCTGGAGGCCGTCGTCGAACGCCTGGACGCCAAGCGCGACCTGTGGGCACGGGTCGAGGCGGTGGCCAAGAAGACCGCCATCCTCTCCAGCAACTCGTCCGGCATTCCCATGCACCTGCAGATCGAGGGCCGCGGCGAGGACTTCCAGCGCCGCTTCGTGGGCGCCCACTTCTTCAACCCGCCGCGCTACCTGCACCTGCTGGAAGTGATCCCCACGCCCAAGACCGACCCCGAGGTGCTGAAGACTTTCAGCGAGTTCGGCGAGAAGGTGCTGGGCAAGGGGATCGTGGTCGCCAACGACGTGCCGGGCTTCGTCGCCAACCGCATCGGCGTGTACGGCATCGTGCGGGCCATGCAGCACATGCAGAAGGCGGGCCTGACGCCCGCGCAGGTCGATCAGCTCACCGGCCCGGCGCTGGGCCGCGCGAACTCGGCCACCTTCCGCACGGCCGACCTCAGCGGCCTGGACATCATTGCGAAAGTCGGCAGCGATCTGGGCAAGGTGACGCCCGCCGACGAGGACTTCACCCTGACGGGCTGGTTCACGGCGATGGTCGAGAAGGGCATCCTGGGCGATAAATCCGGCAGCGGCTTCTACAAGAAGACCAAGGGGGCCGGCGGCAAGACGGTCATCCTGAACCTGAATCTGGACTCCATGGAGTACGAGGATCAGGGCAAGGTGAAAGTGGCCGCCGTGGAGGCCGTGAAGGGGCGGCCCCTGCCCGAGCGGGTGCGCGCCCTGTACGCGGCCGAGGGGCCCGAAGGCGACTTCCTGCGCGGCGTGATGAACGACGGCTTCTGGTACGCCGCCAAGATGGCCGGAAACGTGTCGAACCGCCTGCAGGACATCGACAACGCCCTGAAGTGGGGCTTCGGCTGGGAGCAGGGGCCCTTCGAGACGATGGACACCCTGGGTGTGCAGACCGTCATCGCCAATCTGGACGCCGAGGGCCGCACCCTGCCGCCCCTGCTCGCCGCCATGAAGGCCAGCGGGCGCGAGCGGTTCTACGACGGGAACGAGACCGTCACGCCGGAAGGCCAGCCGACCCCGTACCAGGCGCCCTATTTCATCCTGAGCGACCTGAAGAAGGACGCCACGAAGGTCGTCAAGAAGCGGGCCGGCGCCTCGGTCGTCGATCTGGGCGACGGCGTGCTGCTGGTGGAGTGGCACGCCAAGATGAACGCGCTGGGTGAGGATCAGCTGCGCGCCGTGCAGGACGCCCACAAACTGGTGCAGGACATGGGCTACGCGGGCCTCGTGCTGGGCAACCAGGGCGAGCACTTCAGCGCCGGGGCCAACCTGCCGCTGGTGCTCTCGCAGGCGCAGGCCGACGAGTGGGACGAACTGGACGAGTCCATCAAGCAGTTTCAGCAGGTCACCACGTCCATGCGCTTCAGCCCGCACCCCACCGTGGCGGCCCCCTTCGGCCTGACCCTGGGTGGCGGCGCCGAATTTACGCTGCACGCCGACCACGTGGTTGCCAGCGCGGAACTGTACATGGGTCTGGTCGAGGTCGGCGTGGGTCTGATTCCCGGCGGCGGCGGCACCAAGGAAATGCTGCTGCGCTTCACCGATCAGCTGCACCCCGGCCAGCAGAGCGGCGCCACGCTGCTGCCCGCCGTGCAGCGCGCCTTCGAGCTGATCGGCACCGCCAAGACCTCGACCTCGGCCCTGGAGGCCCGCTCCCTGGGCTTCCTGCGTGACCACGACACGGTCGCCATGAACAGGAACCACATCCTGCAGGAGGCCAAGCGCATGGTGCTGGCCCTGGCGCCGGATTACGTGCAGCCCACGCCCCGCACCGACATCCCCGTGATGGGCGACGCCGCCATCGCCGCCATCAAGAGCGCGCTGTACGGCATGCACCAGGGCGGCTATGTCACCGACTACGACCTCGTGGTCAGCGAGCAGCTCGCCCGCGTGCTGTCGGGCGGCGTCGGCAACAACCGCATGGCGAAGGTCAGCGAACAGCATCTGCTCGACCTGGAGCGCGAAGCCTTCCTGATCCTGCTGGGCAAGAAGGGCACCCAGCAGCGCATCGACCACATGCTCAAGACGGGCAAGCCGCTGAGGAACTGAACGGAGGCCGATAGCAGATGGCGGATGGCAGAAGGCAAAAGACCGTGTTAGATGCAGGCCAGTTTTTTCCATTCGAGAATCTGGAGGTGTACCACCTGTCCGTCGATTTGGCAGCACAGGTCTACGCGCTGACCCAGACGCTGCCTGCGGATGAGCGGTTTGGTCTGACCAATCAGCTACGCCGTGCGGCCACGTCTGTTACGCTCAACATCGCCGAGGGCCGGGGAAGGGGAACGGACAAAGACTGCTGCCGGTTCCTGATGCAGTCTCGCGGCTCTCTCTACGAGGTGGTGAGCGGGCTACATCTCGCCACACGCCTGAAGTTCGTTTCCGTTGAGGCAACAGCTGCACCCAACGAGCAGGCCCGACTGCTCGCAGCAAAGCTCACGGCCCTGATCAACCGGTTGGGCCACCCATGAGCCACCTGCCATCTGCCATTCGCCATCTGCCATCTGCTCTGGCCCGCCTCCAGACCATCCGCAAACGCCGCGCCCTCGCGTGGGGAGCGTTGGCGTATGCCGGGATCGTCTTCGCGGGAGCATTTCTAGGGGCGGAGATCACCCTGCGGTCTAAGACCAAATGGGTGAAGGGCGTCTTCGTGCCCATCGGTCGGCGCGGCAACGACATCTTCCTGCCGGCAGGCGTCGAAACGATGTCACGCGGGGTGGTCGGCATCGTGCCGCTGCTGCCGAACAAGGGCCACGCCGTCCTGGGGCCGCAGAGGCTGGCGGGCACGCTGGTCAGGCGACCCGTCTTGCAGGAGCGCGGCGTGCTGCCCAACGGCGCGCTGGCCTGGGTGTCCACCTTCGTCTACAACGGCACGCCCCAGCAGCTCGGCATCGATTTCGAGCACACGGTGGTTCAGACCCCGGTGGGCGAGATGCCCGCCTGGCACGTCCCGCCGCGCAAAGGTGACAGTGACGCCATCGCCATCGTCATCCACGGGCACGGGGGGCAGCGGGCGCAGGCGCTGCGGATGCTGCCGGCGCTGATGCGCTCGGGTGTGGGCTCGCTGTTCGTCACCTTCCGCAACGCCTTCGGGGCGCCCCGGGTCGGCAAGGGCTACCTCGGCCTGGGCGACGTCGAGGCCGAGGACGTGCTGGCCGCCCTGCACTGGGCCAGGGAGGCCGGCTATAGACGTGCCGTGCTGTACGGCTTCTCGATGGGCGGCAACATCGCCCTGAGCGTGCTGCGCGAGAAGTTCATGCCCTTTCCCATCCCGGTCACGGGCGTCATGCTCGACTGCCCGGCGCTGGAGTGGCGCGACACCATCCGCTGGCAGGCGCAGCGGTTCGGGCTGCCGAAGCTGCTGGCGCGGCACGTCGGCCGCTTTACCGAGTACATCGTGACCCGCCGATCCGGGCAGGACTTCGATGTGGTCGACCAGCTGGCCGCCGCGCCGGGCTTCAAGGTGCCCATTTTGCTGTGGCACGGCACGCGCGACCGTACCATTCCCATACGCCAGTCCGACGCCCTGGCCGCTGCCCGCCCCGACCTGGTGGAGTACCACCGCATTGAAGGTGGCAAGCACATCCGGGTCTGGAACATCGACCCGAAGGGGTACGACCGGGCGCTGGAGGCCTTCATCGAGCGCGTTCTGCCCGGAGTGAACCGTGACTGAACCGACCCCCACCCACCATCAACGATCACCACTCAACAAAGGAGCTTTCCATGCGTGACGCTGTCATCGTATCCGCTGTTCGTACCCCCGTGGGCCGTGGCATCAAAGGCACCCTCGCCAACACCCGCCCCGACGACCTCGCCGCCCTGGTGCTGAACGAGGCCGTGCGCCGCGCGGGCGTGGACGTGAATCTGGTCGAGGACGTCTACTTCGGCTGCGCCATCCCCGAGGCCGAGCAGGGCCTCAACATCGCCCGGCTGGCGGCGCTGCGGGCCGGGATGCCCGACTCGGTGGGCGGCGTGACCGTCAACCGCTTCTGCTCCAGCGGCCTGCAGACCATCGCCATGGCGGCGGCGGCCATCCAGGCGGGGCAGGCCGAGGTAATGCTGGCCGGCGGCGTGGAGTCCATGAGCATGTTGCCCATGAGCGGCCACAACCCCAGCCCCAACGCCGATCTGGTCGATTCGCGCCCCGGCGCCTACATCGGCATGGGCCTGACCGCCGAGAACGTGGCGGCCAAGTACGGCATCTCGCGCGCCGATCAGGACGCCTTCGCCTTCCGCAGCCACCAGCGCGCCGCCGCCGCCCAGGACGCCGGCAAGTTCGACGCCGAGATCGTCGCCGTGCCGGTTCGCCGGGACTCCATGAAGGGCACCAAGCTCAAGTCCGAGTCGATCAACTTCGACAGGGACGAGCTGATCCGCCGCGACGCCAACCTGGACGACATGGGCAAGGTGCGCCCGGCCTTCAAGGCGACCGGCTCGGTGTCGGCCGCCAACTCCAGCCCCTTCTCGGACGGCGCCGCCGCCGTGCTGATCATGAGCAGCGAGAAGGCGCAGGAACTGGGCGTCAAACCCCTGGCGAAGTTCCTGGGCTTCGCGGTGGCGGGCGTGGAACCCGAACTGATGGGCATCGGCCCGGTCAAGGCCGTCCCCAAGGTGCTGGCGCAGACCGGCCTGACCCTGGCGGACATCGACCTGATCGAGCTGAACGAGGCCTTCGCGGCGCAGTCGCTGGCCGTGGCCCGTGAACTGGGGCTGAACGAGGAGATCATGAACGTGAACGGCGGCGCCATCGCGCTTGGGCACCCGCTGGGCTGCTCCGGGGCCAAGCTCGCCACGACCGCCATCTACGAACTGCGGCGGCGGGGCGGTGGCAAGGCGCTGATCACCATGTGCATCGGCGGCGGCATGGGCGCGGCCGGCATCATCGAGGTCTACCCGGAAGAGGCGCTGGCCGCCGACTGAGCGCAGGAATGGGGAGGGGGACGGACATGCACAGTCCGTCCCCCTCCCGGCGTTTGGGGATCAGCGCGTCAGGAACGCCTTTGCCGCCTGCTTCAGCGTCGTAGAGCTGGATTTCATGGCCTGGAGGTTCACCGTCTGCTGGGCCATCGCCTGAGCGGCCATCGTCCGCGCCTGAACCCTGGCCTGTGCCAGCGCTGTAGCGTTGGTCGGCACCACGGCCGAAGTCTGCAGCAGCGCGACCACTACAGCCGTCGTCGGGGTGCCGGCGGCGTCCAGGATGGCGCCGGTGCCTGAGAAAGCCGCCTTGCCCTCATAGGTGCCCATAGTGTTGTCGCTGTCCAGGCCGAGGAAATACAGGGCGACGTTGTTGACATCCGTGTCGACCGTGAAGGCCGTTTCCAGCTTCCCGGCCGCGCTGATCGGCCCCATGATGGAATAGCCCAGTCGCGTCTTGGCTGCATTCTGGTACGTGCCGAAGGCGGCAGTTCGTCCCTCGTTCGTGTCCTGCTCGGAGAAAACAACTGCTCCCGAATCGACGACGTTTCCGGAGGCGTCGCCCAGTGCCCAGCCCCAGACGCCCTGGTACAGCGTGGGCTGTGGTTGCGGCTGTGGCTGGGGCGAGGGGTCGCCACCACAGGCGGCGAGGAACAGGACGCAGGTCAGGGCAGGCAGGAGGAGTTTGCTCACACTTCCACTCTAGGGGTTCCAGCCCGGCGGCAGTGCCCTGACCGGGCACGTTCCCCCCATATGCCCCCAATCGCCATTTCGGGCCTCACTTCGGGAAGGTGCCGGCGCGCACCACCACCAGATTGGCCGGGTCGATGTACTTCTTCAGGGCGGCCTGCGCCAACTGAGGGGTCACCGCCGCGATCTTCGCCTCCAGATCGGCGCTGAAGGCGTAGGTGCGGCCCAGGTAGGCCTGCCGCGCCAGGCTGCCGACCAGCGTGGCGTCCTCGGAGCGGGCCACGCGCGACTCCTGCAGGATGGCCGAGCGGGCCGACGTGATCTCGGCGTCGGTAAAGCCCGTGCCCAGCGCTTTTGCCAGCTCCTCGCGCATGGCGGTCACGACCCTCTCGGTCACGCCCGGATTGAAGATGGCGTAGGCCGTGAAGCTGCCCTTCTCGTCCTCGCTGCTCACGCTGATATTGCCGCCTGCGCCGTAGCTCAGGCCGTCCTGCTGGCGCAGGCGATTGAACAGGCGCGAGTCGGTGCCCGAGCCGAACACGCGCATGGCGACCGCCAGGGCCGCGTAGTCCGGGTGGTCGTCGCGCAGGGGGAAGTTCAGCCGCGCCAGATAGATGGCGTTGGCCTTGTCGGGCACGTTCACGACCAGATCACTGCTCTTCGGCGTGACCAGCGGCAGGTTGATCCGCTCGTAGGGCACGCCGCTGGTGAAGCCGCCCAGGATGCCGGGCAGCGCCGCCGTGACCGTCTGCGGGTCGAAATCCCCGACCGCCGCGACCTGCACGGACGCCGCGCCCCAGACCTTCGCGTAGTAGTCCTTCACCTGCTCCAGGGTCACCGCGCGCACGTCTTCGAGCGACTCGTCCAGCGTGGGCACGTAGCCCAGGTCGCCGCGTTTCGCGCCAGGCTGGGCGAACTGCCGGCTCAGGGCCAGACTCGCCACGCTCTGCGGGTCGTTGCGGCCGTTCTCAGCGCCGTCCAGGGCGGCCTTCTTCAGCTCGTCGAAGTCGGCCTGCGGGAAGACCGGCTCGCGCAGCACACGGCGCACGAGTTCCAGCGCTTCAGGCAGGTTCGTCCGGTCGGTGCTGAGGCGCACCGTGGCCCCCGCCGCCCCGCCGCTCACGCTCAGCTGGGTCTTGATGGCCTCCAGGCGGTCGTTGAGCTGCTGGCGGGTCAGATCCTTGCTCCCGCGCGTCAGCAGCGGCGCGATGAAGTCGGCCGCGTCGTCGCCGCTCCTGACCGTCTCGGGGTTGCCGAAGTTCAGGCTGAGCACCAGCTCGATGCGCCCCCCGCGGGTCTTCTTGGGCAGCAGCGCCACCTTCGCACCGGCAACCACGCTGCGCACGGTGCGGGCCTCCAGCGCCGCCGGCTCGGGCGGGATGGTCTCGCCCGCCGCCTGTGCCGCGCGGGCCTGGAAGCCCCTGAGCACCTCGGCGGCGCTGGGCGCGGCGCCCACGGCCACGCGGTCGGGATCGCCGGTGGGCACGAAGACGCCCAGGGTGCGGTTGCTGGGCTTCAGGTAGGCCTTCGCCACGCGGGTCACGTCGGCGGCGCTGACCTTCTCCAGATCGTCGCGCAGCTTGAACAGCAGCCTCCAGTCGCCGGCCGCGATGTACTCCGAGAGGGTCACGCCGACCTGCTCGGGCTTGGCGAGCAGCTGCTCGAAGCTGCTGACCACGCGGGCGCGCACGCGGGCCACGTCCTCGTCGGTAAAGGCCGTCTGCCCGGCCTCTTCCAGGGTTCTGATCAGGGTCGCCTGGGCGGGCGCGGTGTCGTCGTCCTTGCCCAGCACGGCGGCGTACATCAGCAGCCCCGGGTCAGAGGCCGAGTTCGTCAGGGTGCCGATGGCGGTGGCCTGCTTGCTCTGCACCAGCGCCTTGTAGAGCCGCCCGGCGGGTTCGTCGGCCAGGATCTGGTCGAGCACCAGCAGGGCGGGCATGTCGGGGTGGCGCACGCTGGGCATGTGGTAGGCGGTGAGCAGGATGCGCTGGTCGCCCACCCGCCGCACGGTCACGCTGCGTTCGCCGTCCTGTGGGTTTTCCACGGTGTACTGGGCGGGCAGCGTGCGCCAGGGCCTGCGGATCTTGCCGAAATCGCGGGCGATCTGCGCCAGGGCCGCCGCCGCGTCGAAGTTGCCGGCCAGCGTCAGCACGGCGTTGTCGGGCTGGTAGTAGCGCCGGTAGAAGTCCTGCAGGCGCGTGATGGGCACGTTCTCCACGTCGCTGCGGTTGCCGATGGCGGTGTTGCCGTAGTTGTGCCAGTCGTAGGCCACAGACCTGACCTGTTTGTACAGCAGCGAGAAGGGGTCGTTCTCGCCGGACTCGAACTCGTTGCGAACCACCGTCATTTCCGTCTTCAGGTCGCTGGCGGCGATCTTCGAGTTCACCATGCGGTCGGCCTCCATGCTCAGCGCCCAGGCCAGGTTGTCGCCGGTGTTGGTCATGGTCTCGAAGTAGTTCGTGCGGTCTTCGCTGGTGGTGCCGTTGAAGTCGGCGCCGCGCCTCCCCAGGCTCTCCAGGATGTTGCCGCTGGTCGGCGTGCCCTTGAAGACCATGTGTTCCAGCAGGTGCGCCATGCCGGTCTCGCCGTAGCCCTCGTGGCGGCTGCCCACCAGATAGGTCACGTTCAGGGTGAAGGTCGTGGCCGAGGTGTCCGGGAACAGCAGCACGCGCAGCCCGTTGTTCAGGCGGTACTCGCGGATGCCCTCGGCCTCGGTCACGAACTTCACCCCGGCGGGCAGGGGAGTCGTGGGGGCCGGGGCGGGCGCGGTCTGGGCTGGAGCCGTCTGGGCCCAGGCAGTCTGGGCGGGCGTCCCGAGCAGCAGCAGACCAGACAGCAGCAGGGTGGCGGGAAGGCGCAGAGACGGTGAGCGCATGGAACCTCCAGGGGGCTAAAACGGAAATGTGATGGACGGGATGAGCGAGCTTCAGGGTAACGCCCCCCTGGAGATCTGGTTGAACGTCGGCCCACGATTGTCTGGAGCCGACCCATGGGTTATGAGTGTGAAGTGCGGTTGGGTCGCGTGAACCCCTCCGCCCCTGCGGGGCACCTCCCCTCAAAGGGAGGCAAGGAGAAGCACGGCTGGCACGCCCTTCCTGGCTCCCCTCGAGGGGAGCTGGCGCCGAAGGCGACTGGCTGGTACAGCTGCGAAGCAGAGGGGTCGTCCGCCGCGCAACCGAATCCCCCCCGTCCAGACCCTCCCCCCACCCGCCCAGGTGCGCTAGCCTCGCCCCCATGTCTGCCCCCGTTCCTGCCCGCTCCCGCCTGCGCCTGCGCCTGTCTCCGGCGGCAGAACTGCACGTGCGCGGTGGGCATCCCTGGGTCTACGAATCGAGCGTGCGCGATCAGAACCGCGAGGGCGACGCGGGCGAACTGGCCGTGGTCTACGACCGCCGCGACCGCTTCCTGGCCATCGGCCTGTACGATCCGCATTCACCGCTGCGGGTGCGCGTGCTGCACACCGGAGCGCCCGCCACCCTGGACGACGCGTGGTGGGGGGAGCGTCTGGACGCCGCCCTGCGCCTGCGTGCCCCGCTGTTCGGCGCCGATACCGACGGCTACCGGGTAGTGAACGGCGAGTCCGACGGCTGGCCGGGGCTAGTGATCGACCGCTACGCCCATGTGCTGGTCTTGAAGCTCTACACCGCCGCGTGGTTTCCGCATCTGGAGCGCGTGCTGAAACTACTGGAGGAACGCTTCCTGGACTCCTCGGTGGTGCTGCGCCTGAGCCGCAATATCCAGACCCACGCGGCCCAGGCGGGGCTGCACGACGGTCAGGTGCTGGCGGGGCACGTCGACGACGCGCCCGTGGTCTTCCACGAGACCGGCCTGGCCTTCGAGGCCGAGGTGCGGCGCGGCCAGAAGACCGGGTTTTTTCTGGATCAGCGCGAGAACCGCCGCCGGGTGGAGCGGCTGGCACGCGGGCGGCGCGTGCTCAATGCCTTCTCCTTTTCCGGGGGTTTCTCGCTGTACGCCGCGCGGGGCGGGGCCACCGAGGTTGTCAGTCTCGATCTCAGCGCCCACGCTCTGAACAGTGCCGCGCGCAACTACGCCCTGAATCCTAAGCTCACGGCGCCCCACGAAACCATCCAGGCGGATGTCTTCGACTGGCTGACCCACACCGGGCGGGCGTTCGATCTGATCGTGCTCGATCCGCCCTCGCTGGCACGGCGGGAGACCGAGAGGGCGGGCGCCATCCGGGCCTACGGCAAGCTGGCCGCCGACGCCACCTCGCGCCTCGCGCCCGGCGGCATCCTGGTCAGCGGGTCATGCTCCGCGCATGTCAGCGCCGACGAGTTCTGGGACGCCGTGCGGGACGCGGCCACACAGAGCGGCCGCCCGTGGAAGGAACTGGCGACCACCCGCCACGCGCCGGATCACCACGCCAGTTTCGCGGAGGCGGAGTACCTCAAGGCGATCTATCTCCAGTTGGAGTGAGAGGCCGGCCCGCTGTTACGTCCCTGGCGTAACATGGCCCTGTGTCGGCCCCGACCCGCAAGATCATCCACATCGACATGGACGCCTTCTATGCGTCCGTCGAGCAGCGCGACGATCCTGGGCTGCGCGGCGTGCCACTCGCCGTCGCCTGGGGCGGCAAGCGCAGTGTGGTGCTCACGGCTTCCTACGAGGCGCGGCCCTTCGGCGTGCGCTCGGCCATGCCGCTGCACTGGGCGCTGGAGCGCTGCCCGGGGCTGCGGGTGGTGCCGCCCCGCTTCGAGGCGTACCGCGAGGTCAGCCATCAGATCCGCGCCGTGTTCGCACGGTATACGGGGCTCGTCGAACCGCTCTCGCTGGACGAGGCGTATCTGGACGTCAGCCAGCCGCTCCAGGGCGGCCCCAGCGCGACCCGTATCGCGGGGGCGATCAAGGCGGACATCCGCGCCGAGACCGGCCTGAGCGCCACGGCCGGCGTGAGCGTCAACAAATTCCTCGCCAAGCTCGCCAGCGGCATGAACAAGCCCGACGGCCTGACCGTGCTGCTGCCGGGGCAGGTGGACGCCCTGCTGGCCGGACTGCCGGTGGGCGACTTTCACGGCATCGGCCCCGTGACCGCCGGGAAACTCTCGGCGCTGGGCATCCACACGGGCGCCGACCTGCGGGCCACGCCACCCGCGCAGCTGAGCGCCCTGTTCGGCCGGGTGGGCGAGCATTTCTGGCGCATCGCGCATGGCCTGGATGACCGGCCTGTGGAGGCGAACCGCCCGAACAAGAGCATCGGCGCCGAGGAGACCTACAGCGACGATCTGCGCGAGGTCTCGGCTGTGCAAGGGCGCCTGCCGGTGCTGGCCGAGGCCGTGCAGCGGCGCCTGGAGCGCGCCGGGCTGGCCGGGCATACCTTGGTGCTGAAGCTGAAGTTCGACGACCGCAGGGTCCTCACGCGGCGGGTCACGGTGCCGATGCCCGTCCACGAGGGTGCCGATCTCGTCCGCGCGGTGACGCCCCTGCTGAGCGCCGATCTGCTCGCGGGCCGGGGTGTGCGCCTGGCGGGCATCACGGCGGCAGGCCTGTGCCCGGTGGGGGAGGTGCCCGCCCAGCCGTCGCTGTTTGCGGAACTGGGGGGCCATCCATCGGGCTGAGACTCTGAGTGTTCCTCAACCCCCCGTCAGTCCCGAATGCAGGCGCTCCAGATCGGCCTCGGCACTCAGTAGCGCCGGCAGCGAATACCGCGTCATCATCTCCAGCGCGTGCTCGTCCTGATCCGGGCGGGTGTTCTCGCGCAGCACCCAGCCGATGTCCACGGCGAGGTCTTCCAGCGGGCGGCGGCAGAGGTAGAAGCCCAGCAGGTCGGGGTTAGGCGTGAAGGCCCGGCCCAGACCGTCCCGATACGCGGGCAGCACCTCCGGTAACTGAGCGTGCAACATCCACAGATCATGTTCCGGCGGGGCCAGGCGGGCGGTCTCCCAGTCGACGATCCACAGCTCGCCCGCCGCGTCCTTCATCACGTTGCCCCCGTGGGCGTCGGTGTGGCAGACGACCAGGGGAGCGGGGTGTGAGCGGGCCGCCGCCTGGAAGCGCCGGGCGCGCTCCAGCAGCCCTTCTATCGCGGCTATGTGCGGCCGCAACAGCTCGCGCAGCGCCTGCACGCCGGGCCGTGTGTCGTGCGGCGTCTGGGTGAGATGCTGCAGGTCGCTCTGCAGGGCTGTCTCGAAGGGCAGGCCGAAGTCCTCAGGCGCCACCGGCAGGTGGGGCGCGGCGGCGGTGATGGTCGCCGTGCCCGCGTGCAGGCGCCCGAGCAGCCCCGCGACCTCGTGCCCATATGCGTCCCACTCGCCCGACAGGTTCGCGGCGTCGATGCAGTCGTACGCGAAGACCGCGTGGCCGTCCAGATTGGCCATGAACCCTCCATCTCGTGCGGGAATCGGCCGATTCACCCGTGGCAGGATGGCCGCTCCGCGCAGCACGTTCAGCAGCGGCACCTCGGCGCTTGCCCGAGCGGTGGTCTCTCTTCCGAAGGGGGTGTCGGGCAGGACTTTCAGGAAGGCGCGGCCACTCGGCCCGTCCACCCGGTAGGCGGGCGCCGTGCCGTCCGGGATGAACGTCAGGCTCCGCGCGTCCAGCCCGAACGCTGAGCGCGTCCGCTCCAGCAGGGCGGCGTGGGACAGGGGCGGCTCGGTGCTCATGGGCGTGGATGATCGTTGACGGTGAACAGCTTCCCTCATCTCCCAACGACCATCCAGCACTACCTCCGCTCCCGGTAGCGCCGGATCAGCGCGTTCGTCGAGCTGTCGTGCTCCAGTTCCGGCTCGGCGGCGCCCAGCTCGGGCACGATCCGGCTCGCCAGCACCTTGCCCAGCTCCACCCCCCACTGGTCGAAGGAGTTGATGTTCCACACGGCCCCCTGCACGAAGACCTTGTGCTCGTACAGGGCGATCAGGGCGCCCAGCGTGCGCGGGGTCAGGCGGTCGGCCAGGAGGGTGTTGGTGGGGCGGTTGCCCTCGAAGACCCGGTGCGGGGCCAGTTCGGCGTCCACTCCCTCGGCGAGCACCTGCTCCAGCGTCTTGCCGAAGGCCAGGGCCTCGGTCTGCGCGAAGACGTTCGCCATCAGCAGGTCGTGGTGCGGGGCGCCGCCCTCCAGGGGCAGCGGGTTGAGGGTCTGACAGAAGCCGATGAAGTCGCAGGGGATCAGCTTGGTGCCCTGGTGGATGAGCTGGTAGAAGGCGTGCTGCCCGTTGGTGCCGGGCTGGCCCCAGATGACCGGCCCGGTCTGGTAGTCCACCAGCTGGCCCTCCAACGTGACGTGCTTGCCGTTGCTCTCCATGTCGAGCTGCTGCAGGTAGGCCGGGAAGTACGCGAGGTACTGGTCGTAGGGCAGCACGGCGTGGCTCTGGGCATCAAAGAAGTTGTTGTACCAGATGCCCAGCATTCCCAGCAGCACCGGCAGGTTGCGTTCCAGCGGCGCCGTCCGGAAATGCTCGTCCATGTCGTGGAAGCCGGCCAGCAGCTCGCGGAAGCCCTCCGGCCCCACCGCCAGCATCAGGCTCAGGCCGATGGCAGAGTCCAGCGAGTAGCGCCCCCCCACCCAGTCCCAGAAGCCGAACATGTTGGCGGGGTCGATGCCGAAGGTCTGCACCGCTCCGGCGTTGGTCGAGACGGCCACGAAGTGCCGGGCCACCGCCGCGTCGTCCCCCAGCGCCGCGAGCAGCCAGGCGCGGGCACTCCGGGCGTTCGCCATCGTCTCCTGGGTCGTGAAGGTCTTGGAGGACACGATGAACAGCGTCTCGGCGGGGTCGAGATCGCGGGTCTTCTCGACCAGATCGGTGCCGTCCACGTTCGACACGAAGCGCAGGGTCAGCCCCTGCTGGGCGTAGTGCTTCAGCGCCTCGGAGGCCATCACCGGCCCCAGGTCGCTGCCCCCAATGCCGATGTTCACGATGTTCTTCAGGGGCCGGCCGGTGTGGCCCCGCCACGTGCCGCCGCGTACGCTGTCGGCGAAGGCGGCCATCCGATCCAGCACCTCATGGACATCGGGTACCACGTTTCGGCCGTCCACCATCACCGAAGCGCCGCGGGGCGCGCGCAGGGCCGTGTGCAGCACCGCGCGGCTCTCGGTGACGTTGATCTTCTCGCCCGCGAACATGGCGCCCCGCCGGGTCTCCACACCGGTCTCGCGGGCCAGATCAAGCAGGAGTGTCAGGGTCTGATCCGTCACACGGTTCTTGCTGTAATCCAGATAAAGGCCGGCGCCCTCGGCGTTCAGGCGCTCGCCACGGGCCGGGTCGGCCGCGAACAGGTCTCTCAGGTTCCACTCACGTGCGTTCTGGACGTGACTGAGCAGGGCAGTCCAGGCGGCGGTCTCGGTCAGGTTCACGGGCATCAGGCATTCCTCCCAGGGGGCCGGGTGTGACCCACCCACCCCAAACCCTGCCACCATACCCCCCCAAGATGGCCCTTGGCTTAACTTGTCCACCCGTGAGAAAGGCGTGCCAGCGCGGCCCCTACGCTATGGCCATGCAACGGAAGGTTCCTCTTACGCCCTGGGAGTCTCGGGGCACCCCCGCTCCCCTGAATCCGGTTCGGCGCCCGGCTGGCCAGGGGGCTCAACGCGCCGCCTACACCCCACAGACGCTGACCTCCGCCCTGATCGCCGAGGAACAGCGCCAGGTCTTCGCCATCCTGAACCGGCTGCGGCAGGCCCGGCTGCGCTGAGCCAGGACGACCCACAGGTCAGCGCAGGCAGGTCAGAGCCGCCCGTCACCAGGCCCGGTACCACCACCCCTACCACCCACAGGAGAACCCGGACGAACGAGTGTCCGGGTTCCTTTCTGTCGTGCCGGTGATCCGTGCCGGGTGTGCTGTCCCTGCCGTCACCCTGCCGGGGCGGGGTCGTCCGTGCTCCGGGCCGCAGATTGAGGGGCCATCACGCCGTACATGAGCAGCGAGAAGCGCTCCTGCCAGTCACGCAGCACCTCGCGCTGGTCGCGGTGGCCGCCGTGCAGCAGGGCCAGCAGGCAGGCGTCCACGAACAGCACGCTGAGCATGGACACGTTCGCCTCCGGGCGCAGGCGCCCCTGGGTCTGCATGGCCAGCAGCACCGGCTCGACCAGCGCCGCCAGGGTCAGGGCCGTTCTCAGCGGATCGCCGGGCAGGAGCGAGCGCAGGCCAGGCGCAGAGGACTGGCTGGCGGTGGCGGCCGGCGGAGCCGCTCCGTCGCTTCCGGCGCCGGGCGTCAGGTTCAGTGTCGGCGGCGCCACCAGCACGGCCTGACCCACCGCGCCCACCAGATGGCGGTAACGCACGCCCAGATCGGCCATCCGCAGGGTCACCTGATCCCAGACCAGCTGGGGGCTGGCGCCGGCTCGCAGGCGTTCCAGGGCGTCGTCCCGGCTGGCGGCCACCGCCTTCTCGAAATGGGCCAGTAGCATGTGCACCTTGCTGGGAAAATAGCGGTACAGGTTAGTACGGCTGACGTAAGCCGCCTGCGCGATGTCCTGCGCGCTGATCGCGTCCAGGCCACGCTGGGCGAACAGCTCGAACGCCACCCGCGCAATCCGGTCGCGCCGGGCCTGATCCTGTTCGGAGCGGTCGACCTTCACGCCCCCAGCATACCGTGGGGGCTGCTGTCCACGGCACCGCCCACCCAGAGCGCACATTCATCTCTCGGGGTGATCGCCCGGTTTGTCCGTTTCCGGGAGCGGCCGGTGCCGGTCGGGTTGCGGGCGGGCGTTTCGCCCCTGCACTTCCCACCATACCCCTTTCCTTAAGCAAAGGCTGTGAAGTGTTCGCCTGACAGCGGGTGTGGCCTGGCCTAGAGTGAAATCACCAGCGCCGGACAGGTTCGACTGGGCGGCGCCGGGAAAGGGATGGGTGATGCCGTGCACATCTATAAGCTGTCAGGCCGGAACGTTGAGGTCACCGATGCCATGCGCGTATATGTCGAAGAGAAGCTGACGCGCCTCGACCGGTACCACGATCAGATCACGGACGCCAGGGTGACCCTGACCGTGCGCGATGTGCGGGACTCCACCCGCCGCAACCGGGTCGAAGTACAGCTGAACGTGCCCCACGGCATCATCCGCGCCGAAGAGCACCACGCCGACATGTACGCCGCCATCGACAAGGCCAGTGACGTGCTGGAGCGGCAGCTGCGGAAATTCAAGACCCGCTACATGAAGCAGCGCCACGACGGCGCGCCCCAGCCCGAGCCCGGCCCGGCCGAGGCTGATGTGGACGCCGGTTTCGACGACGTCAGCGATTTCCAGCCCGAAATCGTGCGAACCAAACGCTTCGAGCTGCGGCCCATGAGCCCGGAGGACGCCGTGGCCCAGATGGAAGCCCTGGGGCATGATTTCTACGTGTTCGTGAACATGAAGGGTGGGCAGTCCGGCGTGGTGTACCGCCGCAAGGACGGTCACTACGGCCTGATCGAGCCCAGTGCCTGAATAAGCCCAGTGCCTGAATGAGCCCAGCGCCTGAATAAGCCCAGTGCCTGAATGAGCGCAGTGCCTGAATAAGCCCAGCGCCTGAACGAGCGGGGGACTGAGGACTGGCCGGGCCAGCAGAGGAAGCCAGCAGAGGGGGAAGGGGAGATCAGTCCCTCCCCCCTCTGCTCTGGTGTAGGGGCCGCAGCCCCCGCCCGGCGATCTGCTACCCTGCGGCGTTGTGATCGCGTATGTGATCAATCCCGGAACCAGTGGCGTGAAGCTCGCCTGCGCCGTCATCGAGCCGAGCGCGAATCCGTCGTTGCCCGGCCAGCTGCGCCTGAGCCTGACGCGCGCCGAGTTGCCGCTGGACACGCCGCCCGGCGCCGCCGACGTGCCGGAACTGGCCCGCCGTATTGGGGAGCTGACCGCCGACTGGGCGACCCCGGACGCCATCGTGGGGCGGGGCGGGCTGATCGGGCAGGTGGGCGCCGGCACCTACCCGGTGACGCCGGAACTGGCGGCCTACGCCGTGCAGGGCGACTTCGCGGCGCACCCGGAGAACCTGGGCGGAGCGCTGGCGCTGGCTGTGGCGCAGGCGCGCGGCGTGGACGCCTACATCGTCGATCCGCAGAGTGTGGACGAGCTGCTGCCCGAAGCCCGCGAGACCGGCCTGCGCGGCCTGCGGCGCAGCGCGCAGTTCCACGCCCTGAACGCCCGGGTGGCCGCCCGCCGCGCCGCCCATGAGGTCGGCAGGAGGTTGCAGGACTCCCGCGTGGTCGTGGCCCACCTGGGCGCCACCACCAGCGTCACGGCCTTCGAGCAGGGCCGCGCCATCGACACCACCGGCACTGACGGCGGCCCGATGGGCGCGCTGCAGAGCGGCCCGTTGCCCGCCCGGATGCTGCTGGCCCTGGCGCGCGAACACGGCGAGGCGCGCGCCCTGCAACTGCTGGGCAGCGAGGGCGGCTTCCTCTCGCTGGCCGGCAGTGCCAACCTCCGGGAACTGGAGGCCCGGGCGGTCAGCGATCCCGACGTGCAGGCCGCTACCGCCGCCTTCGTGCATCAGGTCTGTAAGGCGGTGGGCGCGCAGACCGGCGCCCTGAGTGCCCGCCCCGACGCCATCGTGCTCACGGGCGGGATCGCGCGCTGGGACGAGCTGGTCGACCGCATCGAGCGGCGGCTGGCCTGGATCGCCCCCGTGCTGGTGATTCCCGGCGAGCTGGAGCTCGAAGCGCTGGCCGAGGGCGCCGGCCGCGTGCTGCTGGGCCTGGAACCCGCCCGCGAGTGGAAGTCGCCGGGGGCCGTGACCCTTGACGAGACCGCGGCCGAATCACCGGCCGGGTCACCCGAAGGGACGTCCCCCGGAACGCCTGCCGGTGGGCGCTAGATGGCCCGTCGTCCGGCCCGCTCCGCGCCCATGCCGCTCCGCGCCACCAGCATGTGGCGGGTGGATCAGGTCTTCCTGAACCGCAAGGGCCTGCGCGTCGAGGTGGTCTGCTCGCTGGTCAACGATCAGGGCGGGCTGCGGAACCTGAGCGTCACCGCGCCCACGGAAGACCCGGTGGAGGCCGTGCGGCACGCGGCGCGCTTCATCGCCGGGAAGGGCAACGTGAGCGGCGCCCGGCAGGCCCGCGTGCGTTGGACGCGGGAGCAGGCCACCACCGAGCAGGACGCCCTGATCCGCGACCGCGCCCTGGAAGACGAATTCCTGGACGAGTTCGAGGAGACCCTGGCAGCCGTCCGCGATCAGCAGCGCTGATCAGGCTGCCGGGCCCCGAAAGTTCGGTCTGAATCCAGCGGCCCGCCTGCGCTCCTGGGAGACGCCGGGGGCTGCTCGCCCCGCACGGGACGTCCGGGCACCGTCATAAATGGCTGTGAGCCTGATCCGTCCCGGCCACGAACCTGCATCTCAACAGAATCGGCATGGGAGGGCCGCGCCGGATGGACGTGGACGCTGGACGACGGGCCGGGGGTCAGGTGTACACTCGCCACTACACAACGCACCACCCCGCTCTGTGCCCCGGTGTCCGTTCGCACGCCCCTGTTCCCCTTCACAAAGGATCGGTGGTCATCCGTGCCAGTCCGTATTGTCAGTCTCGCCGCGCACAGCGGCGCTGGGAAAACGACGCTCTCTGAAGCCCTGCTGCACCGAAGCGGGGCCACTTCACGTATGGGCCGGGTCGAGGACGGCACCACCCATTCGGATCACACCGACGCCGAGAAGCAGCACGGCTTTTCCATCACGACCGGCGTGGTGCGCCTGAGCCACCGGGACACCGAGATCACCGTGCTGGACACGCCCGGCTACGCCGACTTCGTGCGCGAGATCCGGGGAGCAGTGCGCGCCGCCGACTCCGCGCTGATCCTGGTGAGCGCGGTCAGCGGCGTGGAGGTCGGCACCGAGCGGGTCTGGGCCACCGCCGACCGCTTCGCCATGCCCCGCGTGGTCGCCGTGAACAAGATGGATCGCGAGCGCGCCGATTTCTTCGCCGTGCTGGCCGATATCAGGGCCAGCCTTAGGGGCCACTCGGCGGCGCTGTTCGTGCCGCTGGGCGAGGGGCCGGACTTCATGGGCGTGGTGAACGTGCTGAGCGGCCAGGCGTCTTCGGGCCTGAGCGTGCCCGATTCCATGCGGAGCCTGCTGCGCGAGTCCCGCGAGCACCTGATCGAGGCCATCGTGGAGACCGACGACGACCTGATGACCCGGTACCTGGAGGGCGATCCCATTCCGGATGACGAGCTGCAGGGCGCCCTGATCCGCGCCGTGCAGGCCGGCACGCTGTACCCGGTGTTGCCGGTGAGCGCGCTGACCGGCGCCGGCGTGCCCGAGCTGATGGATCTGCTGGTGGACGGCCTGCGAAGCGCTTCCCTGCGCGGCCCCGTGACCGGCCTGGACGGCCAGACCCGCGAGCCGCGCCCGGACGCCCCCTTCAGCGCGCGGGTGTGGCGCATGAGCATCGATCCCTTCGTGGGAAAGCTGGCGTACGTCCGCGTGTGGAGCGGCACCCTGAAGCCCGGCGACACGGTTCGCAACACCACCCAGGGCGCCGACCTGAAACCGGCCCACCTGTATGTCATGAACGGCAAGGAACTGACCGAGGTGCCGCAGCTCAGCGCCGGCATGATCGGCGTGCTGACCAAGATCCAGGATCTGCACACGGGCGACACCCTGGCCGACCCGGCCCAGCCCATCGAATACGACCCGCTGTGGCTGCCCGACCCGGCCCACACGGTCGCCCTGCACCCGCTCACCCGCCAGGACGAGGACAAGATCGGCGCCGCGCTCTCGCGGCTGATGGAGGAAGACCCCACCCTGCACTTCTCGCGCGATCCGCAGACCGGCGAGCAGCTGCTGAGCGGCATGGGCGACATGCACACCACCATCGCCATCGAGAAGTTGAGCGCGCTGGGCGTAAACGTGAGCACCACCCCGCCGCAGATTCCCTACCGCGAGACCATCCACGCCCCCAGCAAGGCGCAGGGCAAGCACAAGAAGCAGAGCGGCGGGCACGGGCAGTACGGCGACTGCACCATCCAGATCGCGCCCGGCGAGGGCTACAGCTTCCGCTCGGCCGTGGTGGGCGGGGCCATTCCCGGCAAGTACATCCCCAGCATCGAGAAGGGCGTGCAGGACGCCATGCAGAAGGGGTCGCTGGCCGGCTACCCGCTTCAGGACATCCACGTGACCGTACTGGACGGCAGTTACCACGATGTCGACAGCTCGGACATCGCCTTCCGCACCGCCGGCAGCCTGGCCCTGAAGGCCGCGCTGGAGGGCGCCCGGCCGGGGCTGCTGGAACCCGTGATGTTGCTGAGAGTCCGCGCGCCGGGGCAGTTCACGGGCGACCTGATCGGCGACCTGCAGACCCGCCGCGCCCGCGTGCAGGGCATGGAGCCCGAGGGCACCGTGATCACGGTCACGGCCGTCGTGCCGCAGGCGGAGCTGCAGACCTACTCGGCCGACCTGCGGAGCCTGACCGGCGACCGGGGGGCCTTCTCGGTCAAGCCCCACGGCTATCAGGACGTGCCGGAGCACATCGCGAAAAAGGTGATCGAGGAGCGGAAGGCGGCGCTGGCGAACGCCTGATAGCGGTCACCAGATCAATGGAAGGTGCACACCTTCAAGTGATCTGGGGCGAGCGGACTGGGACAGCTCGGAGAGAGCGAGTGACCGCGACCCACAGCGGTTGGAGTGGAGTTGAAGGGGGTGCAGTTCACCCGTAGGCGGAACGGAATACCGCTGTGAACGCTAGCATCCGCCCCATGACCACCCGCCCCAAGACCAGTGACCCCGTGACTCCCCGCGTGATCGCCGACCTGCGCTCCGACACCGTGACCACCCCCACCCCCGAGATGCGCGACGCGATGGCGCACGCAGCCGTGGGGGACGACGTGTACGGCGAAGATCCCAGCGTGAACGAGCTGCAGGCCGAGGTCGCCCGCCTGTGCGGCATGGAGGCGGGGCTGTACATGCCCTCGGGCACCATGACCAATCAGGTGGCCATCGCGCTGCACACGCGCCGGGGCGAGGAGGTGGTCTGCGCCGAGGGCAGCCACATCTACGAGTGGGAGCTGGGCATGATGGCGGCGTTCAGCGGCGTGGTGCCGCGCTTCGTGCCCGCGCCGCTGGGCGTGCCGGCCCCGGAGGAGGTGCGGGCGGCCGTGCGCCACTCGGTTCACCAGTCGCCCACGGGCCTCATCAGCCTGGAAAACACCCACAACAAGGCGGGCGGCACGGTCATTCCGCTGGAGGTGCTCGCGGGCATCCGGGCGGTGGCCGATGCGGAGGGGCTGCCCCTGCATCTGGACGGCGCGCGGGTCTTCAACGCGGCGGCGGCGCTGAGCGTGCCCCTGAGCGAGATCACCCGGCACTTCCATACGGTCAGCGTGTGCCTCAGCAAGGGGCTGGGCGCCCCGGTGGGCAGCGTGCTGGTGGGCAGGGCCGAACACATGCGGCAGGCCCACCGCTACCGCAAGATGATGGGCGGCGGGATGCGGCAGGCCGGGGTGCTGGCGGCGGCGGCGCTGGTGGCCCTGCGGGGTGGCCCGGCGCGGCTGGCCGGGGATCACCGCCGGGCGCGCGTGCTGGCCGAAGCCCTGGTGAATGCCGGCTACGACGTGAACCTCGCCGCCGTGCAGACCAACATCGTCTACGCCACCATTCCCGACGCCGCTGCCCGGAGCGCCGCCTGGGCCCGGAGCGGTGTCCTGGCCAACGCCCTGGGGCCGGACTCCGTGCGCTTCGTGCTGCACCACCAGATCGGCGACGAGGCCCTGGAGGGCGCCCTCCGGGTGCTGACGGCCTGAGCCGGGAGCCGGCGCTGGCGCGGCCCGCCACCTTTCGGGTGAGGCGCCCCCCCCGGGCGCGCGCTACCCTCTGGGCATGACTGCGCCGGACGCTTCCCCGCCCACCCACCCTTCCTGGCCGGAGGGGGCCCCGACCTCGCCGCCGCCAGGAGCCTCGGGCGTGCGCGCGGTGGACGGCAACCGCGCCGCGCTGAGCCTGCTGGTGCTGCAGAACGTGGTGGCCGCGCTGGGCGTGGGGATGGATCTGCCGATCGGCGGGCGCACCGTGCACATCGGCCTGCACCTGTCTCTGGGGAATGCGCTGCTGCTGGCCTTCGCGGTGGTGGTGCTGGTGGCCTTCACCGTGTTCCGGCCGGCCATGCGCTCCCTGCTCCGGGATTCGCGCTGGCGCACGCGGCCCTCGTGGGGGCTGGCCCTGGCGGCCTTCGTGCTGGGGTTCCTGGCCTCACGCGCCTTCGCGCTGGCCTACGTGAGCTTCTTCCCGGACAGCATCAATGCCATGCCCAGGTTCCTGAGCAGCGGCGCCGACCTGATTCCGCTGCTGCTCTCTGCCGGCCTGCTGGTGCCGCTGGCCGAGGAGGTCGCCTTCCGGGGCCTGATGATGCGCGGTCAGGAGCGCGCGGCGGGCTTCACCGTGGCGGCCCTGGCGACCAGTCTGGCCTTCGCCGTGGCGCACGGGGTACCGGCCAGCGTGGCGGGCATCCTGCCGCTGGCCTACGTGCTGGCGCGGCTGGCGCAGCACAGCGGCAGCCTCTGGAATTCGGTGATCGTGCACGCCCTGAACAACTCGCTCTCGATCGGCCTGGGGTCGCTGCTGGCCGGGCAGAACCTGGGCGGCGCGGATCAGGCGGGCGCCCTGCTGGGCAACTCGGGGCTGGCGCTGCCGCTGGCCATCGGCGCGCTGCTGTTCGGCGTGGCGGTGCTGGTCGTGCTGCACCTGTGGCTCGTCCCCCGCGCCGATGCCCAGGTGCGCTCGGCCCCCGGGCCCTGGCTCAGCGGCGCCTACGTGGTCATCGTGGTCTTCGGGGTGCTGACCATGCTCGCCACGCTGCCCGCCGTGCAACAGCTCACGGGCCGGCTTAGCGGCGCCCTGCCCTGAGGGTGGCCCCGACCAGGGTGCGGTGAAGCGGATGCTGGAGCGCCTGAAAACCTTCGCCCGCGCCCTGAAGGCCGACCTGCTGGCCCTCAGCGTGGCGGTGCGCGATCCCCGCACCCCCTGGTACGCGCGGGCCTGGGCGGCGCTGGTGCTGGCCTACGCCCTGAGCCCCATCGACCTGATCCCGGACTTCATCCCGGTGCTGGGCTACCTGGACGACCTGCTGCTGGTGCCCGCCGGACTGTGGCTGGCCCTGCGCCTGCTTGCCCCGGAGGTGCTGGAGGACGCCCGCCGCGAGGCCCGCGAGCGACCGCAGCGACTGGGCCGCAGCGCCTGGGGGCTGGCCCTGGTGATCGGCGTGTATCTGGCGCTGATCGTGCTGGCCGGCTGGTGGTGGACGCAGCGGGGCGGCCCGGCCCGGTAGACCAGCCCGGTCGTCCCCCTCTGCGGCCCCGGCTGATCGAGTCGCCGTCAGCCAGGGAAGATGAAGCAGGAGCCGCCGGCCGTCGTCCCACTTGGCAGGTCACGGCCTCCGGGCCACTGCTCTAGGATGGCGGCGATCATGGCCCGACGTCCCCCTGTCCCCCCAGCCCCCGCGGCCGCTTCGGCGCCGCTGCCCACGACCCTGCTGAGCGGCCCCCGGGTCTTCGCGGGCCAGCTCCAGGCCAGCGAGCCGCGCTGGTGGCGCTACGCGGCCGTGGTGGTGCTCAGCTCCGTGCTCTCCGGGGTGGCCTACGCCCTGCTGGTGCGGCATGTGCCGGGCTCCGGCCCGCTGTCGCCGCTGGTGAACGTTCTGGGCGGCACCTTCCTGGGGGGGCTGAGCTTCGTGCTGATGTGGGGGCTGGGCCACCTGGGCGCCGGGCGGGCCGGGCGCGCCGCCGAGGTCTACGGCGCCACCTTCGCGCTGCTGCCCCCGCTGTGGCTGCTGGTGATCGTCTGGACGCTGCTCACCCCGGCGATCGCCTGGCTGCCCCAGGGCAACTCGGGAGCAGGCCGGGCGCTGGATCAGGCGGCCCTGGCTCAGGCGGCCCCGGCTCAGGCGGCGCTGCGCGCGGCGGGCGGCACGCAGGCGGGCGCGCTGCTGATGCTGGTGACGCTGCTGGGCACCGCCGCGCAGTTCGCTCTGGCGTTTCCGGCGTTCCTGCGCCTGACCGGCCAGCCCGGGCGGGCCCTGCTGGGCGCCCTGTTGCCGCTTCTGCCGGCGCTGCTCGTGCAGTTCGTCGGGATCGCGCCGCTGGTGGTCGCGCTGCTGAGCCGCCCGCCGGGGGCCTGACCCGGAGCGCTCATCCCGGTGGCTTCAGCCGAACACGCTCTTGGCGGGATCCCACAGCCGCCACAGTTCGTACAGGCCGACCAGCGTATGCAGCACCAGTTTCGCCGCGATGCCCGCCAGCAGGCCGATCAGGGTGCCCCAGGCGGACATCAGAGATTCCTGCAGCGACTTGCGAACCACCAGCAGCTCGGCCAGGAAGGCGCCGGCCAGTGGCCCCACGATCAGTCCCAGCGGGATGAATAGCCCCAGCAGGCCGCCGATCAGGGCGCCCCACATGGCCTGCCGGCTGCCGCCGTAGCGCCGCGCGCCCCAGGCCGAGGCCACGTTGTCGATCGACATGATCAGCAGCGTGATCACCCCGAAGGTGAGCAGGAAGGGCACGTCCGGCCAGGGTTGGAAGCCGTCGAGCAGCGTGGCCGCGACCGAGCCCAGAAAGATGATCAGCGTGGCGGGCAGCGCCGGGATGAAGGTGCCGATCATGCCGACGATCCAGGCGACGAGGAAGATCAGGAAAGCGAGGCTCATACGCCTGAAGACTACGCGCCGCCGGGCCGGGCGGTTCCCGCGAGGGCCGGGCCGCAGTCCAAAGAAAAACCCCCGACCTTGCGGTGGGGGGGTGGTGGTTGCAGGGACAGGATTTGAACCTGCGACCTCCGGGTTATGAGCCCGACGAGCTACCAGACTGCTCTACCCTGCGATACTACATTCTGCGTACCAGAAAGCCTTTTTTGTCGAAGCGGCTTCCGAAGCGCTCAGGAATAGTAGCTCGCACTTCCTGAACTGTCAACTGTGCGCTGAGCGGCATTGTGCGTGGCTGGGCCAGAAATCCCACGTTCGCCGACGCCCCAGCGGGTAGGCTGGACGCGTGACCGATCCCGACAGCGGCATCCAGGCCCGCAAGATGCACCACATCGAGGCGTGTCTGCGGCCCGAGAGCCAGTACGCGGGCGTGCAGAGCGGCCTCTCGGCCGTGCCCTGGCCGTACCGGGCGCTGCCCGAGCGCGATCTGGACGACGTGAAGCTGGAGGTCGGTTTCCTGGGCCGCCGCCTGAGCGCCCCGGTCTTGATCGGCGCGATGACCGGCGGCGCCGAGCGGGCCGCGCGGATCAACGCGAACCTGGCCCTGGCCGCGCAGCGCCTGGGCATCGGCATGATGCTGGGGTCGCAGCGCATCATGCTGGAGCGCCCCGAGGTCGCCCCGAGCTTTCAGGTTCGCGGCGTGGCGCCCGACATCCTGCTCATCGGCAACCTGGGCGCGGCGCAGTTCGGGCTGGGCTACGGGGTCGAGGAAGCGGGCCGCGCCGTGCGGGAGGTGGGCGCCGACGCCCTGGCGATCCACGTCAATCCGCTGCAGGAAGCCCTGCAGGCCGGTGGCGACACCCGCTGGCGCGGAGTGGTCGCCCGGCTGGGCGAGGTCGTGCCCGCGCTGCCCTTCCCGGTGGTGCTCAAGGAGGTCGGTCACGGGCTGGACGAACGGACGGTGCGCGCGGTCGCCGGGGTGGGCTTCGCCGCGCTGGACGTGGCCGGGGCCGGCGGCACGAGTTGGGCGCGGGTGGAGCAGCTCGTGCGCTGGGGGCACGTGGTCAGCCCGGAGCTGTGCGAGCTGGGGGTGCCCACCGCCCAGGCCCTGCGAGGCGCCCGCGCCGCCGCGCCGGCCACGCCGCTGATCGCCTCGGGCGGGATCCGCAGCGGGCTGGACGCCGCCCGCGCCCTGCGCCTGGGCGCGCGGGTGGTGGCGGTCGCCCGGCCCCTGCTGGAGCCGGCGCTGGAGAGCGCCGAGGCCGCCGAGGCCTGGCTCTCGACCTTCATCCATGACCTGCGGGTGGCGCTGTTCGTCGGTGGTTACTCGGGCGTGGACGATCCGGCGCTGGGAGCCCTGGCAGAGCTGCCGGCCCCCGTGGAGGCGGGCCGCCCGGCAGATGCCGCCCCCGCCTGAGCGCTGACCGGCTCCTCCAGCGAACGGGGCGCATCTCCCTCCTCCATCTGCTCCGTGACCTTCTCCTCCAGCTGACCCAGGCGGCGGGTGGCGGGGTCGGCGGCGACCACGGCGGCCAGGAGCAGCGTCAGGGCCGCCACACTCAGGTGAAGCTCCGTGGTGTCGAGATCCAGGAAGGCCAGCACCACACATCCGGCGATACCGGCCGCCAGCGCCAGCAGACTGCGGTCTGGCACGCGCCGGCGCGCCACCTGCATGGAATTCAGGCGCAGCATGGCCAGCGTGAACAGCGTGCCCGCCAGCGGCCAGGCCACGAACTGCTGGTTCACGGCGTCCTTCTTGGCGTCCACGGCGCTCAGGCCGTGGCCCAGCCCGACGCCCAGCATGATCACGCTCAGCGTGAAGGGCAGGTGACCGTACAGCCAGGCCAGCAGGCGGCCCACCTGACCCTCCACGTGGGCGGCCAGCAGGGGCAGCGCCCGCGCCTGATCGAAATACAGCCGCCACAGCGCCACCGTGGTCAGAATGGCGCCCAGCGCGGGCAGCAGGGTCGGCAGGGTCAGGGCCTGCTGGCGGCTGCCGTTGACCGTCTCGGTCACGATGGCCCCCAGCGCGATGATCTGCAGCAGCCCGACCCGTTCGGGGAGGTGGCCCTGGTGGGGCAGGACGGCGGTGCTGAGGCCGCGCGCCAGGATCGGCGCCACGATCTCCAGGGCCAGGGCGGCGCACCAGATCAGGAGCTGAGCGGCGCTGCCGGCGGGCAGCAGGGCCGAGCCCAGCCACAGCAGCGCGGCCCCCCCGAAGGTCTGGGCCACCCGCTGGGCGAACGCCGCCGCCTCGGGCCGGGCCCGCGAGACCAGCAGGTACTGGACGCACTGGATCAGCCGGTTGACCCCGAAGGCCAGCGCGACCGCCAGCCCGGTGTCCTTGACGTCTCCGCGCAGCGTCAGGGCGATCAGGCTCATGGACACCAGCTGGGTCAGGGTCGCCCAGCGGTAGATGCGGCTCTCGTTGCCGAAGCGCGCCGCGAACAGCGTGTTGCCGGCCCAGGCCCACCAGACGGCCGTGAACAGCAGCGCGAATTCCGCGATGTTCTCCAGGCCGGGGGAATCGCCCAGGCGCCGGGCGAGCTGATCGAAGGCCACCACGAAGATCAGGTCGAAGAACAGTTCCAGCCAGGAGACCTTCTGCTCGGCCGTCCCCCCCTGCGTGGCCCCATTCTGCGCGCCGTCATTCTGCGGGGACGTGCCCTGCCCGCCCGATGAGATGGTGTCCGGAAGGGTGATGCTGTCGGGTTGTCCGTGCGTCATCGCAGCCGCCCCAGCGCCTTGCGGATCAGGGCGTCGGCCGACTGCTCGGGGTCGCTGGAGAGCAGTTCGGCCACGGCGGCGCGCACGTTCGCCTCGCGGAAGCCCAGGGCCAGCAGGGCGTCCACGGCGTCCCGGCCGGCAGTGGTCGCCACCGGGGCGGCGCGCCCCGTGCCCGAACCGGCGGCGGGCGCGGCCAGATGTTCGGGCACTTTACCCTGAAGCTCCAGCACCAGCCGCTCGGCCGTTTTCTTGCCCACGCCGGACACCGAACTCAGCAGCTTGGCGTCGCCGCTGAGCAGGCCCTGCGCCAGCGCCGAGACCGGCATGGCCGAGAGCAGCGCCAGCGCCAGCTTCGGCCCCACGCCGCTCACGCCGGTCAGCAGGTCGAAGATCCGCACGCTGTCGGCGTCGTGGAAGCCGAACAGCAGCTGGGCGTCCTCGCGCACGATGAAGCGGGTGTTGAGTTCGGCGGCTTCGCCCACTTTCAGTTTGGCCAGCGTCCCGACCGGGCACTGCACCTCGTAACCCACGCCGCCTGCGACGACCACGGCGCTGTTCTCGCGGACTTCTCGCACCACGCCGGAAAGGAAGGCAATCATCAGACCCGGATTCTAATCGGGCCGGCTCTCACACAGCGCGAGCGTTCCCCCGATCTCGGGTTCAGGCCGCGTTCATTTGCCGGGCCGGAGCGTGCCGGGCCGGAGCGTGCCCGGGAGCAGGGGCCGGGTACTCAGGATCAGCAGGGTCGCCGCCATGCCCGCCGCCACCACCGCCCCCCACACGTAGCCCTGCCCTTCATGCCCGGTGGGCGAGGCCAGCAGCAGCGGGCTCAGGAACTGGCCCAGGAACACCGCGCTGCTCATGCCGGCCGTCACGCGGCCCCGCCACGCCGGGGGGGTCAGGTCGGCCAGCCAGGTGTAGAGGTTGGGGAAGACCAGGCCGCCGCCCAGCCCGCCCACGACCAGCCCGGCCAGGGCCACGCCCAGCCCCGGCGCCTGCGAGACGATCAGCCAGCCGGCGGCGACGCCCAGCAGCCCCAGCGCGGCCACCCGCCGGGGATCGAAGCGCCCGGCCAGGCGCGAGTAGGCCAGCGAGGTCAGCGCCGCCATCAGGGTGAAGGTGCCCAGCAGCAGGCCCGTGCTGGCGGCCCGCGCGCCCAGCGAGCCCAGCAGGAACGGCCCCTGCGCCGGCATCAGGTAGAAGACGACCATGTAGCCCAGCGCCAGGGCATACACCAGCCCGATGGCGCCCCAGCGCGGGGGCTGCTCCGGCTCCGGTGTCCGGGCGAGCACCGGCACGCCCCCGGGAAGCCGCAGCACCAGCGGCAGCAGCAGCAGGGCCAGCGCGTACAGGGCGAAGGGAGCGCGCCACGAAAGGCTGGCGAGCAGGCCGCCCAGCGGCAGCAGCACGGCCCCACCGAAACTGGTGAAGGCTGCCTGCTGGCTCAGGAAGCGGCCGCGCTCCGGGCCGCTGAACAGGTCGTTGACCAGGGCACCGGCCGCTGTCATGGTGCCCGCCACCGCCAGGCCCAGCACCACCCGGCCCGCCAGCACCGCGCCCAGCGACCCCGCGACCAGCCCGCTGGCGCCCCCGACGGCGTACAGCGCCAGGGCCCCGATCAGCACCGGGCGGCGGCCGTAGCGGTCGGCCAGCACCCCGCTCAGGGGAGCGCTCACGGCGATGACCAGCCCCAGGATCGTCAGCGCCAGCTTGACCAGCAGTTCCACGTTCGGCGTGTCCGCGAAGTGGCGGCCCATCGCGGGCAGCGCCGGGGCGATGGTGGCGCCCGACATCACGGTCAGGGCGGCGAGCAGCAGCAGGGTCAGCCGGGTGGACGTGTCCGGAGCGCCGGCTGTGTCTGCGGCGGCCGGGGCCGGCGCCGTGGTGGAGGGAGGGGTGGTCACGGCGGGCAGTGTAACTTTGGAATGTCAACCACAACGGGGGATCAAGCACCTACTCCCTCGTCGCGGCCCTCGTCGGGAGCCCCTCGCCCGCGTCATACTCGGCCCATGTTCACCCTGCGCCCCGCCCGCGAGGCCGACCGGGAAGCCCTCTACCGCATCTGCTTACAGACCGGTGACAGCGGCCAGGACGCCACCGGCGTCTACGACGATCCGGCCCTGCTGGGCCACATCTACGCCGCGCCGTACCTGACCTACGCCCCGGCCTTCGCCTTCGTGCTGGAGGACGCGGGAGCGGTGGGGGGCTATGTCCTGGGCACGCCCGACACGCGGGCCTTCGAGGCCACCCTGGAGCGCGAGTGGTGGCCCCACCTGAGGACGCAGTATCCCGATCCATCGGGCGTCCCACGAGAGGCCCGAACGCCGGATCAACGTCTCGCGGCACTCATCCACACGCCGCGCACCGCCCCGGACGCCCTGCTGGCGCAGTATCCGGCCCACCTGCACATCGACCTGCTGCCCTGGGCGCAGGGTGGGGGCCACGGCCGCCGGCTGATGGAACGCCAGTTCGCGGCCTTGCGGGAGGCCGGGGCGCCGGGCGTGCACCTGGGCGTGGGCGAGCGCAACACGCGCGCCGAGGGCTTCTACCGCCATCTGGGGATGGAGGAGCTGGCCCGCTCGCCCGGCGCGATCACCTTCGGGCTGAAGCTGTAGGCCGTCCGGATCGCTGCCCCGACGCTGGAGAAGATCGGCCCCAGTTTTCTCGACATGTCCCCCCGACCCCTGTAAAGGGTCTCTCGACCGCTGAACTGGAGCCGCTTCAGAGGTGTTCGCGGTTCCGAAAAGCCTCCCCCGGCCTCCTGACACTCCCACTCCCCTCCGCCATCTGGCCCAGCCCCCGGCCGCCCCGGAGTCTGTAGACTGCCCCCATGAGCCGGCCCGCCTCCCCCTCCATGCCCATGCGAATGCCCCGGCGGGCCTGAACGTTTCAGGCTGGAGCGGGGGCGCACTGAGCCGGTGCGCCTCCCGTTCATTGACCAGAGTGCGTATCTTGGGACAGCTGCCGGCGTGCCTCCCATCAGGGCAAGGGCCGGAAAGGACGGAACAGACATGAGCGAGCGCTTTTTCATCACCACCGCGATTGATTACGCCAACGGGGCGCCCCATATCGGGCACGTCTACGAGAAGATCCTAGGCGACGCGATCGCCCGCTACCAGCGCTTATCCGGCCGCGAGGTGGTGTTCGTGATGGGCACCGACGAGCACGGCGAGAAGATCTCCAAGGCGGCGGCCAAGGCCGGCCTGACCCCGCAGGAGCTGGTGGACGACCTGAGCGAGCGGGCCTTCCAGGGCCTGTGGAAGCGGCTGGAGATCACGGCCGACCATTTCATCCGCACCACCGACGCGCGCCACAAGAAGTTCGTGCAGACCATCCTGCAGCGGGTGTACGACAGTGGCGACATCTACTTCGCCGAGTACGAGGGCCTGTATTCGGTGGGCGCCGAGCGCTACGTGACCGAGAAGGAACTGGTGGAGGGAGGTGACGGCGTGCGCCGCTACCCCGGCGACAAGGACGCCCCGGAACTGCGCCGCGAGGCGAACTACTTCTTCCGCATGGAGAAGTACCAGGGCTGGCTGCTGAGCTACCTGCAGGAGCATCCGGGCCTGATCCAGCCGGCCGGCTACCGCAACGAGGTGCTGGAGATGCTGCGTGAGCCCATCGGCGACCTGAGCATCAGCCGGCCCAAGAGCCGCGTGCCCTGGGGCATCGAGCTGCCCTGGGATGCCGACCACGTAACCTACGTGTGGTTCGACGCGCTGCTCTCGTACCTGACGCCGCTGGTGAGCCAGGGCCAGGACGCTTCGGTGAGTGCCCAGGCCTGGCACGTGATCGGCAAGGACATCCTCAAGCCGCACGCGGTGTTCTGGCCGACCATGCTGCACGCGGCGGGCCTGCCGGTCTACCGGCGCCTGGTCGTGCACAGCCACATCCTGGCCGAGGACGGCCGCAAGATGGGCAAGTCGCTGGGCAACGCCATCGACCCCGAGGCGCTGGTGCGGAATCACCCGGTCGACGCCATCCGCTACACGCTGCTGCGCGAGGCGTCCCTGAGCGCCGACAGCCCCTACGGCGAGGGCATCCTGGTCTCGCGGCTGAACTCCGACCTGGCGAACGACCTGGGCAACCTGCTCTCGCGCACGGTGAGCATGATCCAGAAGTACCGGGGCGGCGTGATCCCCGCCGCGCACGAGTTGACCGACCGGGAGCGCGAGATCGAGGCCGCCGCGCTGGCGCTGCCGGGACAGATCCTGGCGCTGGTGGACGAGCTGAAGATCAACATGGCTATCGAGGCCGCCATGAACTTCGTGCGCGACCTGAACCGCTACATCGCCGAGAGCGCGCCCTGGAACCTCGCCAAGCAGGAGGAGACCGCCCGGCGGCTGGACACCGTGCTGTACACCGCGGCCGAGGGCCTGCGGGTGGCGAGCGTGGCGCTGGAGGCGGTGATTCCGGTCAAGGCCCGCGAACTGCGCGCCCAGCTGGGACTGGCGGGGCAGTCCTACGTCCTCCAGGGGGCCTGGGGCCTGCTGCCCGCCGGCACGCGCGTGGTGGGCGGCCCGATCCTGTTTCCCAAGCCCGAAGTCCAGAGCGCCGACCCGGACGCCCCCGCACCTGCCCGCAGAGACCAGAAAGCCGGCCAGACCTCCAGAACAGAGACCTCCAGAAAAGAGAGCCCCACCATGACCCAGACTGCTTCTCCCCCTCCCGTCACCGCCGCCCCGACCGTCCCCACCCCCAGCGCCACCCCGGCTGAAACGGCGGCCCTGATCTCCATCGACGACTTCGCCCGCCTCGACCTGCGGGTGGCCGAGGTGGTGGCCGCCGAACGGGTCGAGAAGGCCGACAAGCTGCTCAAGCTGACCGTGAAGCTCGGGGAGGAGACCCGCACCGTGGTGAGCGGTATCCGCCAGTGGTTCGAGCCAGGCGCCCTGGTGGGGCGCAAGGTCATTCTGGTCGCCAACCTGAAGCCGGCCAAATTGCGCGGGATCGAGTCCCAGGGCATGATCCTGGCGGCCGAGGACGACCAGGGCCGGCTCGATCTGGTGGGCCTGACCCTCGACCTGCCCAGCGGCACCAAAGTTCGGTGAAGAAGGCCGTTGCTGGGCCCGTACCTGAGCGTCCCGGCTCCGGGAAGCGGGGGTACACTGGCCGCATGGGGTTCGTGGTGGTCTCCGGTCTGTCCGGCAGCGGCAAGAGCACGGTGCTCCGCACGCTGGAGGACGCCGGGTTCTTCACCACCGACAACCTGCCGCCCGAGCTGTGGGGCACCCTGCACGATCTGGCCCAGGCGCGCGGGCTGCGGCGCATCGCCGTGACCACCGACGCCCGCACCCGCGAGTTCCTGAGCGCCCTGGAAGACAGCTACGTGCGCCTCTCGCGGCGCCAGGAAGACCTGCGGGTGCTGTATCTGGAGGCCAACTCCGAGGTGCTGCTGCGGCGCTACAACCTGACCCGCCGCGAGCACCCGCTGGGCGACACCCTGCTGGTGGACTTCGCGCGGGAGCGCGAGCTGCTCGCCCCGCTGCGGTCGATCGCCGACACGGTGATCGACACGACCAGCATGAGTGCCAAGGAACTGTCGGAGCGCGTGCTGCAGATTTTCCGGCTGGAGCAGGACTTCCACCTGCGGCTGGTGTCCTTCGGCTTCAAGCACACCCCCCCGCGCGACGTGGACATGGTGCTGGACGTCCGGTCGCTGCCCAATCCCTACTACGACCCGGAGCTGCGCCCCAGAACCGGTCTCGACCCGGCGGTGGCCCGCTACGTCTTCCAGGATCAGCCCTCCGAGGACTTTTACGCCGAGCTGCGCGACTTCGTGCGGATGGCGGCCACGCGCGCCAAGACCACGGGGCGGCACGGTTACGCCGTGGGGATCGGCTGCACCGGCGGCCAGCACCGCTCGGTGGCCATCGCCGCCCGGCTGGCCGAGGATCTGAAGGATCTCAACCCCGAGATCGCCGACCACCGGGACATGAAGATCGAGGCCGGGACATGAGCGATCCGCCGCTGCCGCGCGAGACCGGCTTCCGGTCAGAGGCGGTGGCGCGGGGGCGCCACGTGCAGCGCCGCGCAAAGATCTGGCTGGCGCCGGGCATCGGGGTCAAGCGCTGGCTGGTGCTGTTCATGCTCTGCACCTTCATCGGCGCGGTGGGCTTCCTGCACTTCACCTGGACGGGGCCGCTGCACTTCATCGCCACGCGCTGGATCCTGCGGCTCAACGCCCTGACCCGGCCCGAGGTCATGCCGCTGTACGTGGCCGGCATCGGCGTGATGGCGCTGGCGCTGATGGGCGCGCTGTGGAGCATCGCCATGCTCAACCGCTCCATGCTGCGCGGCACCGGCACCGAGCCCAGTCAGGCCGTGGACATCATCTACGAGCAGCGCAACCTGGCGCGCGGGCCTCGCATCGTGGCGGTGGGCGGCGGCACCGGCCTGTCGAACCTGCTCAGCGGGCTGCGGGTCTACACCGGCAACATCACGGCGGTGGTCGCGGTGTCGGACGACGGCGGCTCCTCGGGCCGGCTGCGCGAGTCGCTGGACATGATCGCCCCCGGCGACCTGACCGACTGCTACGCCGCCCTCTCCGACAGCCCGGTGATGGCCCGGCTGATGCTGCACCGCTTCCAGCGCGGCGACGGGCTCTCGGGGCACACCTTCGGCAACCTGATGCTCGCCACGCTCTCCGAGGAGCAGGGCGGGCTGGGCGAGGCCATGAAGGACATCCACGAGGTGCTGCGCATCCGTGGGCGCGTGTACCCGGCCTCGACCTGCCCCACCACGCTGGTCGCCCGCCTCAGCGACGGCCGCGAGATCCGCGGCGAGAGCCGCTTCGCCGAGCAGGTGGGCGAGGCCCGGATCTCGCGCGTGCTGCTCGATCCGCCCGAGCTGCCGGCCCTGCCGGACGTGCTGGAGGCCATCCGGGGCGCCGAACAGATCGTGCTCGGCCCCGGCAGCCTGTTCACCTCGATCATCCCCGCGCTGCTCGTGCCGGACATCGCCCAGGCCATCCGGCAGACGAGCGCGCCGCTGATCTACGTGGCCAGCCTGATGACCGAGCCCGGCGAAACCAGCGGCCTGAGCCTGGACGACCACGTGCAGGCCATCACCCGCCACCTGGGCCGCACCCCGGACTGCGTGCTGGTGAACTCGGCCGACCCGCCCCAGGCCGTGATCCAGCACTACGCCGAGGCCGGCGCCCACCTGCTGACCCTCAACGGCTCCAGCCGCGACCTGCGCGGGCGCGCGACCCTGCTCCCCCTGATCCAGACCGGCCAGGCCCGCCACGACCCCGAGGCGCTGGCCCAGGCCCTGATGGCCTTCCCTCACCGCCAGCAGAATTAGACCTGCTCACTCCGCCCCGGCGCGGGCACTGCTACCCTCGGGGCATGAGAGCCCTGGAGGAACGCCCGCCGCACGCCAGCGTCCGTGACCTGGGGGTGCGGGCCCGGGCGGCGGCCCGCGTGCTGCGCTCCCTGCCCACGGCGAGGAAAGTGGCGGTTCTCCAGGCCATCGCCGCCGAACTGCGCGGGCGCCGGGCCGAGATCCTGGCCGCCAACGCCCGCGATGTGGAGGCCGCTCTGGCCGCCGGTCTCCCTGAGCCGATGGTCGCCCGCCTGCGCCTGGACGGCGGGGCGCTGGAGGGCGTCGCGGCCGATGTGGAGGCCGTGTCGCGTCTGCCCGACCCGGTGGGGGAGAGCACGCCCGAGGATCGGCGGCCCAGCGGCATCCGGGTCTCGCAGCGCCGCGTGCCGCTGGGGGTGCTGGGCGTGATCTACGAGTCGCGCCCGAACGTCACCGTGGACGTGGCCGCCCTGGCCCTGATGAGCGGCAACGCCGTGATCCTGCGCGGTGGCAGGGAGACGGTGCACAGCAACGCGGCGCTGGAGGGCGCCATCCACGCCGCCCTGGCCGCCCAGGGCCTGCCCTCCGGCGCCGTGCAGGTCATCCGCGACCCGGCCCGCGAACGGATGCTCGAACTCCTCAAGCTCGACGATCTGGTGGACGCCATCATTCCGCGCGGCGGGGCGGGTCTGCACCGCTTCTGCGTGGAGCACGCCACCGTGCCCGTGATCGTCGGAGGCATCGGCGTGGTGCATATTTACCTGGACGAATCGTTTACCCGCGAACCAGCCGACGTGCAGATGGCGGCCGAGCTGATCCGCAACGCCAAGGTGCAGAAGCCCAGCGCCTGCAACGCCCTGGACACCCTGCTGATCCACGATCGGGCGCTGGGCGCCCTGCCCGAGGTCGCCCGCGCCCTGATCGAAGGCGGCGTGACGCTGCTGGCCGATGCGAGGTCGCAGGCCTCCCTGGACAGCGCCGGCCTTCCCGCTCAGCCCGCTCAGGACAGTGACTATGGGCAGGAGTTCCTGGCCCTGACCGCCAGCCTCAGGGTCGTGTCCGGCCTGGACGAGGCGCTGGACTTCATCGCCGCGCACGGCAACCACACCGACGTGATCCTGACCCGCGACGGCGCCCAGGCCGCCCGCTTCGTGCAGGACGTGGACTCGGCCGCCGTGATGGTGAACGCCAGCCCCCGTTTCAACGACGGCGCCCAGCTCGGCCTGGGCGCCGAGGTCGCCATCAGCACCCAGAAGCTGCACGCGCGGGGGCCGATGGGCCTGCGGGAACTGACCACGACGAAGTGGGTCGTGATGGGAGACGGGCAGATCCGGGGCTAGGCCAGCCCCCCATCTGCAGGCTCGCCGCCATGGGCAGTAAAGAGCCGACCCCCTGCCCCGCCCCGCCTGTGGAGGAGATCCCCATGCTGCTCGACCATCTGCTGAACCTTTACCTGCGCGAGATCGCCACCCTGGAGCGGGAACTCGAGCTGTACCCCGACGACGACACGGTCTGGGCCGAGCTGACCGGCCTGCCCAATACGGCTGGAACGCTATTCCTGCATCTGGCCGGCAGCCTGCAGCACTTTTTCGGGGCCGTGTACGGCGAGACGGGCTACGTCCGCGACCGCGAGGCGGAATTCAGCCGGCGCGGTGTGCCCCGCAGCGAACTGCGGCGGGAACTGGCCGGGGCCAGGGCCGGGGTGCAGGCCGCCTTCACCCGGCTCCGTGAGGAGGATCTGGCGCGGGTCTTCCCGGTCAGATATGCCGATGAGCCCGTCTCGGTACAGCTCACCCTGCTGCAGTTCCTCAGCCACCTGGCCTTTCACCTGGGCCAGATCGACTACCACCGCCGCGCGGTCACGGGCCACCGGGTGTCGGCCGGCGCGGTCGATCCGGCCCATCTGCGGCCCTGAGCGCCCGAGTCCTACACCCCCAGCGGGACGTCCACCCCCAGTTCGGCCAGCACCGTGCGGATCGCCTGGGCGTCGATGCCCGAGCGGGCGTGGACGCTTTCCACCGTGGCGTGATCCTGGAACTCGTCGGGGATGCCCAGTACGCGTACCGGCGTGTGCAGGCCCCAGGTGTTCAGGGCCTCCAGCACGGCGCTGCCGAAACCTCCGACCACGGTGTTGTCCTCCACGGTGATGATGGCGCGGGCTGTGCCGGCGACCCCGCGCAGCATGGCGTCGTCGAGCGGCTTGACGAAGCGGGCGTTGACCACCCCCACGCCGCCCAGATCGCCCGCCGCCTTCAGGGCGTAGTCGAGGGCCTTGCCGCCGGCCAGGATCACCACGTCGTCGCCGTCTTTCAGGCGTTCCCAGGTGCCCCACTGCAGGGCGGGCCAGGTGCCCTCCGGCACGCGCGCGGTGTTGCCGCGGGGATACCGGATGGCGAAGGGGCCGCTGTGTTCCTGGGCGTACTTGAGCATCCCGCGCAGCTCGGAGGCGTCCCTGGGCAGGCCGATCCGCACGCCCGGAATGGAGCGCAGGTAGCTCAGGTCGAACACGCCGTTGTGCGTGGCGCCGTCCGCGCCGACGATGCCCGCCCGGTCGATGGCGAAGGTGACCCCCAGATTCTCGATGGCCACGTCGTGCAGCACCTGATCGTAGGCACGCTGCAGGAAGGTGGAGTAGATCGCCACGACCGGCCGCAGGCCCTGCAGGGCCATGCCGGCGGCGGCGGTCACCGCGACCTCCTCGGCGATGCCCACGTCCAGATAGCGGTTCGGATGGGCCCTGGAGTAGCCGACCAGGCCGCTGCCCTCGCGCATGGCGGGGGTGATCACGAAGGTGCGCGGGTCGAGCCGGGCCAGCTCGGTCATGGCGTCGCCGAAGGCGTTGCTCCACGAATACGCATTGCTGGGCACGAAGTCACCGGTCTCGGGGTCGAACTTGCCGGGGCCGTGCCAGTAGATGGGATCGGCCTCGGCGTAGCTCAGGCCCTTGCCCTTCTTGGTGACCACGTGCAGGATCGTCGGCCCGTCGAGTTCGACCAGCCGCTCCAGCAGCCACACCAGTTCCTGGACGTTGTGGCCGTCCACCGGCCCCACGTAGCGCACGCCCATGGTGGCGAAGGGGTTCACGGAGGCGGGGTCGAAGAAGTGCCGGGTCGAGGACTTGGCGCGGCTCATGAAGTTGGCGAGCGGCCGGCTCACCGCCTGCATGGCCTTCTTGCCGGCGCCCTCGCCCTCCTGAAACCATTTCTGCACCTGCAGGCCGCGCATGAACTTGTTCATGGCCCCCACGTTCTCCGAGATGCTCATCTCGTTGTCGTTCAGGATGATCAGCATCTTGCGCTGCTTGTCGCCGATGGTGTTCAGGGCGGCCAGCGCCATGCCGCCGGTGAGCGAGCCGTCGCCGATCACGGCGGCCACGTGGTAGTCCTGGCCCAGCGCATCTCTCGCCATCGCCATGCCCAGCGCGTTCGCCAGACTGGTGCTGGCGTGCCCCACGGTGATGGCGTCGTGCTCGGACTCGCTCACCTTGGTAAAGCCGCTCAGGCCGCCCTCCTTCTTCACGGTCGCCATCTGCTCGCGCCGGCCGGTCAGCATCTTGTGGGCGTAGGCCTGGTGGCCCACGTCGAACAGAATGCGGTCGCGCGGCGAGTTCAGCACGTAATGCAGGGCCACGATCAGGTCGGTGGCGCCTAGCGAGGAGGCCAGGTGCAGCCCGCCCACCGAGCAGACCCGCACGATCTCGTCGCGCAGCTCCTGGGCCAGTTGCGGCAGCTGCTCCCGGCGCAGGATCTTGAGGTCGTCCGGGTGGTTCACGCTGTCCAGCAGGCGGGAGGTCAGGGGGGCAGGAAGCTCGGGTGCGTTCATGGTTGACTCCCGGGGCGGGGACTGAAGTTCCGCCCGATCAGCAGCAGGCCCTCGGGCGAGCGAACCTCGCCGACGAAGGGCGTGAACCAGAGTTGCTGGGTGGCCGGGAACAGGCCGCCCACCGTGTCGGTGATCTGCCGCGTGACCACCCACACGTCGAAGGCGCCGGCCGGGGTCTGCACCCGGCGGCGTTCCTGCACCGCGTAGCTGTAGGTCAGCGTGCCCTGGGCCTGCGCCTTGCCGTCGTCCCCGCTCAGGGTGACCTGG
Organism: Deinococcus koreensis; assembly: GCF_002901445.1. NCBI lineage: Bacteria > Thermotogati > Deinococcota > Deinococci > Deinococcales > Deinococcaceae > Deinococcus > Deinococcus koreensis. Next base: position 2,916,601 of record NZ_PPPD01000001.1, read on the forward strand.
CTCTGGCCCTGCCACGTCAGCCCGACCTTCCAGGCGCCCTCGGCCGGGTACTCCAGCCAGGCGGGTTCCAGGCGCACGTTCACGCCGGGTTTGCGCAGGCCGTGCAGCAGCACGCCCGCCGCCGAGTAGCTGCGGAACCAGGTCTGGTCGGCGCCGCGCCCGGTGAGCTGGGTGGCCTGCACCGGCTGGGCGCCGTACAGGGTGGCGCCCCTGGCCTGCACGGTGTACGGCGCGGCGCTGTTCGGCTCGCCCTCGGGCAGGTACGACCACGACAGCCCGACCTCGTGCGGGTAGAACGACACGCCGGTCACGGCCGTGGAACTCTGGACGGTCGGGGCGGTGGTCGGCCGGGGGGCACACGAGCCCAGCCAGGTGGACACCAGTCCGGCGGCCACCAGTCCGGTTGCCAGCGCCAGGGGGCGCGGTCGCAGAGGAGGGGGGCCGGACATACCGGGTAGCTTAGGACGGTGCATCGCCCTCATTCTGTCAGCAATCCTGAAAACGGTTGCCTGTCTAAAGGATGATCATGGAACAGCTGGGCCAGCGAGCGGGGCGTGGCCGCACTCCAGATGCCGGAGCGGGCCGGCGCCCGGCAGAGCCCACGCCCGGCGGCCCGCAGCGGGTGAACCCGGCTGAGGCAGCCCGCCACCATCCACTGCCTGCCGGGCCAGCCAGAAGCCCGACCGACGCCGGGGCGCGGTCGGGCCTGGGGGTGAGCGGACGTCAGCTCTTCGGGCCGGGGGTGTCCTGCACGCGGGCTTTCAGGGCGGCGAAGGCGTCCTCGATGGCCTGGTCGCGGCCCAGATCCTTGAGCTGCTCGTCGAAGTTGCCCTCTTTCCGCAGCTCGCTGGAGGCCCGGTTGCGGTCTTCCATGCCGGCCACCTTCTGCTCCATCTCGTCGAAGGCTTCCATGGCGCCGCCGGCCTTGTCGAAGCCCGAGACCCGGTCGAGGGTCGCGCCGGCCTGCGCGGTCTTCTGGCGGGCCGCCAGCAGCGACTTCTTGGACTCCATCTCGTCGATCTTGGCTTCCAGGGCGCGCAGCTGGGTCTTGAGCTGGTCGATGGTGGAGGTCTGGATGGTGCGCTGCTCGTCGAAGCCGGCGGCCAGATCCTTGGAGTTCTGCGAGCGCTTCAGGGCCTCGCGGGCGAGTTCCTCGTTGCCGCCGCGCAGGGCTTCCTCGGCCTTCTTCTCGTATTCGGCGCTCAGGCGGCGGTTGGTGTTGGCCTCGCGCTCCAGCTTGGCGGCCTGCGCCATGGCCTCGGCCACCTCGCCGCGCGCCTCGGTGTAGGCGCCGCGCATGTCGCGCAGGGCCTGCTCGATGATCAGCTCCGGGTTCTCCGCCTTGCTGATCAGATCGTTCACGTTGGCGCGGAGCAGGCGGGACAGTCGGTCGAGAATGGTCATGGTGGTGCCTCCTTGGGGATCGTGGAGCCTGGGAATCATGGAGAGTCGTGGGCCGCCTGGGGCGAGGCCCGGCCGGTGGGCCCGCTCATGGAGCAGGGCGGCGGCCACTCGGGACAGGTCAGGCTGACCCCCATCATTACGCGAACAGAGGGGCCGGAGTTGCCGGACGGATTGAGCCCACCTCAATCCTCTGCCCGCCGGGGCCCGGACAGGGCACGGAGAACGGCCCCCGGCGCACCTGCTCGCGGGGGCCCTGTCGACACGGCTCGGCCTCGCTGGAGTATCAAAGGAAAGGTCGTTTGGCAGGGGCAGTCAGTCCGTCCCTACGCCCACTCTCTGCCCCGGAATCCGGCCCACCAGCCCCGGCTGCCTGACGACCGTCGGCACGCAGGCGCAGACCACCCTTCCCGGAGTCCGGAGGTCAGAACACGATGGGTTTGAGGCCGACGCTCTCCACGCCACAGGCCACGGTCAGGCCGCTGGCCGCCGGGGTCACCGTGCAGCCCAGGGCGCGCAGACCGGACACCGGGAAGATCAGGTTACGGCCGTCCGTGGCGGGGGCCAGCGGCAGTTCCACCGATCCGCCCTGGGTCTGCGCGCTGCGCTGCCCGACGGTGACGGTGAGCGGCTGCTGATCCTCGGTGCTCAGGCGGAACTTGCCCGCGCCCAGGCTGGTGACCTTCACCACTCCGGCGAGGTCGCTGCCCAGCACGTAGGGCTGGCCCCGGGTGACCCCGGCGGGCACGGCGATCTTGGCGGCCGGAGCGGCGGCGGCCTGCACGGCGTCCACCACGACCAGCGACTCCTGATCGGCCAGACTGCTCAGGAGCACGAAGGCCCCCACCGAGCCGCCGGCCTTCTGGGACACCAGCAGGGTGCTGGACTTGCCCGTGATCTTCCAGTCGCCGGCCGTGCGGCCACTGAGCCGACCCTTGATCAGCGGGCGCAGCGAGGCCGCGCCGCTCTTGACATACAGGCACACGGCCCGCGGGCTGAGCTTCAGGGCGGCCGGGCAGGACACGATCTGTCCGCGCACGGCGGCGCTCAGCTCCACGGCCACGGCACTGACCGCCTGGGTGGTCGCGCCCGAGGTGGTGGCCTTGGCCGGCGTGCTGGGGCTGGTGGGGGCGGGCGCAGCGGCGGGTGCGGGCTGTGCAGGCGCCATGGGTGCAGGTGCCGTGGGTGCGGGAGCCGTCTGGGCATGGGCGGAGGGCAGCACCAGGGCCGAGGTCATGAGCAGCGTCAGCAGTCCGGCGCGCAGGGAAGCGGAATGGGAAACCATATGCCGGCATCCTAAGCGCGCTGCATGAGCGTCTACTTTGAAGGCCAGGCCGCCCTTCCCGGGGGGCCGTGGGCCGCTTCCTCCGGCCGGCCGCCCCCCGGATCAATTGCCGCACCGACACGCCCCCGGGCCGATCAGAACACGTGAAGGTCTTCACAGCGCCCACCCGGGCCACGGGGCTATGGTCTGAACCCATGGTCAGTACACTTTCCCGCCCCGCCCGTGCGCGCAGCGCCGCCGAGAAGAACCAACGCCGCGACGACATTCTGAGGGCCGCCGAACGCCTCTGGACGAGCACCTCCTACACCGACCTGAGCATGAACCACGTGGCCCGCGAGGCCAAGCTGGCCAAGGGCACCCTCTACCTGTACTTCGACACCAAGGAAGAACTGTTCCTGGCCCTGGTCACCGAGCACCTGCACACCTGGGTGACCAGCACCGTGAGGCTGCTGCAGGAACGCCAGCCGGGCAGCCCCCAGGCGGTGGCCGACGTGCTGATCGACGCCAGTGCGGACGTGGCGCCCCTCAGGCGGCTGCTGGTGCTGCTGGGCACGGTGCTGGAGCGTAACGTGCGCCCCGAGCTGACCCGCGAGTTCCGCAGGGAGCTGCGGGCCCGGATCGGCGTGCTGGTCTCGCACCTGCCCTTCAGCGAGGCGACCGGCCTGCGGATTCTGCGCCATCTCTACGCCCTGGGACTGGGCTGGCAGCAGCTCACCGAGGAAATGACGCTGAGCGCCCCGCCCAGCGACGCCCAGCGCGAGCCGGAAGGGGCCTCCGATCCCTTCTCCCACGAGTTCGAACTTGCCATGCGGGCGGTCATCGACCGGCTGGCGGCCGAGGAGCCCCGCGGCAGCCAGGCCTGAGTGGCTGTCCGGCCGCCGGCCTCTGCTGCCGGTCAGCTCCGTTCTGTCCTGAGACACAGTCTGACTGGTGGCGGCCCTGCCGAGGGGCCCCGCACAAGCCCTACACAGCCGCCCCCCTCCCGGCGCCGGGGCTGCGTATCCTCTGAGCCATGACCGTTCCTCAGACGTCCCCGCCCCAGACGACCGAGCCTCAGACGACCGAGCCCCAGTCGGCGCTCGACCCGCTGAACACCGCCGTCCTGACCATCGCCTGCGCGGATCAGCGGGGCATCGTCGCGGCGGTGTCGCAGTTCCTGCACGGCCACGGCGCGAACATCATCCACAGCGACCAGCACAGCACGGATCCTGCGGGCGGCACCTTCTTCATGCGGATGGAGTTCCACCTCGCCGGGCTGGATCTGGCCCGCGAGGCCTTCGAGCGCACCTTCGCCGCCGAGGTCGCCGGCCCCTTCGGGATGGACTGGAACCTCAGCTACCGCACGGTGCCCAAGCGCATGGTGATCCTGGTCAGCCGCTACGACCACTGTTTCCTGGATCTGCTGTGGCGCAAGCGCCGGGGCGACATCATGGTGGAGATCCCCCTGATCATCTCCAACCACGGCGACCTGCGCCGCGACGCCGAGATGTTCGGCATTCCCTTCCAGGTCGTGCCCGTGACCAGGGAGACCAAGGCCGAGGCCGAGGCCGAGCAGGTGCGGCTGATGAAGGAGGCCGGCGCCGACTTCGCCGTCCTGGCCCGCTACATGCAGATCCTCTCGGGCGAGTTCCTGCGGAGCTTCGGGCGGCCGGTCATCAACATCCACCACTCGTTCCTGCCGGCCTTCGTGGGTGCCAACCCCTACCGCGCGGCCTTCAACCGGGGCGTGAAGCTCATCGGCGCGACCAGCCATTACGTGACCGAGGAACTGGACGCCGGCCCGATCATCGAGCAGGACGTCCTGCCGGTCACCCACCGCGAGACGCCGGACTCCCTGATGCGCCTGGGCCGCGACGTGGAGCGCCAGGTGCTGGCCCGCGCCGTGAAGGCCCACATCGACGACCGCGTGCTGGTGCACGGCAACAAGACCGTGGTGTTCTGAGCACGCCAGTCACGCCCGAACGCCAGGCCCTGCTGGACGAGGGCGACCGGCTGGCCCGCGCGCTGGCGCAGACCCTGATCTGCACACTGGACGACCAGCCCAGGGTGATCCTGCTGGGCCGCAGCCTGGCCGTGAACCTGCTGCCGGCCTTTCAGGACACCCTGGAACTGATCAGCCGGCGGGCCGGGCAGCCACAGCGGGGCCTGCTGACCCTGGACGACCGGGGCAAGCTGATGCTGCAGACCGTGGACGGCGACGGCGTGCTGCGTCACCGCCTGGGGGCCGACAACCTGATCGCGGGGCTGCTCTACCGCCACGGCCGCCTCGACCCTGTGGTGCGCGCCCACCTGCAAGGCGGGCTGAGCGGCGACGAGCACCACGCCACGCGCGCCCTGGTGGCCTGCCTGAAGAGCCGGCCCGTGCTGCAGGCCATGCAGCGCCAGATCTCCGCCCTGCTGAAGTAGGGGGCTGAAAGAATGGAGAGGCCGTGATCCCCGAAGCCACAAGCCGTCCCTGGATACACTCTGGAGCATGGCGACCGTGTACCTGATCCTGCTGACCCTGCACAACATCAACCGCTGGCTGGTGCTGGCGACCGGCGTATGGACACTGATCCGCACCGTGCCGGGCGTCCGCAGCGGCCGCGCCTTCACGCCGCAGGATCGCCGCCCGGTGGTGGCCTTCACCGGCACCGTGCACCTGCAGCTGATCCTGGGCCTGCTGTTGTACGGCCTGCTGGGCTCGCAGGGGGCGCCGGTCTTCGCGGGCGCCCCGAATGCCGGCTTCCAGTGGCAGCACCTGGGCCTAGGTCTGCTGGCGGCCGTCACCGCCACGGTGGGCAGCGCCCTGAGCCGCCGGGCCGCCAGCGACCGGGGCAAATTCCGCGTGGCGACCACCTGGACGGCCATCACGCTGCTGCTGGTGCTGCTGCTGATTCCCTGGTGGCGCCCGCTGCTGCGGCTGTTCACGGGGGGCTGAGCGCTCCCCCGGACTGCCGTCTGAGGGCCGAATACGCGGAGCTGTCCCGAGTGTTCGACCCTCGTCCCTTGTCCGTCGCCGCTCTTCGCCACTCCGCGAGTCCCCGTGCCCTCGATGAATCGGGACGGGATCGGAGCCCTGGTCAGTCTGCGGCCACCGGCAGGGGCCCGACCTCTGGCGGCGCCCGGAACGGCAGGCGCAGGAGGTCGCGCAGCACCCGTGCGCCATGCGCCTTGCTGGGCATGTACCACGTGAAGAAACCCAGCCGCAGCGCCCAGGCCGCCCAGCCGGTCAGGGGCACGCCCAGCAGCTCGGCCACGCCGTTGCCCAGGCCCAGGCTGGCGGCCTGCCCCAGTCCCCTGTAGGAAAAGCGTTTCAGGGGCCGACCACGCACGCTCAGGGCGATGTTGCTGCCCGCCCACATGCCGTGTTTCATGGCCCACAGCGCATTGGCCGGGCAGGAGTCAGGCGCTCCCGGACGCCGGACCACCGCCGCGTCTCCGCCCGTCCAGACGGCCGCCTGGCTCCGCACCCGCAGGAACTCGTCGGCCAGCAGGCGCCCCGAGGCGTCGCGCGGCAGGGCTTCAGTGCCCGGCAGGACGCTCAGCGAGATGCCGGCGGCGAACAGCACCTCGTCGGCGTGGATCAGCGGCCCCCCTTTCAGGCGCACGCCCCCCGGCCGCAGTTCGGTGGCCCGCGCGCCCAGGTGCAGGCGCACCCCGGCGCGTTCCAGCGACCTCTGGGCATGCTGTGCCAGACCTGGGAACCGCTCGCTGAGACCGTCCAGCACGCCCCCGCTGCTCAGCAGGTGCACCCGGCCGGGCAGGGCCTCGCGCCTCAGGCGTTCCTGAAGGGCCGCCGCCATCTCCACCCCGGCGAAGCCGCCGCCGATCACGGCGAAGGTCGTGGGCTGGCGCGAGCGGAAGCGTTCCTCCAGGCGGGTGCGGAACGCCTGCATGTCGCGCGAGTCCTTGAGCCGCCAGCCGAATTCGCGCAGCCCCGGCAGCCGCTCGAAGGGGTCGCGCGAGCCGGTGCCGAGCAGCAGGTGGTCGTAGCCCAGGGTGCAGGTGCCGCCGGCCGCGAGCGCGACCTCGACCGTCTGCGCGTCCAGATCGGCGCGCGTGGCCGTGCCCTCGACCAGCCGGGCACGGGGCAGCAGCGGCCCCAGCGGCGTGAGCGTGTGCTCCAGCCCCAGCAGACCGCCCAGCACCTCGCCGGTGAAGCCGTGAAAGGTGTGGAAGGGCGTGGGGTTGACCACCGTGATCCGGATCTCCCCGCGCCTGACCGCCCCGCCGGCGCGGCGCAGGATCGAGCGGTAGGCGTCGATGCCCACGTAGCCGCCGCCCAGGATCAGGACACGGGCCCCCCCGCTCACGCCGGGACACCCTGCAGGGGCCGCAGCGGGCGCCGGGCGCGGGGCTCCAGGCTCACCGGCTCGCCGAAGGAATGCGGCGCGGCCAGCGTGAAGCCCAGGTGGCTGAAGCGCCCCGCCAGATGCAGCAGGTACTCGGCCTGCGCCACCGAGGGCGCTCCCAGCGCGAAGTGCCCGGGGTGTCCCGCCAGGCCCAGCAGCAGCGTCTCGGCCAGACACGCGAAGGCGATGCCCGTGGGCAGCCCCAGGTAGCCGCGCCGCCGCACCCCCGGCACGCTGACCAGCCCGCCGTCCACGATGCGGATATCCGGCCGCTCCAGCAGCAGCTCCGGGCGCGTGTTGCGCGGCTGGGTGTCGTCGAGCACGGTGGCGCCCAGGCCCAGGTGTTCGCTGCGGAGCACGGCGTCCGGCGCGCTGGTGAGCAGCACCACCAGGTCGGCGCCGCGCACCCGGGCCATGTCGGTGGTGATCTCGGCCCGGCCCTCGCCCAGACGGGCCTGCAGGCCGCGCAGGCGCCCCTCGTGGCGGGCGACCAGCAGGAGCGGGTTGCTCGTCCGCGCCGCCAGCAGCTGGGTCAGGCAGCTTCCCACGCTGCCGCTGGCGCCCACCACGGCGATCCGCGCGGCGGGCGGGCACTGGGCCAGCAGGCGTTGCACGCCCAGGAAGGTCATGGCCGCCGTGAAGGCGTTGCCGTTCGTCACCCCGATGTCCTCGCGGTGACGGAACACCCCCCCGCCCCCGGTGGCCGGCGCGGTCAGGGCGCCCAGGCCCACGGTGCGCGCGCCCAGGTCGCGGGCCCGGTCGACCGCCCGGCCGATGGTGCCCTGCACCCGCGGGCCGCCGGCTAGCAGCTGCCGGGGCGTGAGCGGCACCGTGATCAGCCAGCCCGCCGGGCGCTCCGGGTTGTCCTCGTAGCGCAGGACGCCGGTCACTACGCTGGGCAGCGAGACCCGGCGCATCAGCCCCTCGTAGACCGGGTTCGGGATCAGCCCCAGCGGGCGGCACACGCCTCCCAGGTCACGCGCCACGTCCGTGCGCGGATGCACCAGGAAGGCGACCGGGTGGCGGGGCCGGAATGCCTGTTCGGGGGCTGGCCCAGCGGGGCTGAGGTCGGTGCGGCTGTGCTCGGTGTCCCTGTCCATGGAGGCACTGTGCACAGCGGGGCGTGATCAGGCCATTATCGGCCCGGGCGGAAGCGTGATCGGCGCGGTGACCGGTCAGGGTCAGGCCGGTTCGCCGGGGCTCCAGATACATCCGTCGTCGTGGCCTCTGGTCTCGGGCGCGGAACAGCTTGGCCGAGCAGGGGCCACGACGGACGGGATGGACTTAGGGGGCGGTGTCAGGAGTCGGGCGGAATCCGTCTCAGCGCCCGGGTTCGATGATCACCTTGCCGGTGGTCTTGCGATCCAGCAGATCCTGGAAGGCCCGCGCACTGTCGGCCAGTGGGTAGACAGGGCCGACCTGCGGCGTGACCTGGCCGCTGCCGACCAGCCCCGCGAGCGCCTGGGCGGCCTCCCGGGTCGCCTCCACGTCCCCCATCAGCGAGGTGACCCACAGGCCCGTCACGGTCAGGTTGCGCTTCATCAGTTCGAACGGCCGCAGGGTGGCCCCCTCGCGGCTGGCGTTGCCGATCACGATGATGCGGCCCCGGTGGGCGGCCACATCCAGGCTCTCCTGAAAGCGTGACCCGCCGACCACTTCCAGAATCAGGGGGATGCCCTGCCCGCCCGCCGCGTCGCGGAGCTTCTGCACGCGCTCGGGGTCGTCCTGCAGCAGCGTCACGTCGGCGCCCAGGTCGCGGGCGATCTGGAGTTTTTCCTCGGTGCTGGCGGTGGCGGCCACCTTCATCCCCAGCGCCCTGGCGAGCTGGATGCTGGCCGTGCCCAGCGCGCCCGCCGCCGCCTGCACCCAGACCCACTCGCCGCTCTCTCCGCGCCCCAGGGTTTTCAGGCCGTGGTACGCCGTGAAATACGACACGGGGAAGGCGGCCGCCTGCGGGCCGCTCAACGACTCCGGCACCGGGATGATGCCCGAGGCGCGCACCACGGCGTATTTTGCCAGCGCGCCGCTGCCGCCGAGCGCGGCGACCCGCTGGCCCACGCGCACGCCCCCCACTCCACCGGCGGGTACGCCCTCGCCCAGCGACTCCACGATCCCGGCGAACTCCATGCCCGGCGTGTAGGGCACCCGCGTGCGGGTCAGGTACTCGCCCGCCACCGCCAGCACGTCCGCGAAGTTGATGCCCACGGCCTCGACCTCGATCCGCACCTCGCCGGGGCCGGGCGTGGGCACCGGCACATCGCGCAGCTCCATCACGTCGGGCGGGCCGAGCCGCTCTACCACCACCGCTCTCATCATTTCTGGGCCGCTCGTCTCCGGATTGCTCATGGCGGCAGCATAGCGGGTGTCCCCCGGGAAGTGAACGTAAACGTACACCTTGAACGCGGACGTGTTTGACCGCCCCCAGGAATCGTGGAAAGCTGGGGGCCGCAACCGCAATCCGTTCCCTGCCACCCGCCGAAGGAGGCCCATTTCATGAGCATCGTCGACCAGTCCCGCCAGGATGACATCCTCGTCCTGACCATCAACAACCCGCCCGTCAACGCCTTCTCGCCCGGCGTGCCCGAGGGCCTGAAAGCCGGCCTGGACGCCGCCGCCGCCGACGACACCATCCGGGCGGTCGTCATCATCGGCGGCGGGCGCACCTTCGTCGCCGGGGCCGACATCAGGACCTTCAACCTGCCCCGCGAGCAGTCGCCGGATCTGCGCGGCACCATCCAGAAGCTCGACGCCTTCCCCAAACCGACCGTGGCCGCCATCCACGGCACGGCGCTGGGCGGCGGCCTGGAACTGGCGATGGGCTGCAGCTACCGCGTGGCGGTGAAAGATGCCCAGGTGGGCCTGCCGGAAGTGAAACTGGGCGTGCTGCCCGGCGCCGGCGGCACCCAGAGATTGCCCCGCGTGGTCGGGGCGCAGAAGGCACTGGAGATGATGCTGTCGGGGAATCCCATCAAGGCAACCGAAGCGCTGCAGCTCGGCCTGATCGACCAGCTTGTGGACGGCGACCTGCTGGCCGGCGCGCTGGCCTTCGCCCGCGGGCACGCCGATACCCGCCCGCTGCCGCGCATCAGCGAGAAGGCCGTGCCCGGCGCCGCGCCCGAGGTCTTCGCCGCCGCCCGCGAAGGCATCAAGAAGACCCACCGGGGCCAGCTCTCGCCGTCGCTGATCGTCGATCTCGCCGAGATGGCCGCCACGAAACCCTTCGCGGAGGGCTGGGACGCCGAGGCCACCCTGTTCATGCAGGCCAAGGACTCGCCGCAGTCGCGCGGCCTGCGCCACATCTTCTTCGCGGAGCGCGAGAGCGCGAAGATTCCGGGCCTCACGAAAGACACGCCCACCACCGAAATCAGATCCGCCGGGATCATCGGCGCGGGCACCATGGGCGGCGGCATCGCCATGAACTTCCTGAACGCCGGGATTCCCGTGACCATCGTGGAGACCGCGCAGGACGCCCTCGACCGGGGCCTGGGCGTGATCCGGAAGAACTACGAGAACACCGCGAAGAAGGGCCGCATGACCATGGAGGACGTCGAGGGGCGCATGGCCCTCCTGACCCCGACCCTCGACATGGCCGACCTGAAGGACGCCGACATCATCATCGAGGCCGTGTTCGAGAACATGGACGTGAAGAAGGAGATCTTCACGCGGCTCGACGCCATCGCCAAGCCCGGCGCGATCCTGGCGACGAACACCTCCACCCTGGACGTGAACGAGATCGCCAGCGTCACGAAACGCCCTGAGAGCGTCATTGGCCTGCACTTCTTCAGCCCCGCCAACGTCATGAAGCTGCTGGAGATCGTGCGCGCCGACCAGACCAGCGACTCGGTGCTGGCCACCAGCATGGCCCTGGCGAAGAAGATCAGGAAAGTCGGCGTGGTCGTGGGCGTCTGCGACGGCTTCGTCGGCAACCGCATGGTGCACCGCTACGGCGACGAGGCCCGCAAGCTCGTCGAGGAAGGCGCGAAACCCGAGGACGTGGACGCCAGCATGAACGCGCTGGGCCTGCCGATGGGCCCCTTCCAGATGAGCGACATGGCCGGCCTGGACATCGGCTACGCCATCAGAGCGCACCAGGCGAAGGTGGCGGGCAGGCCCAAACCGGACGGCTGGCTCGACCGCATCGTGGAACGCGGCCGCAAGGGCCAGAAAACGGGGGCCGGCATCTACGACTACGACGAGACTCGCAAGCCCAGGCCCAACGCCGAGATGCAGCGGCTCATCGAGGACTACCGCGCCGAGAAGGGCGTCACCCCCCGCGAGATCACCCAGGAGGAGAGCACCAAGCGCCTCGCCTACTCGCTGGTGAACGAGGGCGCCAGGATTCTGGAGGAGGGCATCGCGCAGCGCGCCGGGGATATCGACGTGATCTACATCTACGGCTACGGCTTCCCCGCCTACCGGGGCGGCCCCATGCAGTACGCCAGCGAGCAGGGTCTGCAAAGCGTGGTGGCTGACCTGGAGCGCTACGGCCAGACCCCCGCGCCCCTGCTGAAGCGTCTGGCCGATGAAGGAAAGACGTTCGCGGACTTTGATGCGGAGAAGGGACGGGGGTGAGGCGATCGCTGCGCTCACCCACCCCCTCTGCTGTGCAGCTCTGCGAGTCCCGGCCTCCCCCCTCGAGGGGGAGGGGCACGGCGCGGTAGGAGGCAGAATGTCGAGCCGCCTGCCGCCAACCAGTCCGTCGTCGCAGATTGCGCGTGCTTTGCGGCGGAACCTGACACCCGAAGAACGCCTGTTGTGGAGCCGGATCCGCAGCCGACAACTCGGTGTCAGCTTTCGCCGGCAGGAACCTATGGGCCGGTATGTCGTCGACTTCGTGTGTTATGAGCGGGGGCTGGTTGTTGAACTCGACGGCAGCCAGCATGCAGATAGTGCAGATGATGTGATTCGGGATGCAGACATGCTCGAACACGGCTTCAAGACACTCCGTTTCTGGAACAACGAAGTCAGAAGCAACCCTGATGGAGTTCTGGAGCGCATACAACAGGCCCTGAATCTTCAGACCCCTCCCCCTTGAGGGGGGAGGCTGGGAGGGGGTGACCTGGCCCGGCGCCCCTTCCTGACCACCGTCAAGCCACCCATCCAAAGGAGTCCCATCATGCCCGAAGCAGTCATCGTTTCCACCGCCCGCACCCCCATCGGCAAGGCCTACCGGGGCTACCTGAACGACACCCACGGCTCCGACATCGGCGCGCACGCGGTTACCCATGCGGTACAGCGGGCGGGCGTCGATCCGTCCGAAATTGAGGACGTGATCATGGGGGCCGGCAACCCGGAGGGCGCGACCGGCTCCAACATCGCCCGGCAGATCGCGCTGCGCTCCGGCTTTCCGGTCACGGTCAGCGGCGTTACGGTCAACCGTTTCTGCTCCAGCGGCCTGAACACCATCGCGCTGGCCGCGAACCACATCATGGCCGGGCAGGGCGACATCTTCGTGGCGGGCGGCCTGGAGAGCATCTCCCTGACGCAGAACGAGCACGCCAACAAGTACCGCCTGCGGGGCGAGTGGCTGATGGAGCACAAGCCTGAGATCTATATGTCCATGCTGGAAACCGCCGAGATTGTCTCGAAGCGCTACGGCGTCTCGCGTGAGCAGCAGGACGAGTACGCACTGACGAGCCAGCAGCGCACGGCGGCGGCGCAGCAGGCGGGCAAGTTCGACCACGAGATCGTGCCCATGACCGCGACCATGAAGGTTCAGGACAAGGCGACCGGCGAGATCAGCGACAAGGAAGTGACGCTGAAGCTGGACGAGGGCAACCGCCCCGATACGACGCTGGAAGGGCTGCAGAAGCTCAAGCCGGTGTTCGAGGGCGGCGTGATCACGGCCGGGAACGCCTCGCAGCTTTCCGACGGCGCGGCGGCGGTGGTGGTCATGAATGCCGACGTGGCCCGCGAGCGCGGCCTGCAGCCCCTGGGGCTCTTCAAGGGCTTCGCCATCGCCGGCTGCGAACCCGACGAGATGGGCATCGGCCCGATCTACGCCGTGCCCAAGCTCCTGAAGCGCCACGGCCTGAGCGTGGGCGACATCGACCTGTGGGAGCTGAACGAGGCCTTCGCCGTGCAGGCGCTGTACTGCCGCGACCAGCTGGGCATCGACCCCGAGAGGTACAACGTGAACGGCGGCTCCATCTCCATCGGGCACCCCTACGGCATGAGCGGCGCCCGCCTGACCGGCCACGCCCTGCTGGAAGGCAAGCGGCGCGGCGCCAGGCACGTCGTCGTGACCATGTGCGTCGGCGGCGGCATGGGCGCGGCGGGGTTGTTCGAGGTGCTGTAGAGGTCTTATAGAACGGGAGAGGGGCCGCCAGCGTCGTGCAGGCGGCCCCTCTCCGTCACGCCCTCCACCGGCCCCGAGCGCCCCTCGCACCGCAACTGGTCAGGTTGAGCGTCAGCGAAGCGTCTCCAGGTCAAGACCCAGGCGAGATCCTTCAGCGCGTTCAGGCTGAATGCGAAGCCTCGTCGGGCCAGTTCACCACTCTTCCAGACCCTGCGCTTCGCCCCACTCCGTCTCGTCGTGAAGCTGTTCGGGACGTATCCGGCCGAGCAGAAACTCCAGCGAAGGAGGTGAGGGAGGAGGCCGCCGGTCGCCCGTCCGATCGACAGAGACCAGTCTGTGATGTTCGAATAAACCAGCCTGCTGATCGTCCTCGTCCACGACTCCCTCCCCGCCGGCCGCCACGGTGCCGGGCCGACCACCCCTCTACAATGCCCCCTATGTCGGACGTTTCCCCCAACAAGCCCGGCGAGGTGCAGCGTGCAGACCTCGTGGCGTGGCTCAATGAGTACCTGAACATCGGCGCCTATCCCGATCCGAGCCTGAACGGCCTGCAGATCCAGGGCACGGACATCGTCCGGCGCGTGGCCGCGTCCGTGGATACCAGCGTCAAGACCCTCCAGCACGCGGCCGACAGCGGGGCGGACATCCTGCTCGTGCATCACGGGCTGTTCTGGAGGCAGGCGCTGCCCATCGTGGGGCCGCACTACCAGCGCGTCCGGACGGCGGTCATGGCCGACCTGAACCTGTACGCGGCGCATATCCCGCTGGACGCCCACCCGGAGGTCGGCAACAATGCCATGATCGCCCGCGCGCTGAGCCTGCAGAACGCGGTGCCCTTCGGGACGTGGGAGGGCCAGCCCATCGGTCTGGCGGGCGAACTGCCCTTCGAGCAGTCCCTGCAGGACTTCGCGGATCGCGTGCAGAAGCTGACCGGCGAGATCTGCCTCGTTCACGGCGGCGGCGGCCCCACGGTGCGGCGCGTGGGTATCTGCAGCGGGGGCGGCGCCGACCGCGTGCCCGAGGCGGCGGCGCTGGGCCTGGACACCCTGCTGACCGGCGAGCCCGAGCACAAGCACTTCCACGACGCCTTCGAGTACGGGATCAACGTGGTCTTTGCCGGCCACTACGAGACCGAGGTCTTCGGGGTGCGCGCCCTGGCCGCGAAGGTCGAGGAGGAATTCGGCCTGCCCTGGCAGTTCCTGCACCACCCCACCGGCCTGTGATGGGCGCTGCGCGCCGTCCATGGTCGATGGTCGGTGGAACATGGAGTCTGTTCGATCAACCATCGACCATCAACCCTCCCCGACCCGTAGGGGCCTGATGTTCGTCACCTTCGAGGGGCCGGAGGGCGCGGGCAAGACCACCCAGCTCACGCGGCTGGTGGCCCGGCTGGAGCGGGAGGGCGTGGCGCACATGGTCACCCGTGAGCCCGGCGGCACCCCGCTGGGCAGCCGGGTTCGGGACGTGCTGCTCGACCCGGCGCTGGAGATCGACCCGCTGCCCGAGTTCCTGCTGTATTCGGCGAGCCGGGCGCAGCTCGTGGCGAACGTGATCCGGCCCGCGCTGGACAGGGGAGAGGTGGTGGTCTGCGACCGCTATGCCGATTCCAGCCTCGCCTATCAGGGTTCCGGACGTGGGCTGGAGGGAGCGCTGCTGGCGGACATCACGCGGGCGGCGACCGGGGGCCTGAGCCCGAACCTGACCGTGCTGCTCGACCTCGACCCGGTGGTGGGCCTGGAGCGGGCTGCGCGCCGGGGGCAACCCGACCGCCTGGAGCGGGCCGACCTGGCCTTCCACCAGCGGGTACGGGCCGGGTTCCTGGCGCTGGCCGGGCGCGAACCGGAACGCTTCCTGTGCCTGGACGCCACCCAGGACGAGGACACGCTGCAGGCCGCGATCTGGGCCGCCGTCGCCGCGCGCCTGGGCGTGTAGGCGCACACGAGCGACCCGTGAGGCGGGTTCAGCCTGGCGCTCACAGCGACTTGAGCGTGTCTCCACACTGGCCTTGAGCTATTCTTCATCTATGTCAGACCTGAGCGTGAGCCCGGATGGGGCCCGCCCTGACCCCGAACTCTGGTTCCACACGCTGACGGACACCCTGGCCTGTGCCCGCAGCGTGGCCGACCTCCAGGCGGCCGGGCTCGGGCCAGCCCTGCAGGCACTGGGGATCGGCGCCGCCAGCGCGGTGTGGGTGCCCTGCCCAGAGGCTTCCTCCCCTGCAGACCAGCCAGGGGACGGCGAGCGACCCACCCTGGTGCCGCTCTCCGCCGGGCCGCTGACCCTGCTGAACCTCACGGGCACCGGCGCCGGCACACCCGTAGAAGTTGCCCTGAACGGCGAGGCCCTGTACTTTCCGGACGCGGGGGCGCTGGGACAGACGTCTCCGGAACGGGGTGGACAGGTGGGGGGGGTCGCCTCGGCGGCCGTCCTGCCGCTGTGGCTGGGCGGGGTGATCCTGGGGGCGCTGGCGCTGGAGTTTCCCGCCCCAGAGGACTTCGCGCCCCCCCGGCGGCGGCAGCTGCAGACCCTGGCCGCCCTGCTGGCGCAGGGACTGGCGCGAGTGCTCGGCGATCAGCCGGGGCCGCAGCCGGGCGGCCGCACGGACAGAGCCGGCAGCCCCCAGGACAGTGGCGCGCAGGACGCCTTCGTCGCCTTCACCGAGGCGGTCGGAACGCAGACGGACATGCACAGCCTGACCCGACAGGCGGTCGGCGCCCTGCTGGCCCAGTTCGGAGATGCGGAGGCAGCGTATTTCGTGAGGCGGGACGGGCTGTTCACGCTCTTCGCCTGGACGCCGGACATGGAGCAGGACGCGGAACTGCTGTCGACCCTGAGGGCCGGTCTGCCGCTGGACACGCCGATCTTTGCCCAGTCGCTGCAGACCATGCAGCCCGTTTTCGTCGACCACTGGGACGCCCAGGCCGGGCAGGTGGCGCAGTCCGGGGCCTTCGCCTCGGCCGCCACCGCACCGATCGTGCTGGACGGCGAGGTGCGCGGGATGCTCTCGGCGGGCCTGCGCCGCTCCGGCGGCTGGACGGCGCGCGACCGGGCCGTGTTCCAGGCGGTGGCGCGCAGCCTGCGACTGGCCCTGGAGCGCGCAGACATCACCGCCCAGCTGGAGGCCAGGAACACCGAGCTGGCCGCGCGCACCGGCGCCCTGGAGAGCTTCGCGGAGCTGACCCGCGATCTGAACCTGCTGGGCGACCCGGCCGCCCTGGTGCGGCGCGCGCAGGAGGTGGCCGTGAGCCTGATCCCCAGCGGCTTCGCGATGTACTACGAACTGGAGGATCAGGTCTGGCACCTGAAATCGCAGGTGGGCGCCCCGGCCGATCCGGCGCTCGGCGCCCTGCTGAGCACCCCACTGCCCTACGCCCAGGCGCGGGATTTCCAGCTGCCCTGGGACAGCGGCCAGCCGTTCTACACCGATGCGGGCAATGCCGGGCGAGACACCCGCCTGCCCGGCACCGAGGGCCTGGAGTGCAGCGCCATCCTGCCCGTGCTGGTCGGCACGCAGCGGCAGGGCATGTTCGGCTACGGCCTCGACGGGCGTCGCCTGTGGTCGGCGGCCGACCGCGCGGTGCTGGAGAGCGTCGTTCGCTCGCTGGGGCTGGCCCTGGAGCGCACCCTGCAGACCCGCCGGCTGCGGGAGGAGCGCGCCGCGCTGGAGGCTTTCACGGTCTTCACCGAGGCGGCGGGAGTGCAGACCGACGTGCTGGGCCTCTCGCACCAGGCCTTCGAGGTGCTCCGGGCACGCTTCAGCGACACCAGCACCTCGGTGTACTACCAGCTCGAGGAGGATCGGCTGGTGGCCCGCAGCTGGTCTCCGGACATCGAGGATCAGCCAGAGCTGCTGGCCGTCCTGCGCGCCGGCCTGCCGCTGGATACCCCCCTGTTCGCCGAGGCGATCCGCAGCGGCGAGGCGACCTTTACCGAGCGCTGGGACTCGGCGCGCCAGCAGATCGCCCACACCGAGGCCTACGGCGCCGCCGCCGTGTACCCGCTGAGGGTGCAGGGCCGACTCTTCGCGTTCATGGGGCTGGGCCTGCGGAGCAGCCGCAACTGGACGGAGCAGGACGCGGCCGTGCTGCGGGCGGTGGGGCGCGGGCTGACCCTGGCGCTGGAACGTGCCGCCGTGGTGGCGCAGCTCGCGCAGCGCACCCGTGAGCTGGAACACAGCAACGCGGAGCTGGAGCAGTTCGCCTACGTGGCCAGCCACGACCTCCAGGAACCGCTCCGCAGCGTCACCAGTTTCGCCCAGCTGCTGGCGTCCCGCTATCAGGGGCACCCGGACGGCCCCCAGGACGAAAGGGTGCAGACCTACGTCCAGGTCATCACCGAGGGTACCAGCCGCATGGCGCAGCTGATCCAGGATCTGCTGGCCTTTTCGCGGGTGGCCACCTCGGAGGCGCCCTTCGTGACCGTGCAGACCGGGCAGGTCGTCGCGCGGGTCATGCAGGATCTGTCGGCCCAGCAGGAGCGCACGCAGGCCCAGGTCAGGGTGGCCGAGCTCCCGGATGTGCTGGGCGACCCCTCGCAGCTGCGCCAGCTCTTCCAGAACCTGATCGGCAACGCCCTCAAGTTCACGGCCCCCGGCCGCCCGCCCGTGGTACAGGTGCGGGCCGAGGCGCAGGGCGGGCTGATCCGCTTCAGCGTGTCCGACAACGGCATCGGCATCGAGCCGCAGCACCACGAGCGGATCTTCGGCATCTTCCAGCGCCTGCACGCCCGCGACGTCTACGAGGGCAGCGGTATCGGCCTGTCGATCGCCCGCAAGATCGTCGAGCGCCACCGGGGCCATCTGGGGCTGAGTTCCAGCGGCGTGGGCACGACCTTCTCCTTCACCCTGCCGGCCGCGCCAGACTCGGAGGCCGCGCCTCCAGCGTCGGCCTAGCGGCGGGGGGTCTGGCCGACCGTGTCGGCTTTCACGCCGGGCACCCTGACCTCGAACATCAGTTCCCAGCGCTTGCCGGTGATCAGCAGCGTGCCCCGTTCCGGGATGAAGGCGATGCCGTTCGGAACGTCGTCGAAGGTCAGTGGCCTGCCAGAGCGCACGGCCTGCAGGCTGGCCTCGCGGGTCAGGTTCGCCACGTCGATCCAGGCCGTGACCCGGCCCGTCTGGGGGTCGATCCGGGCGATCCGGTCGCTGAGCCAGACGTTGGCGTAGATCTGGCCCTGCACGTATTCCAGCTCGTTGAGGTTCTTCACCGGCTGACCCTGATCCGTGACCTGTACGCTCCGGCGAACCGCGAAGGTCTTGGGATCGCGCCAGACCAGCGTGGAGGTGCCGTTGCTCATGATCAGCGCCCGGCCGTCGGTGGTCAGGCCCCAGCCCTCGCCGCTGTAGCGGTAGCGGCCGGTCTCGCGCAGGGTCTTGGCGTCGAAGGTAAAGGCCACGCCGTCCTGCCAGGTCAGGTGGTAGGCCACGCCCCCCAGCACGGTCACGCCCTCGCCGAAGGACGTCGCGATCGGCGTCTCCGTTTCGGCCAGCACCCGCCCCGTCTTCAGGTTCAGGCGCCGGACACCGGAGGCCCCGACCTGACCGGTGCTCTCGATATACACGCCGTCGCCCAGATACTGCAGCCCCTCGGTAAAGGCCAGGCGGTCGTGCGGGTGGCGGGCCGTGACCACGGGCGTGAGCACCGGGGTGCGGCCCTGGGCGCTGCCCGGCGCTCCTGCGCCCGCCGAGCCCGAACCCGCCGGGCCAGGGCCGGTCACCGGCTGGGCCAGGGCCGCCGAAGCGAGCAGGGTGGAGAGCAGCAGGGGTAGGGAGACGCGCACTCCCCCATGGTAGTGGCAAGCCGGTGGGGCAGGTGACCGCCGTGCCCCGTCCCGCCTTTGGCCCACCTTTGGGAAGTGTTCAGATGGACTGGGTTCAGATGGGCCGGGTTCAGATGGGCCGGGTTAAGACGAACTGTGTTCACAGCGAGACGGGTTCAGAGGTGGCCGGCGGCGGCCCGCACCGCCTCGTGGGGATCGCTCTGCAGCGGGCGCAGATGCCGGGGTTCGTCCCACTGCGTCAGGGCCCAGGCGGCGGCCTCGCGCACCTCCCAGGTGGGGTCGGCGGCGCCGGCCAGCAGCAGCGGCCAGCCCTGCGGAGCGCGGGTGTTGCCCAGCACGGTCAGGGCGTTGCGGGCCATGCCCTTGCGGCGCGGGCGCAGGAAGGCGCTGCCGGCGAAGGCGCGCTCGAAGCCCCGCTCGCTGACCCCGAAGAAGCGGCCCAGATCGGGAAACGCCAGCTCGGGCTCGGGCCGCAGCAGTGTAGCCAGCGGGCCGGCGTGCTCGCTCCACGGACAGACCTCACTGCACACGTCGCAGCCGAACAGCCAGTCGCCCACGCCAGGGCGCAGCTCCAGGGGCAGCGGGCCCCGGTGCTCGATGGTCAGGTACGAGATACAGCGCCGCGCGTCGATGGCCCGGTCGTCCCCGATGGCGTTCGTGGGGCAGGCGGCCACGCAGCGAAAGCAGCGGCCGCAGCGATCCGGATGATCCTGGGGTGGCCCCTGTAGCGGCAGGTCGGTCAGCAGCACCGCCAGGGTCACGAAGGCGCCCAGGCGCGTGCTCACCAGCATTCCGGACTTGCCGCGCCAGCCCAGGAAGCCGCCCGCCGCGAACAGCCGCTCCATCACCGGGCCGTGATCCACGTAGCCCCGCGCCCGTACGCCCAGCGCGGCCGCCTCCTGTTCCAGGCGGCTCAGCACGGGCTGGAGCTGGTCGTGGTAGTCGGGCGTCCAGGCGTAGCGCGCCACCCGGCCCACCCGCACGCCGCCGGCCGGCTTCGGCGGCTCCGTGAAGGCGTGAGACACGCCCAGCACTAGCACGCTGCCCACGCCTTCCAGCCGGCTGGACGGATCGGCGCGGGCGGGCAACTGCCGTTCCAGATAGCCCATGCCCGCGTGCCGACCGGCCGCGAGCCAGCCAGCGTACTCGTCTACGGCGCCCTGCGGAACCTGCGCCGGTGCCCAGCCCACCGCGTCCGCGCCCAGATGCTGCGCGAGGTCGGCGAGGGTCTCGGCGGCGCTCATGCCTGGAAGTATGCCCTCCCCAGGGTGAGCGCCGCTGGAAGGTTCGTCACACCGACAGGAAAGCCGGCGCAACGCAAGAAGCGGCGACCACTTCAAGTGCCCTGCCCGAACCGTGCCCCTGCTGTCGCTCGACCGCTCGACGGTTCGACCCTTCAACAGCTCCCTACAGGCTGGCCTTCGCCATCTTCCAGGCGTTCTCGAAGCCCTCGCCGCGCTCGGGGCGGGCCATCACGCGGCCCAGGCCCTGCGCCAGGGTCATGCTGGGCACGTTCATCTCGGTCACGCGCCGAACACCTTCCCACACGGCCTCGGCGCGCGCCACCTCGCCCGCTTCGGCGTTCAGGGCAAAGCGCACGCCGTCGCCGCTCAGTTCCACGCCGCACAGGTCGCCGTTCTCGCGCCCGCAGCGGCCCGATTTGAAGGTCACGTTCCGCAGGTCACGCCACTTCAGGGTGTCGGCGACGAAGCCCGCGAACAGCCGGGCGGGCAGATCCTTGCGCCCGGAATAGCGCACGGTCAGGTGGGTGATCCGGGGGAGCTGCCGGGCGGCGTCGGGCGAGTCGAAGACCTGGGCCAGCGCCTCGCGCCACGGTGCCGAGCGGCTCCAGCCCAGGTCGGCCAGCGCGTAGTGGCGCGCCGGGGGGACGTCCAGCGAGAGCGAGTCGCAGATGATCTGGTCGGCCACGTCGGTCAGCTCGTGCATGAGGACGCCGCCGGGCTTGGTGTCGGCGCCCCACCAGACATGGTTGACCGTGGCTGGGCGCAGCAGCGGCAGGATCGCGCCCTGCAGCTGCCCGGCGTTGGCGTCCAGGGTCAACCTCTCCACGTACAGCCCGCCGTGCTGCGGCACCAGGCTGGCGTGCACCTTCAGGTCGTCCGAGCCGTCCATCACGCCGATGATCTGCCGCCCGGCGAAGCGCCCCTCCAGCCCCGCCAGCGCCTCCTCCACCCGCCGGACATGGGCGTGAACGGTGAGCGCGATGATGTTGCCGGTGTAGGCCCGCGTCTCCACGTTTGTCTGCGCCCACAGCTCGTCCAGCGTGCTCTGGGCGCGGCGCACGGAAGTCAGGGCCGGCCCCAGCGGCTTCAGGTCGGTGGCGTAGGTCATATGCCGCCTCTGGCGGCGCAGAAGGTGGATGGCAGATGGCAGAGGGCAAAAACCCAGGTTGCAGTCATGCCATCAGCCATCAGCCCTCTGCCATCTGCCATCGGCCGCTCTTTCATAGTCTCCTCCAGCGCCGATCCGGGCCGATCAGCTCGTCGGCGGCGTCGGGGCCCCAGGTGCCGGAGGTGTAGTTCGGGAACTCGGGGGCCGACCCGCCCTCCCAGGCTTCCAGGATGCCGCTCACGAGCTGCCAGGCGTGATCGACCTCGTCCTCGCGGGGGAAGAGGGTCGCGTCGCCCAGCAGGGCGTCGAGCAGCAGCCGGGAATACGGACTTTCCAGCTGCGCCCCGAAGGCGTCGTAGCGGAAGTCCATCACGACCTCGCGCAGCACCATCTCTTGCCCCGGTGTCTTGGAGGAGAACTTCAGGCTCACGCCCTCGTCGGGCTGGATGCGGAAGGCCAGCACGTTGCGCTCCAGGCCGCCCGGGAAGATGCCCAGCGGCGGGCGCTTGAACACCACCGCGATCTCGGTGACCTTCTTGGGCAGCCGCTTGCCGGTTCGCAGGAAGAAGGGCACGCCCTGCCAGCGCCAGTTGTCCACCTCCAGCTTGACCGCCACGTAGGTCGGGGTGGGGGAAGCCGGACGGACGTTGGGCTCCTGGCGGTAGCCCGGCACCTTGGCCCCGTCCATGGTGCCGGGGCCGTACTGCCCGCGCACGGCCACACTCTTCACGCGCCCGCGCGGGATCTCCCTCACCGCCCGCAGCACCTTGACCTTCTCGTCGCGGATCGCCTCGGCGTCGAAGGCGGCCGGAGCTTCCATGGCGGTCAGGGCGAAGAGCTGCATCAGGTGGTTCTGCAGCATGTCGCGCACCACGCCGGCTTCCTCGTAGTAGCCGGCGCGGCCCTCCAGCCCCAGATCCTCCGAGGCGGTGATCTGCACATGATCGACGTAGCCCCGGTTCCACAGCGGTTCGAAGATGGCGTTGCCAAATCTGATCGCCATCAGGTTCTGCACCGTCTCCTTGCCCAGATAGTGGTCGATGCGGTAGACCTGCGATTCGTCCCAGGACTTGTGGATGGCGTCGTTCAGCTCGCGGGCGCTGTCCAGGTCGCGGCCGAAGGGCTTCTCGATGACCAGCCGGCGCCAGCCCTCGGATTCGTCGGCCAGGCCCAGGCGCCCCAGCCCGTTGCTGATCGGCTCGAAGAGGCTGGGCGGGGTGGAGAGGTAGAACAGCGCGTTCTTGCGCCCGCCGTGGTCGTCCTGGGCGCGGGCCAGCTCCTTGTCGATCAGGGCGTACACCTCGTCGCCGGAGAAGTCGCCGAACTCGTAGTAGAGCAGCTCGCGGAACTTCTCCAGGTTGCCGGGCTGCGGGGTGTCGGTTTCCTTACTGCCTTCCAGGGCCTGGATCACGAAGTCCTTGAACTGCTCGTCGTTCATGTCCTGGCGGCCGATCCCGACGATGTTGAAGGCGCTGCCCAGCAGGCCGTCCTGCCACAGCCCGAACACGGCGGGCAGCAGCTTGCGCCGCGCCAGGTCGCCGGTCGCGCCGAAGATGACCAGCGTGGCGGGTTCGGGCGCCCGGCTGCGGCGCATGTGAGTGCGGAAGGGGTTGTGTGCCTCGCCGCCGGGCACAGCGGCGGGCACGCGCTTGCGCGACTTTCTGGTCGTGCCCTCGCCGCTGGCGGCCAGGGTGGCTGCGGTCGGCGCCGGTTGCGCCACGCCCACCTTCTCCGAGGCCCGTTTTTTCGTCACGGCCTGGCGGGTGGCCTGTGGGGAGGTGGCCCGTGGGGCTGCCGGAGCGGCCTTCGTCCCGGCCGCCTTCTTGCGCGTTCCGGTCATTCGTCGCCCTTCACGCGCTGCTGACCAGACTCGCCCAGCTGCTGGGCCTGGTCGGCGCTGCCGGTCGAGGCGGCGGCCGCGGCGGGAATGTTCTTCGGGGCGGCGGCCTCGGGATGCTCGCCGGCCTGCACGGCGGGCACCATACCCTCCTGCCTGGGCGCCTCCAGCGTCTTGACCGCGTGCCCGCCGAAGGCGCGGCGCATGGCCGAGAGCATCTGGCCGGCGTAGGAGACCTCCTGCTGGCTGCGAAAGCGCATCTGGGTCGCCAGCGTGATGACCGGGGTGGGCACGCCCAGCTCGATGGAGTCGATGATCGTCCAGCGCCCCTCGCCGGAGTCGGCCACGTAGTCCGAGAGCTGCTCGAAATCGGCGGAGTTCTTCAGTGCCTCGGCGGTCAGGTCGAGCAGCCAGCTCCGCACGACCGAGCCGTGGCGCCACAGCTCCGCGATCTGGGCCATGTCCAGCTCGAAGTCCTTCTTGGCGTTCAGCAGCTCGAAGCCCTCGGCGTAGGCCTGCATCATGCCGTACTCGATGCCATTGTGCACCATCTTCACGTAATGCCCGCTGCCCGAAGGCCCCATGCGGCCCCAGCCGCGATCCGGCGCGGGGGCCAGCACCTCCAGCGCGGGGCGCAGGCGCTCCACGGCGTCCTCGGGGCCGCCGACCATCATGGCGTAGCCCTCCTTCAGGCCCCAGATCCCGCCCGAGGTGCCCACGTCGACGAAGTGCAGCCCCCGGGCGGCCAGTTCCTCGGCGCGGCGCTTGGTGTCGTTGAAATTGGAGTTCCCGCCGTCGATGATGATGTCGCCGGGCGAGAGGCGGGCGGCCAGGTCGTCGATGACTGACTGGGTGATCTTGCCGGCGGGCACCATCAGCCACACGGCGCGCGTTCCCGGCTCGCCCAGCGCGGCGATAAAGTCGTCCATGGAGCGGGTGCCCTGGGCGCCGTGGGCCTCGATGTTCTGCAGGGCCTCCTCGGAGCGGTCGTAGCCGACCACGTGCTGGCCGCCCTGCTGCAGCCGCAGCACCATGTTGCCGCCCATTTTCCCCAGGCCAATCATGCCGATCTTCATTCCGTACCTCCCGGCGGGGAAGCGCTTCCACGCCGCCTCCGTTCACGTCGGGCATGATACGCCGCCCACTTCGGCCGCTGGCCGGAGCTTAAGACATGGTGTTTCCCTGTGCCGGGGAGGCGGGACCCGTGCCCAGGCCCCAGGTGCTAGCGTGGGCTCATGAGTGCCCCCGCCCTCCCCATCCCTGCCCAGCCGCACGCCCCGCTGCCCGGCGCCGAGGTGCTGGACAAGGCGGCGCGCGGCGAGCGCCTGAGCGCCGCCGAGATCGAGTCGCTGTACCACCTGCCGCTGCCGGAGGTCGCCTCGGTGGCCAACCTGCTGCGGGGGGCGCGCCGCGACCCCGGAGTGGTGAGCTTCCTGATCGACCGCAACATCAACTACACCAACATCTGCAACGTGGGCTGCAACTTCTGCGCCTTCTACCGCACCGGGCGCCAGAAGGACAGCTACACCCTGGAATACGAGCAGGTCAGCGCCAAGATCCGTGAGCTGGAGGCCGTGAACGGCACGCGCATCCTGCTGCAGGGCGGTGTGAACCCGGCGCTGGGCCTGGACTACTACACCGGCCTGCTGCGCCACGTGAAGGCGAACCACCCGACCATCCGGATCGACGCGTTCTCGCCCGAAGAAGTGCTGTTCATGGAAAAGACCTTCGGCCTGAGCCTGGACGCGCTGCTCGACACGCTGATCGAGGCGGGGCTGGACGGGTTGCCCGGCGCCGGGGGCGAGATCCTGGAAGACGACGTGCGGGCCAAGGCGGCGCCGGCGCGCATCCGTTCCGACGACTGGTTCCGCATTCTGGACGCGGCGCAGCGCAAGGGGCTGTACACGATCTCGACCATGGTGATCGGCTTCGGCGAGACCTACGCCCAGCGCACCAGCCACCTCCTGAAGATCCGGGATCAGCAGGACAGGGCCCTGCGCGACTACGGCGGCAACGGCTTTTCGGGCTTCGCCATGTGGACGCTGCAGACCGAGCACACCCGCCTGCACGGCAAGGCGCCGGGCGCCAGCGCCCACGAGTACCTGCAGCAGCTCGCCATCGCGCGGATCGCGCTGGACAACGTGGTCAACATCCAGGCGTCGTGGCCGGCGCAGGGCTTCAAGGTCGCGCAGGCGGCGCTGTTCTACGGCGCGAACGACCTGGGTTCCACCATGCTGGAGGAGAACGTGGTCTCGGCGGCGGGGGGGCACGGCCGGCACCAGGCCACCGTGCGCGAACTGATCCGTATCGCCGTGGACGCCGGGTTCCGGCCCGCCATCCGCAACAGCCGCTTCCAGATCATCGACTGGCCCGACGCCCGGGCCGCCCTGCACCAGAGCGAGGCCAATCCCGAGCGGGAGCGCGCCGTCGGGACGCCGGGCTGAGGCCCGACCCGAGATGCTGGCGCTGGCCTACATCCTGTGTGAACGTCGTCCCCCACCGAGCAGCGACTGGGAGACCGAGGCGCGCTTCCTGATGCCGACTCCCTCCGCATTTCTGGAGGCGCTGGGCGCGGCGGGGCTGGCCGAGCGCCAGCATCCCGGCGACCTGAGCCTGCAGGTCAGCACCGATCTGCTGTTCGAGGACGGCGACATCGTGGGCCAGACCTGGGTGCGCCCGGACGAGCTGCCGGCGCTGCTGCCCCACGCCGACCCGGACATGGCGCTGCGCCTGCGGGCCTGGCTGGCCTTCGCCCAGGCCCTGCAGGCGGAGGGCCAGGACGCCCGGCTGATCATCTGGTTCATCCGCTAAAGCCTGTGGAGACACGGTTGATCGCGCACACCGCTCTATGCTGGGCCGCATGATCGAGTCGCTGATTGGACACACGCCCCTGGTGCAGCTCGCGCGCGTGACCGAACCCGGCATGGCGGACGTGTTCGTGAAGCTGGAGGGGCTCAACCCCGGCGGCAGCATCAAAGACCGCACTGCCCTGGGCCTCATCGAGGACGCCGAGCGCAGCGGCCGCCTGAAGCCCGGCGGCACCATCGTGGAGCCCACCAGCGGCAACACCGGCATCGGGCTGGCGCAGGTGGCGGCGGCCAAGGGGTACAAACTCGTCCTGTGTATGCCTGCCCAGATGAGCGAGGAGCGCAAGCGCACGCTGGTCGCCTACGGCGCCGAACTCGTGCTGACCGACCCCGAGCGCCGGATGCTGGCCGCCATCGAGGAGGCCGAGCGCATTGCTGCCGAGACGGGCGCCGTGATGATGGGCCAGTTTTCCAACCCCGCCAACCCGGCCACCCACGAACGCACCACCGGCCCCGAACTCTGGGAGCAGATGGAGGGCCGGATCGACGCCTTCGTGTACGGCAGCGGCACGGGCGGCACCATCAGCGGCGTGGGCCGCTACCTCAAGCGCCAGAACCCGGACGTTCAGGTGATCGCCGTGGAGCCGGCGCGCAGCAACGTCCTCTCGGGCGGCGAGCGCGGCGAGCACGGCTTCCAGGGCATGGGGCCGGGCTTCGTGCCGCCCAACCTCGACCGCAGTATCATCGACGACATCGTCCAGGTCTGGGAGGAGGACGCCTATCCGCTGGCCCGCCGGCTGGCGCAGGAGGAAGGCGTGTTCGTGGGCATGAGCAGCGGCGCCAACGCCTGGGCGGCGCTGCAGGTGGCCCGGCGGCTGGGCGGGGGCAAGCGCGTGGCGACCATCGCCTGCGACACGGGCGCGCGGTATCTCACCACCGCGCTGTATACCGGCGGCCCCGGCACGCCCAGCGGCCTGAAGCCCTACTCGCGCGAGCGGGTGGACTGAAGCCGCCCGGATCTGGACGGGCCTCTTCCGGATCAGCGGCCCTGGCTGACCTCCCCAGCCCCGGGCTTCGCTGTTTCCGCCGGTTTGGAGTCTGAGTCCGGGCTCTCTATAGTCCCCTCATGTTGCCTCAGAAACTCACGGCCGAAGCTATCGGCACCTTTGCACTCGTCTTTGTCGGCGTGCTCGCCATTTCCAACAACGCCGGGCTGCTGGGGGTCGCCTTCGCCCACGGTCTGGCGATCGCCGTCATGGCGATGGCGCTGGGCACCGTCAGCGGGGGGCAGTTCAACCCTGCCGTCTCCTTCGGCCTGAGCCTGAGCGGCCATCAGGACTGGCGCACCACCCTGAGTTTCATTCCCGCCCAGCTGGGCGGCGCCGTGCTGGGCTCGCTGGCGGCGCTGGCGGTGGCCGGGCCGGCGAAGGTGCAGGCGGTGGCCTCCGGGCTGCCGGCCCTGGGCACAGGCGTCAGCGTGGGCGGCGGCCTGCTGGGCGAGGTCATCGCTACCGCCTTTCTGGTGCTGGTGATCGTCAAGGTCGCCATCCACCAGCGGCACGTCCTGGGCGGCCTGATCGTCGGCCTGACCATCGTGGCCGACATCCTGGCGGTGGGGCCGTTGACCGGCGCCGCCATGAACCCCGCGCGCTCCTTCGGGCCGGCGCTGGTCTCGGGCGACTGGAACCTCCACTGGCTGTACTGGGTCGGGCCACTGATCGGGGCCGCGCTGGGTGCGTCTATCGCCACCTTCACCGAGGGGCTGCGGCCCCGGCCCGTGCCGCCGGAAATGAAGAACTGAGGAAGGTGCTCGCCGGCGGCGGGCTTCCCCACCCCCCAGCCCCCTACCCCAGGGGGGCAGGGGGAGCGAAGCGCTGCGCTCGGCATGTGGTCGCCACGGTTTTTTAGCTGGCCCCACCTGGAGGTTGTGTCGGCGTGGGCTCCATACCGGCTGTTTGCGGAGGCGCGTCGTTGCCCGCGCGCTTCGCGCACGATGGCGTTCGGTAGGGGGCAGGGGGGGTGCTTCGACCCTTGGCGTCCTCTCAACTTGCAGGTGGATTGGGGAGAGGGTGCGGTTCAAGCTCCTAGACGTACCGTACAGAAGAAAAGGCGACCACAACTGGGTCGCCTCCATTGCTTGTTTCCTGTGCTCAGCGGCGCTGGCCGCCGAACATGCCGATCAGGTCGTCCAGCGCGTTGCCGTCGCCGTCCTGATCCAGCGCGCCGTTCAGGGTGCCCAGCAGGCCGCCGCCCTGTTGTGGCTGGCCCATCTGGCCCTGCTGTTGGGGCAGGCCGGGGATCACCTGACCGCCGCCCAGCACGCTGCCCTGGCCGTAGTTCTGCTGGTCGTGGTGCTGCTGGGGCATTTGCTGGGGCTGGCCGCCGCCCAGCATTCCGCCGAGCATGCCGCCCAGGCCACCCGCTGCGCCGCCGCCGAGCAGACCGCCCAGAATGCTGCCGATGTCCATGCCGCCGCCCTGCATGGCGCCCCCCATCTGGCCCTGATTCATCTGGCCCATGCCGCCCTGGTTGCCCTGGCGCTGGCGGCTCAGGTAGGCCATCACCAGCGGCGCGGCCATGCTCAGGATCTGCATGGCGAGCTGGGGGTCAATTCCCGCGCGCCGGCCCACCGCCTGCGCCGCCTGCTGCTGCTGGCCGCCGAAGACGTGGCCCAGGATCTTCTGGCCGTCCTGCACATCGGGCGCCTGACCCTGGCTGAAGGCGTCCAGGGCGCTGCCGTCGTGGCGACCCAGCGCGCCGCTCAGGGCGTCCAGGCCGCCGGGCTGCGTGGCGTTGCGGGTCAGCGCGCCCAGCAGCAGCGGCACCGCCGCCTCCATGGCCGACTGGGTCTGCTGGGGGCTGGTGCCGAGCTGCTGGCCCACGGTCTGCTGCGCTTTGCCCATCCCGCCCAGCATGTTGAAGATGTCCATCATGGTCTGTGCCTCCTGTGAAGTGATATGGGGTTCAGCGTACCCCCTGCCGGCCCGATGCCCACAACCGGGGGGCGCTCCGGAAACCTTGACCTCCGCCACATGGCGTATACCCTGGCGGGCGCGCAGCCGTTACGCTGGGCCGTTTTTGGCCGGCTTCCCATCTCGCCCAGCTCACCGGCCCCCAGGGGCGGAGGTCATCCCTGCACGCGCCCCTGCTCTCCCGCCCCCCGGCGTCCGTCAACGCCGCGCTGTATCTCGCCGCCGCCCGCCTGGGCTACCGGCGGCAGTTCGCCTACCCGGCCTCGGCGTTCTGGGGGCTGGTGACCAACCTGTTCTTCGGGGCGCTGCGGGTCGCCGTGCTGGTGGCGCTGTTCGGCTCCCGGCCCCAGGTGGCGGGATTCACCATGCAGGACGCGATCACGTACACCGGGCTCACCCAGGCGTTCATCGCAGCCTTCTCGCTGTTCGGCTGGTACGACTTCATGCGTGTGATTCACCGGGGCGAGGTCGGCGGCGACCTGCTGCGCCCGGTGAACGTGCTGGCCTTCTGGGCCGCGCAGGACGCTGGGCGCGCCGCCGGACAGTTCGTGCTGCGCGGTCTGCCCATGCTGGGGCTGTTTGCGCTGCTCTGGGGCGCTGGCTTTCCGGGTGGTCCGCAGGCCGGACTGACCGTGCTCAGCGTGGGGCTGGCCTGGGCCTGCGGCTTCGCCTTCCGCTTCCTGGTGAACTGCGCGGCCTTCTGGTCACCCGACGCGGTGGGCATCGGCCGCTTCGCCTGGGCCGCCATGAACCTGTGCTGCGGCTTCCTGATGCCGCTGGCGCTGTTTCCCGGCTGGTTCCAGTCGGTGCTGGCCTGGACACCCTTCCCGGCTATGCTGAACACCACCGTGGAACTCTGGCTGGGCCAGAGGATCGGCCCCGACGCCTGGGCCGCCCTGGGCACGCAACTCGCCTGGACGGTGGCGCTGTTCGCCCTGGCCGCCATGGTGCTCGCGCGCGGCCTGCGCCGCCTGGAGCTGGCCGGTGGGTAGGGGAGAAGATATGCACTGGCGGGACGAATCTCCTGGCCTTCTGCCATCGGCCATCCGCCATCTGCATCTCTACTTCCTCCTCCTGCGCGCCCAGGCCCGCTCCCAGGGCGTTTACCGGGTCTCGTTCGCACTCGACGCCGTGGCCGCCGCCCTGATAACCGCCTCCGAGTTCGCCGCCTTCGCGCTGGTGCTGCCGCGTTTCGGCACGCTGTCGGGCTGGACGCTGGGCGAGGTGGCGCTGCTGTACGGCCTGGCCGAACTGGCCTTCGTGCTGATGGATCTGGCCTTCGGCGGCTTCGATGCCCCCAACCTGAGCGCGCACGTCCGCTCGGGCAGCTTCAGCACCTTCCTGCTGCGCCCCGCGCCGCTGGCACTGCAGGTGTTCGGCTCGGACTTCGCGCTGCGCCGCCTGACCCGCGTGGTGCTGGCTGCCGGCATCGTGGCCTACGGGGTGACCCACGTGGAGGTCGCCTGGAGCCTGGGCGACGTGGCCCTGCTGAGCGGCGCGGTCGCGGGCATGATCGCCTTCTTCGGCGGCCTGTTCGTGGTCGGCGGCGCCCTCACCTTCTGGACGGTGGACAGCGTGGAGGCCATGAACGTGCTCACCTACGGCGGCCGCACGCTGATCTCGTACCCCATGGACATCTACGGGGAGTGGCTCCGCAAGACCTTCACCTACCTGATCCCCGCCGCCTTCCTGTCGTACTTTCCCGTGCTGCACGTCCTGGGCCGCCCGCTGCCCGATGGCCTGCCGGGCTTCGCCGCCTTCCTCGCCCCGCTGGTCGGGCCGGCGCTCCTGGCCGCCGCCTTCGCCTTCTGGCGCCTGGGCGTGCGCCGCTACCAGGGGACGGGGACGTGATGGAGGCGGAAGGCAGATGGCAGATGGCTAAGGCAGAGGCCATGTGGACTTTTTGTCGCCGGCTCGATATTCGCCACCGCTCCACACGATCTTGATCTGTTCGCCATCTGCCATCCGCCATCTGCGCTCCGAAGGAGCACCCATGATTCACGTCCAGCACCTGCACAAGACCTTCCGCACCCGTCAGGGGCCGCTGGAGGCGGTGCGAGATGTCAGTTTCCAGATCGCTCGCGGTGAGATCGTGGGTTACCTCGGCCCGAACGGCGCCGGCAAGAGCACGACCATCAAGGTGCTGACCGGCCTGCTGGTGCCCGACCGTGGCCGGGTGGAGGTCGGCGGGCTGATCCCCTGGGAGGAGCGCCGCCGCCATGTGGCCCGCCTGGGCGCGGTGTTCGGGCAGCGCACGACCCTCTGGTGGGATCTGCCGGTGCAGGACTCGCTGGAACTGCTGCGGCACGTCTACCGCATTCCCCAGGCCCGCTTCCGCGAGAATCTGGCGGCGTTCACGGAGCTGCTGGAACTCGGCCCCTTCCTGGGCACGCCCGCCCGCGCCCTGAGCCTGGGCCAGCGCATGAGGGCCGACCTCGCCGCCGCCCTGCTGCACGATCCCGAACTGCTGTTCCTCGATGAGCCCACCGTGGGCCTGGACGTGGTCGCCAAGGAGCGGATCCGCGAGTTCGTGCGGCACGTGAACCGCGAGCACGGGGTCACGGTGCTGCTCACCACCCACGACCTGGGCGACGTGGAGCGGCTGGCCCGCCGCGTCATGATCATCGACCACGGGCAACTGCTGTACGACGGCGATCTGGCGAGATTGCAGACCCGGTACGGCAGCGCCCGCGAACTGGTGGTGGATTTCGAGGAAGCGCCCGCCGATCCCCAGGTCAGCGGTCTGGAATTGCTGGGCACTGATGGCCCCCGCGTGCGCTACGCCTTCACGGGCGCCGCCGCCGGCCCCATCGCCCGCGTGACCGCCCACGCCCCGGTGCGCGACATCACCGTGAAGGAGCCGGACATCGAGGCGACCGTGCGCCGCATCTACGAGGGCGGCCTGCTGCGCTCAGGGGTAGGCTGAGTGGATGACGCCGGAGACGCCGCCAGAGGAAGGGTTTCGGGGGCCGCCGCCCAGTCTCAGCACCCCGCTCCTGTTCATGGTTCTGTTCAGCGTGTTCACTGCCTACGGGTTCGGGACCGTTCTCATGATTCCTGAGCAGACCCCGCTGAGGCGGATGCTGGCTGGCATCACCGCCTTGCCTATGGTTTATACGTGGTGGAACTGGTTCAGGCACCGCGGGCATGAGCAGCGGGTGTTGCGTACCCTGGCCCTGGCATTCGTGGCCCACGCGAGCCTCCGCACACTCAGCGTTCTGACCTTGACCTTCGCTGCCGGTGAGACTCCGGCGACCTCACGTATCGTCGTTGCCCTGCTGTACCTGGTGGTCTGGGTGGGCGCGGTGCTCGTCTGCTGGCGCTATCCATTGCCCGATCCAGCCCAGTCCCCTCGATGAGCCGGCCCCTCCCACCCGCCCACTTCGCCGGCGACCCCGTTCCCATCGCGCGTGGCCTGCTGGGCGGCACGCTCGTCCGACTCACCCCGGAGGGCAAGCGCCTGAGCGGGCGCATCGTGGAGATCGAGGCCTACGACTGCCCGCGCGATCCGGCCTGCACCGCCGGGCGCTTCCACGCCGCCCGCAGCGCCGATATGGCGGTGGCGCCGGGGCGCTGGCTGTTCTGGACGGCGCACGGGCATCCGCTGTTGCAGGTCTCGTGCCGGCCCGAGGGGATCGCCGCGAGCGTGCTGATCCGCGCCCTGGAACCGCTGGAGGGCGTCGGCCAGATGCTCACGAACCGCCCGGTCACGCGGGAACGCGACCTGACGAACGGCCCCGCCAAGCTGGTGTACGCGCTGGGCCTGAACCCGGCGCAGATCGGCGGCACAGCGGTGGACAGCACTGAACTGCATCTGCTCGCACCGGAGTCCCCTCTGCCCGCCCACCAGGTCGAGGTCACCGCCCGCGTGGGCATCAAGGAAGGGCGCAACCTGCCGTGGCGTTTCGTCATCCGGGGCAACCCGTGGGTGTCGCCGGCCCTACCCAGCATGGAGATGACGGCCCCATCCTGAGCCCGTAAGCCTTCGTGCGGTGCGCGTCTCCCGCCCCCCTCTACCCTGCGCCTGTGCTGTTCCCCGCCGATCCCGCCCCGGTTCCGCCTGCCCGGTTCGCCCACATTCACGCGCTGCCGCCGTCCTTCTTCGCGGGCGACCCGGTGGAGGTCGCGCGGACTCTGCTGGGCGCCGTGCTCGTCCGGACGCTGGCGACCGGTGAGGTGCTGGCGGCGCGCATCGTGGAAACCGAAGCCTACGACTGCCCACGCGATCCCAGCTGCCACGTCATCGTGCGGCTGCCCGGCGCGGCGGCGATGCTGGCGGGGCCGCCGGGCACCGTCTATTTCCACTACGCCTACGACCAGCCCCTGCTGAACGTGGTGTGCCGCCCGGACGGGGTACAGGCCGCCATCCTGGTACGCGCCGCCGAGCCGGTCTGGGGCGAAGAATCCATGCGCGAGCTGCGCGCAGTCAAGCGCCGCACGGATCTGAGCAACGGCCCGGCCAAACTCATGACCGCGCTGGGCATGAGCGCCGACCTGAAGGGGGCGCCCATCGACGGCCCCGGCCTCTACATCGTGCCGGGAGAAGCCGTGCCGGACGCCGACGTGCAGACCACCTCGCGCGTGGGATTGCGCCGGGGGGCCGACCTGCCCTGGCGCTTTCTGATCCTGGGGAACCCCTGGGTGTCGCCGGGCAAGCCCAGCATGAACCTCAGCCCGACATGAGCCGCGCCACGCCCTGCACCGCCGTGAGCCGCCCCACCTCCACTTCGGCCCGCAGCTCACGCAGCTTCCCGGCATCCAGCCCCCGCTGGAAGGCGCGCCACACCGCCTCGCGCAGCAGTTCGTCGAACCACAGGCCGTTCTGGACGCGGCGTTTGAGGGCCAGATCGACGGTGCCCGCGTAGTCCTGCACGGTGTCCCAGACCTCGGGGATGCCCTCGCCGGTCAATGCCGAGGCCCGCAGCGCCACGGGCCGCCAGGGAGCGTCGTGGGGGGTCAGCAGGTTTAGGGCCGCGCGCAGTTCGGTCTGGGCGCGCACGGCGGCGGGCGGGTCGGTGTCGGCCTTGTTCACCACGCACACGTCGGCCAGTTCCATGATCCCGCGCTTGATGCCCTGCAACTCGTCGCCGGCGTTCGGCAGCGTGAGCAGCACGAACAGGTCGGTCATGGCGGCGACCTGCGTCTCACTCTGGCCCACGCCCACGGTCTCCACCAGCACCACGTCGTAGCCGGCGGCCTCGCAGAGCGTGATGGCCTCGCGGGTGCGCCGCGCCACGCCCCCCAGCGCCCCACCGGCCGGGCTGGGGCGGATGAAGGCGCTCGGATGCACGGTCAGGCGGGGCATCCGCGTCTTATCGCCCATGATGCTGCCGCCGGTTCGGGCCGAGCTGGGATCGACCGCCAGCACCGCAACCCGGTGCCCCGAGTCGGCCAGCGCCATCCCCAGCGCCTCGATGAAGGTGCTCTTGCCCACGCCCGGCACCCCGGTCAGGCCCACCCGCACGGACTTCCCGGCGTGGGGCAGCACCTCGGCCAGCAGCGCCTGGGCCTGCGCCTCGTGCTCGGGGCGCGTGGACTCGCTCAGCGTGATCGCCTTCGCCAGCGCCCGCCGGCTGCCCGCGAGCAGGGGAGAGGTCAGGGAGTGCACCGGGTCAGCCATGCGTGGTCAGCATTTCACGCCTCTGGGCACCGGCCGCAGGTAGCTCCGCAGCGGCGTGAGCACGTCGGCGCGTCGGAAGCCCACTTCCCGGATCAGCCGCCCACGGGAGTCGAAGACGCCGCGCATGTCCATTATGGTTCCAGCGAATCCGACCCACTTCACGATCACGCCAGTCAACTTGCCGGCCCGGTCGTAGCTCTGGGTCACGCGCAGCGTGTTGTCCGGGATCAGGCGGGCGTAGCTCAGACTCCGGACACGTCCGGCGCTGTCGAGCAGGTAGCGGGTTTCCCCGACCGCGCAGGACTTCAGCCCCCCGACCTGAGTGGGCTTCGGGCTGACCTGGTTCTGGTACGGCACGGGCGGGAGGCCAACTGCGAGCGCGGTCGGGGTGAGCAGGGTCAGCAACAACAGACGGAACATAGGCTCCAGTACGCCTTTACGCCCCCGCCGGTTGCCCGCGCTCCCTCACCAGCCGCAGCACTTCCCGCGCGCTGGTCAGGATCGGCGTGCCCGGCCCGAAGATGCCCGCCACGCCCGCTTCACGTAGGGCGGCGTAGTCCTGCTGCGGGATCACGCCCCCGGCGATCACCAGGATGTCGCCCGCGCCCTCGGCCCGCAGCGCCCGGATCAGCTGTGGGATCAGGGTCTTGTGCCCGGCGGCCTGCGAACTCACGCCGACCACGTGCACGTCGTTCTCGATGGCCTGCCGCGCCGCTTCCTCGGGCGTCTGGAACAGCGGCCCCACGTCTACGTCGAAGCCCAAGTCGGCAAAGCCGGTGGCGATCACCTTGGCGCCCCGGTCGTGGCCGTCCTGCCCCATCTTCACGACCAGCATGCGCGGGCGGCGGCCCTCGGCGGCGGCGAAGGCCTCGATTTCGCCCTGCAGCGCGGCAAAGCCCTCGTCGCCCGCGTAGCCCTGGGCATACACGCCGCTCAGCGTGCGGATCTCAGCGGAGTGACGGCCCCAGGCCCGTTCCAGCGCGTCGCTGACCTCGCCCACGGTGGCGCGCGCCCGCATGGCGTCCACGCTCAGGGCCAGCAGGTTGCCCTCCCCGGTGCGGGCGGCGGCCTCCAGGGCGTCCAGCGCAGCCTTCACGGCGGCCGGGTCACGCTCTGAGCGCACCCGCTCCAGGCGCGCAATCTGCGACTCTCGTACCGCGTCGTTGTCGATGTCCAGCACGTCTACGGCTGTCGTCTCGGTCGGGCGGTATTTGTTCACGCCCACGATCACGTCCTCGCCCCGGTCGATGCGGGCCTGCTTCCTGGCCGCCGATTCCTCGATGCGCAGTTTGGGCACGCCGGATTCGATGGCCCTGGCCATGCCGCCCAGCGCCTCGACCTCCGCCATCAGTTCTCGGGCTTTCGCGGCCAGGTCGTGCGTCAGGCGCTCCATCAGATAGGAGCCGCCCCAGGGATCGACCACGCCGGGAATGCCGGTTTCCTCCTGAATGACGAGCTGCGTGTTGCGCGCAATCCGGGCCGAGAAGTCGGTGGGCAGGCCGATGGCCTCGTCGAAGGCGTTGGTGTGCAGGCTCTGGGTGCCGCCGAAGACCGCCGCCATCGCCTCGACCGCCGTGCGGATCACGTTGTTGTACGGATCCTGCTCGGTGAGTGACCAGCCCGAGGTCTGGCAGTGGGTTCGCAGGGCGCTGCTCAGCGGGTTCTTCGGACTGAACCCCGCCATGATCTCGTGCCACAGCAGCCGGGCGGCGCGCAGCTTGGCGACCTCGGTGTAGAAGTTCATGCCGATGGCGAAGAAGAAGCTCAGCCGGGGGGCGAAGGCGTCGACCTCCAGCCCCGACTTCAGGGCGGCGCGCACGTACTCCAGCCCGTCGGCCAGGGTGTAGGCCAGCTCCAGCGCGGCGTTGGCGCCCGCTTCCTGCAGGTGGTAGCCGGAAATCGAGATCGAGTTGAACCGGGGCATCTCGGTCGCCGTGTACGCGATGATGTCGGCCACGATCCGCATGGAGGGCGTGGGCGGGTAGATGTACGTGTTGCGCACCATGAACTCTTTCAGGATGTCGTTCTGGATGGTGCCCGACAGCGCCGACCGGGGCACGCCCTGTTCCTCGCCCGCCACGATGAAGGCCGCCAGCACTGGCAGCACCGCGCCGTTCATGGTCATCGACACCGACATCTCCTGCAGGGGAATGCCGTCGAAGAGGATCTTCATGTCCTCCACGGAATCGATGGCCACCCCGGCTTTGCCCACGTCGCCCACCACACGCGGGTGGTCGGAGTCGTAGCCCCGGTGCGTGGCGAGGTCGAAGGCCACCGAGAGCCCCTTCTGCCCGGCCGCCAGATTGCGCCGGTAGAAGGCGTTGCTGGCCTCGGCGGTCGAGAAGCCCGCGTACTGGCGGATCGTCCAGGGGCGCGCGGCGTACATGGTGGCGCGCGGGCCGCGCGTGTAGGGGGGAAGGCCCGGCAGCGTGTCCACGTCCAGCCCGTCCAGGTCGGCGCGGGTGTACAGCGGCTTTAAGGTGAGGCCCTCGGGCGTGGTGATGTTCAGGGTCTCGGGCTCGGCGCCCCTGAGATCCTTGCGGGCCAGCGTTTTCCAGGCGTCGAGGCCAGGGGTCGGCCGTGCAGTCTGCTCAGTCATGTGGGTGCCCTCCGTGGGGATGATGGCGGGGATGTCGTGCCAGGTGCTCCAATCATGCCACGGAGCACCTAACGGGCGTTTGGATGGAGCAGGCGCGCGCCTGAAGGCAGAACAGGCCTGTCTGGAAAACTGTGCCGTCCCTGGGGAGAAGGGCGTGAGTCGGCCAAACGGCTGGAGGGAAGGCTTCGCTGGGCAGAGGTGTCTTTCGCCCAGCGAGCTGCCCGACCCTGCTGCCCCCCTCTTTCCTGAGCCGACCCTGAGAGAGCGTTGAGAATGTACGCCACGCTGGCCCCGGCTGCCCGAAGGCCATTTAACGTCGAACGACCGGCCGGCGAGACGCCCGGCCCCTGCACGACCCACCCGGAGGAGTTCCATGACCATCCTGAACGTACCTGCCCTGAAGATCGCTGCCCTGGCCACCCTCAGCCTGAGCCTCGCGGCCTGCGCCCCGAATATGACCATGATCGGTGGAGCGAATGCGGGCAACGGGGGCCTGAACCCCGCCCAGCGCCTCAGCGTCGCGCAGCCCAGCCCGGCCAGCACGGCGATGGGCCTGACCCTGACCAGCCCCACCTTCGCGAACGGCACGGCCTACCCGGCCGAACAGGTCGCCAACGGCTTCGGCTGCACCGGGCCCAACGTCAGCCCCGAGCTGAAGTGGAGCGGCGTGCCGGTCGGCACGGTCAGCCTGGTACTCACCAAGTACGACCCGGACGCCCCCACGGGCAGCGGCTTCTGGCACTGGGCGGTATACAACATCCCCGCCACGTCGACCGGCCTGGCGCGCGGGGCGGGCAATCCCGGCGGCGCGCTGCCGGCTGGGGCCCAGCAGCTCAATAACGAGGGCGGCCAGCCCGGCTTCGTCGGAGCCTGCCCCCCGGTCGGCGACCAGGCGCACCGCTACGTGTTCACGCTGTACGCCCTGAACAGCACGTTGGAGCTGCCCGCCGGCACCACCCCGGCCGTGCTGGGCTTCAATCTGAACGGGAAGGTGCTCGCCAAGACCAGCCTGACCGCGTACTACGGCCGCTGAGCGCTGACGCAGTCCCCCACGTCCTGGCCCGCTGACAAGTTCGCGGGCCAGCTTTCATGGGTCATGGCCCTGAGCGATGTCCACGGCTTCCCTCGCCCACGTTCCGGGGGGAGAGGGAGGCACTTTCCGGGGGTCGCCACGCCTCCAGGCGTCTTCAGCATCATCCTGTCATTCGCTGGAGTCAGCGCCGGCTCGGGCCGTCGGCATGGATTGCCGCCCCTCGACCCGGCGTGTGCTCCGGCGACCTCTGCCGTCGTCCCGAGGGCACTGGAGGGGCCGCCCAGGAGCTTTCCCCATGTCCAGCGCACCGGCACGGGGGTACGGTTCAGGGAGGGGGCGGGGCTCGGCCCCCCACAACTCTGAAGCCCGCTCCCAGCCGCAGAAAGTGAAGGAATGGTAAACTGCATCACGTGACTCCCGACGCTTCCGACCCCCGCCCGGTCAAACTGGCGCCGAGCCTGCTGTCCTGCGACTTTACCCATCTGGGCGATGAACTGCGCGCCATCCAGAGTGCCGACTGGGCGCACGTCGATGTGATGGACGGCGCCTTCGTCCCGAACATCTCCTTCGGCCTGCCCATCCTGGCGGCGGCCCGCCGGGCCTCGAACCTGTTCATGGACGTCCACCTGATGATCGACCGCCCCGAGCGCTACCTGCGCGACTTCGCCGACGCCGGGGCCGACGGGATCACCGTGCATGTCGAGGCGACCCCGCACGTCCACCGCGCCGTGCAGCAGATCCGCGAGCTGGGCAAGAAGGCCGGCGTGACCCTCAATCCCGGCACCCCGCTGGAGGCCGTGCGCCCTGTGCTGGCCGACGTCGATCTGGTGCTGGTGATGAGCGTGAACCCCGGCTTCGGCGGCCAGAAGTTCATCCCGCAGAGCCTGGAGCGGATTCGCACCCTGCGCCGCTGGCTGGACGAGCTGGGCAGCCCGGCCGAACTGCAGGTGGACGGCGGCGTCTCGCCCACCAACGCCCGCGCGGTCGTCCATGCCGGGGCCAGTGTGCTGGTGGCGGGCAGTTCGGTCTTCGGCCAGGGCGGCGCTGCGGCGGGCCTGGAGCGGCTGCGCGAGGCGCTGAAATGAGGATGTTCCAAGTGGGGAACGCTTGAGGCTGCGGGTCGACCTGCTGCCCCACGGCACGTACCCGGACGTCGTGCTGGTGATCGACGTGCTGCGGGCCACGACCACCGCCATCACCTACCTGGAGCGCGGCGCGGACGCCCTGCTGCTGACCGCCACGCCCGACGTGGCCCTGGCACTGCGCTCGGAGGGTATGCGCCAAGACGGTGCGCGCCCGGACGGCGAGAGCACGCCCTACCTGCTGGGCGGCGAGCGCGGCGGCCTGCCCATTCCCGGCTTCGACTTCGGCAACAGCCCGGTGGAGGCGGCGGCACAGAACTTCACCGGCCGCACGGTGGTCATGAACACCACCAACGGCACCGTCGCGGCCCACACGGCCGCGCAGAGCGGCAAGCACGTGTTCCTCGCGGCCCTGACCAACGCCCACGCCGCCGCCCGCCGTGCCCGCGCCACCGCCACCGAGGAGATCGCCATCGTCTGCGCCGGCACCGACGAGCGGGTCGGTCTGGAAGACGTCTACGCGGCTGGCGTGCTGGCCGAATACCTGCTGGCCATGGGCGAATCGAGCATCGACGACGGCGCCCGGATCGCCCTGACCGTGCGGCGCAGCAGCGGCAATCCGCTGGAGGCGCTGGGCAGCTCGGTACATGGCGCCCGGCTGGCCAGCCTGGGCCTGGGCGAGGACGTGCGCTACGCCGCCGGCCTGAGCACCAGCACTCTGGTGCCGACCCTGGTGACCGGCGACGACGTGCCCCCCGGAACCTTGAAGTTTATCGCCGGCTGAGGGCTCGTCTGAATCCTGCTCGCGGGTCTCACGCCCGCTGCTTACACTGAGCCATGCTCCGCACCGCTGCTCTGGCCCTGCTGCTCCTGGGAGGCAGTCTGGCCGCCCCCTTCACCGACGCGAAAAACGGCTTCAAGGTCACGCCGCCGGCCGGCTGGCAGAAGGTCGACTACCCCGGCACGGCGGTCGTGTACATGGCTCCCAGGCGCGTGGGCGACTTCGCCCCCAACCTCAACGTGATCGTGCAGCCCATACCGGCGGGCACCACCCAGGCGCGCTTCCACACCGGCAGTCTGGCCCAGATCCGCAAGTTCGTGAGCGGCGGCCAGATCATCCAGACCCGCGACGTCACCCTGAGCGGCCAGAAGGCCAATGAGGTCGTGTACACCGGGCGCCAGGGCAAGTTCAGCCTGTACTTCATCGCCATTTATGCAGTCAAGGGGAAATCGGCGTACATCATCACCGGCACCACGCCGCTGGGCGTGCACGGCGATATGGCCCAGACCACCCGCGCGTTCGCGAAGAGTTTCAGGATCACCCGGTAGATAGGGCAGATAAGGCAGCCTCAGCGGTGTCTGACCAGTATTCTTAAGGCCAGATGAATGCATCTTCCTCTGCTCAGCTCCAGCAGCTCCGAGACGGTCGTCCAGAGGAGCTGGATGCTCACCTGACCTCCCTGCAGCGAGACTTCGAGGCCGGGCAGCGCTCCGAGCAGGAGCTCCGGGCCGCCTTCCAGGCCTTCGATGTCGGGGATACGGATCTGAGCGAGGCCTTCGGCAGGTGGCTGGAGACGTGTGTCGGCTCCTACGTGGCCCATGTGGCACTGGCGACCTGGCTGCACCGCCGTGCCCGCGACCTGCGCGGCGGCGCGACCTCCGATCTGGTCAGCGACCAGGGCCGGCGCGGGATGCTGCATCACCTTCAACAGGCCGAGGGGGCGGCGCGCCACGCCACCACCCTGACGTCCAACCCGCTGGGGGCCTGGCTGGTCGTGGGCAATGTCCACAACGCCTATGGCTGCGAGGTCGGTTCGGACGATATCGCTGCCCAGCAATACCCCGACTGGTACGCCGAACCCCTCAGGGTCAACCCGCACAGCCTGGCGCTGCGCCGAACTATGCTGACCCACCTGCGAACCGAGTGGGGCGGGAGCGAGGAGCAGATGCTGGCCTTCGTGCGCCAGCAGCAGGACGCCGGCCTGCTGGGGCAGACGGATATCCAGCAGCTCTGGGGGCAGTACCACGCCTACGTGGCGCACTACGAATGGATGTTCAGGAAGGCGTACGGCAAAGCCCTGGAACATGCTCGGCTGGCTGCCGACCTGAACGAGGCCCACGCCGAGTTGCTGTTCGCGCTCCTGACCGAGCAGAATCACCCGGCCCCAGAGCGAAGTGCCGCCCTGGAGCGGTTCCTGGGCGCGCTGGAACGCCATCCGGAAAACGGCCTCTGGTACGGTCAGGCGGCGTTGATAGGGAAGACCGACATCCTGGCTCCCCATGCCCAGCGCCTGGGAACCGTTCTCCGGGGCATGGCCGAGGCAGGCGATGCGGACGCCGCATCGGTGCTGGGGGTGCTCCGGCAGGACGCTCCGCAGCTCGGTCTCCCGGATCCTCGCCCCCTGCTGATCCAGGCCCGCGAGCGCGGTGACGTGGGTGCGGCCAACCTGTTGGTCTTCCTGGCCCACAAAGACCGCACGCTGAGCGCCGATCAGAAACGCGACCACGTGCTGAAAGCCGCCGATGTCGGCAGTGAGGTGGCCGCCTGGGAGGTCTACAGCAGTTTCGGGGCCTACCGCCGACAGTTCGGGCTGGACGACCGGGCCCGATACCGCTACCTGCTGCGCGCCGCCGACGCGGGAGACAACGATGCCCGCTTCGCCCTGGCCCAGCAGCTCCGCGGCGGCTTCGTAGAAGTCGGGGAGGACGGCGTGCTGCGTCCGGTCGATACGCCGCCCCTGCAGGAGAGTCTGGACTATGCCCGGCATCTGCTGGGGCGAGCGGCGGCCGAAGGGCACAAGGGCGCGCAAAGGGCCCTGAAGAAGT
Source organism: Deinococcus koreensis (assembly GCF_002901445.1). Taxonomy (NCBI): domain Bacteria; kingdom Thermotogati; phylum Deinococcota; class Deinococci; order Deinococcales; family Deinococcaceae; genus Deinococcus; species Deinococcus koreensis. The sequence continues at coordinate 2,958,825 of NZ_PPPD01000001.1, forward strand.
CTCGGGAGACTGCCTGGGACGCCAAGACCGCCAAGCGGATCGCGGTCGGCGGCGTGGTCGGGGAACGCGAGGCCAGCCGGGGCGGCCGTCCCTGGTGGCAGTGGTGGCTGATGGCCAGTGTGGCCACGGGCCTGCTGCGCGCCTGTGCCACGCTGACGAACGGTGGAGGCTGACAGTCCCGCACGGCCCTTCTCCGCTACCCTGTTCTCCATGACCGTCGCTGACCCCGCCCTCCCCGCCGTCATCCCCATTCAGGAGGTGGACTGGGCCGCCATCCCCAGCCCCGCCTTCGTGCTGGACGAATCCAGGCTGCGCCGCAACCTGTCGCTGATCCGCCACGTGCAGCAGGAGAGCGGCGCGCAGATCATCGTGGCCTTCAAGGGTTTTTCGATGTGGTCGGCCTTCCCGGTGCTGCGCGAGTACGGCATCAGCGGCGCGACGGCCAGTTCCCTGAACGAGGCGCGGCTGGCCGCCGAGGAGATGCAGGGCGAGGTGCACGTCTACGCCCCGGCCTACAGCGACGCCGAGTTCCCGCAGATTCTGGAACTGGCCGACCACCTGGTGTTCAACTCGTTCTCGCAGTGGGCGCGCTTCCGGCCCCAGGTGCAGGCGGCGCGTGAGGCGGGCAAGGTCGTTCATATCGGCATCCGCGTCAACCCCGAGTACGCCGAGGTCGAGACCGACCTGTACAACCCCGCCGGGCCGTTCTCGCGCCTGGGCGTGACGCGCCGGGAGTTCCGCGAGGAGCTGCTGGAGGGCGTGGACGGCCTGCACTTCCATACCCTGTGTGAAAAGGACTCCGACACGCTGGAGCGCACGCTGGAGGTGCTGGAACGCAACTTCGGCGAGTTCCTGCCGCGCATGAAGTGGGTCAATTTCGGCGGCGGCCACCTTATGACCCGCGAGGGCTACGACCTCCCGCGCCTGATCCGTGTGATCCGCGCCTTCCGCGAGAAGTGGGATGTGGACGTGATCCTGGAGCCCGGCAGCGCCTTCGGCTGGCAGACCGGCTGGCTGGTCAGCTCCGTGCTGGACGTGGTGCATAACGTCAAGAACGCGGCCCTGCTGGACGTCTCGGTGTCGGCCCACATGCCCGACGTGCTGGAGATGCCCTATCGGCCCCGCATCCTGGGCGCGGGCGATCCGCCGGAACTCGATCACCACCGCGAGAGTGCCGAGGGAGCGGCGGGCGGCCACTCCTACCTGATCGGTGGCACGACCTGTCTGGCCGGGGACGTGGTGGGCGAATATGTCTTCGACCGCGAGCTGCAGATCGGCGACCGGGTGGTCTTCGACGACATGATCCACTACACCATGGTCAAGACGACCTTCTTCAACGGGGTCAAGCACCCTGACATCGGCATCCTGCGGCAAGGTGGCGGGTACGAGGTCGTGAAGACCTTCGGCTACGAGGAATTCAAGGCCAAGCTGAGCTGAGGGGCGGCACGGAAGGCCCCGCAGCGTGACCGTCGGCGTTCAGAAGGGAAGTCGACTCCACCAGCATCATCCTGAGGCTCCGGCAGCCTGAGACTCCGCGCCTGTCATCCTGAGCGCATGGAAGGGGCTCTCGTCCCCTGCCCGGTGTTGCCTGTCCCCAGGCAGGAGCCTCTGCACGTGGGCAAAAGCGCCGAACCACCCTAGCAACCGTCACGCCCCCTTCCGCTGATGGTCGGGGGCGTGACGGTGCTGGAAAACGGAGTGGGGTGGAAAGCAGTGCTGCACAGCGTCGAGAGAGGGTGATGCGCGGCGGGGCCAGCGTCGCGCGCCGATTCTGACCCGATCCCCCGGCGCACAGTGCCGGAAGAAACTCGGGAGAAGTCAGGGCCGGGGGTGGGGCTCTGAGGGGCGAGGCCAGTCACGCCCGGCACAACCTGGAATCGATTGGTGTTAACCTCTTTCGAGGTAGGGCAAGTGTAGCGAACGAAGCTGACGGAGCGCTGAATCCTGCGTGTGGGATTCTCACCCGGCGTTTTACTTGCGGTAGACCTTCGGGGTGCCGTTCACGGTGCGGATGGTGCCGCCCTCGAAGTCGGCGGCCCAGGCGCCCTGGAGCTGGTACTGGTCGCGGGTGGGGAAGCCCAGGAAGGAGCCCGAGCCACCCAGGCCCTGGTAGGTCTTCAAGACCGCGCCCTGCAGCCAGAAGGTGCCGTACTTCTCGGTGCCGTACAGCGCGCCGTTCTGGAAGAAGCCGTACAGGCCGCTGGTGCCCTGGCTGTTCTGCGGGATGACCTTCTCGTCGCCGGCCGCCCAACCCAGGCGCGAGGGGGGCCGCACCCCACCGTTCTCGGCCCCTGCCAGCGCCAGGTAGCGCTCCAGCAGCATTCCGTGAACCGCGTACGAGCGGCTGCTGCCGTTGGCGTGCAGCAGTACGGCGTCGCCGTAAGCCCCCACGCCGTTAAATTTCTGCCACAGGCCGTCGGCCCAGGGCAGGGCGTAGGTGGTGGCATTGCCCAGGCTCTCGCTGCCCTTCAGGCGGGCGTAGGCGTCCACCATAGCCTGGTCGGCGCTGCCGTCCTTCTTCTCGCCGGGCTTGATCTGGGCCACAGGGGTGGGCGCGGGCTGCTGTGGGGCGGGCGTGGCCACCGGAGCTGGAGCGGGTTGCGCGGGAGCAGGCTGAACCGGAGCGGATTGGGGCGCTGGCTGGGCTGGCTGGCCGGGCGTGGTGGTCACGGTGCCGGTCGCCGTGCCCTGGGGCTGGGTGCCCACGCGGAACAGCGCGACGTCCGTCGTCCAGCCGTCGGCGGGCAGGGGGTTGACCACGATGCTCAGGGCTTTGGCCAGATTCTCCTGGCCCTTCAGGCGCACCTGCGCGAAGCCCTGATTGCTGGCCTGCTCACCGGCGAAGCGCGCGATGTCGTCCAGCTTGAGTTCCTTGCTGCTGGCCAGCGCGAGCAGTTTGTCCTGCCCGTTCGGCCCCGCCACCGTAAACGAGTACTTGGCGCCCTCCGGCGGGAACACGCGGGTCACGCCGGCCTGCACGAAGTTGCTCTCCTCGTAGTTGTTCGGGAAGAACAGGTCGATGGTGCCGTTCGCGTTCACGTTGAACAGGTAGACGTAGGCGTCGGCGTTGGTCTTGACCGCCACGCTGAGCTTCTCGCCCTTGCGGTAGGCGGGGTTGGCCTTGCCGCTGGCGTCCTTGTTCACCCAGACGTCCACGTTCAGTTTCGTCTCGACCGGGTTCACGATGATGCTCTGGGCCGTGATCTTGGCGGGACTGGCGGAGGCGGTGGCGGCGAGGCCCAGCAGGGCGCTCAGGGCGAGCATTCGGCGGGTCGGGATGCGGGTTCCGGTGGTCATAGGTGGTTCCTCCTTGGGTGAGGTCAACCTACGCAGCCCATCTGACTGATCCCTGAATTTCATCGTCCCAGAAGGCTGAACCAAGCTTTGCTCAAGGTCAATGTGTCCAGATGCCGGTGGCGTGAGCCAGGGCTGACCTGGGCCTGAAGGGTGTCCATGCTCCGGGGGGTGGGCACCGCCCGTGCCCAGACGCTCACTCCATCAGCCACTCAGCCGCGAGGCCAGCCACAGCAACAGCGGCGCAACGGCCAGGGCGGGCAGCAGGCTGCCGACCCGGACACGGCGGTCGTCGAACCCCAGCCCCGCTAGCATCAGGTTCCAGCTGATCCCGATGATGACCAGACCGCCCGCCCCGGTGATCAGCAGCACGTAGGGGTTG